>NC_009767.1:2910000-3233333 GCF_000017805.1 Roseiflexus castenholzii DSM 13941 | reverse complement strand
TCACATCGGCGCAACGCGGACCGCGATCCCATTGCCGTATCAGATTCTGCTGGCGCTGCCAGGACTGGAACTGGCGCGTCGTCCCAGTCACTTTGTCGTTATTGCAACTCTGATGCTGGCGCCGCTCGCGGCGCTTGGACTTCAGGCGTTACGTCAGCGGGCGACTCATCGCCACGGGTATCTGCTGGCGGGAGTGACGCTGGCAGCCATCGCTTTCGAGTACGCGCCGCCACACTGGTCGCTCTTCCCATTCCGTATCCATCCCTACTACGCCCAGATATCCGCCGTTCCCGGAGCGGTTATCGAGATACCGCCGTTGCTCGAAGCCAGCCTGCCGCTCAAGGCGCAGATCGTGCATGGGCAGCCGTTAGTCGGCGGATTCGTCTCACGTCCGCCGCGCTACCGGTTTGTCGAACAGGCGCCGGGGGTGCGTCAACTCTGGACAATGCGACCTGACGATACCCATCTCTTTGTTGATCGAGCAGATAACCGATTGAAGGAGTTCAATGCCTATGGCGTGCGTCATATCATCATCCACTGGGCGTGGGTCGCGCCGGAACGTCGTGCGGAGCTTCAGGCGGCGCTGCGGCAGGCGCTTGGCGATCTTGCGCCGGTGTACGCAGACGAGGAGTTGAGCGCATACCGTGTGCCGACAATGGATTCGGGGACAGTTGCATACGCATCATTCGGCGATGGATGGCATACCGAAGAGCGAGACGGCGATCGGCGCTGGCGCTGGATGGGACCGGAGGGGGAAATCGTGCTGGTGAATGCCGGGGAGCACGATGCGCCGGTTCGTCTGTCGCTCGACGTGCGATCCTACGCAGAAGCGCGTCAGGTTATGCTGCTGTTTGATCAGCATCTGCTGGGTGATCGGCTTGTCGAACCAGCAGGCGTCCGATTGTCGATCCACCTGCTTCTGCCCCCTGGCGAACATCGTGTGCTTTTGCGCGCAAATGCGATGCCCGATCCGGCTCTTCCGGCGCGATTGATCAGTATTGTCGTTTCTGATGCTCATCTGCAAACCATTCAGCGGCGCATCGATGCACTGGCACAGAAGATGTAGAATACGGGAAACGCTCCATCCTTCCACTGCTCGCGCTACATTGCGCTTTCGCTGCAAAGAAACATATGATTCGCTCATTAGGACAATCTCATTTGACCGATAGAACGGCAGGATTACCCCGTCGGGCGAGATACGCCATCTATAGTGAACTTCTTATCCTTGCGGTTCTTATTGCGCTCTGTGCCGCTTACCTGATCGTCGTGCAACACAATCCAGTGCGATACACGTTCGATGAAGCACGCGACAGGCTTGATGGCAGGGGTTGGTATGGGGTCGAGCAGAATGGTTCGTTCACCTACCGCTGGTCGGCGGGCAGCGCTGAGGCGCGTCTGCCGCTCCGCCACAAGAGTGGGCGAACCTATGTGATAACGCTGACAGCGCAATCACTTCATCCGGAAGGACCGCAACCCATCCGCTTTTTGCTGAATGACCGGTTGCTCACGGAAGTCACTCCGGATCGTGAAGCGCGCACCTACCGTTTTCTTCTCGCGCCAGCAGGAGGAGACGCGGGCATGCGATTTGGGTTTTCCACGCGTCCCTTTCGCCCTGCTGACGACAACCGTGATCTGGGGTTGCTGGTGAGTCGTCTGGTCATTCAGCCGACTCCGGCGCTCGATTGGATACTGGCGTTTGGCGCTCCCGTGGGTCTGATGGTTCTGTGGGGAAGCATTCGCCGACGCGCTGCGCGCTGGCCCGCACTGGCGGTCGTTGCAATTCACACGCTGGCACTAATGACGGCTGCAACGCTCTATCGTCCGACTGCCCTGCCATGTACCTGGTTTGCATTCCCCACCCTGACGGCCGCTGCGCTGAGCGTCTTTATCGCACAGGCGACACCGGCGCGCATCGGGCTGGCGGCATTGACGGCGCTAGTCGGCTACAGCGGTGTCATCTGGCCGCTGGCGTTTACCGATGATGCCTTCATTTCGTTCCACTACGCGCGCAATCTGGTCGCCGGGCATGGACTGGTCTTCAATCCTGGTGAACGGGTCGAGGGATACACGAATTTCCTCTGGACAATGCTCGCAGCGCTGACCATCCGGCTCGGCGGCGATCCGGTGTTCTGGGGATATGCCGCCGGCATCGTCATCGGTCTGGCGATCACTCTGGTTTCCTACCGTATCGCAGTGCCGCTGATCGGTCCAGGGTGGGGGCTTGCCGCCACGCTCCTGGCGGCAAGCAGCCAGAGTCTGCTCGTGTATACCGCGCGAGGCGCCGGTATGGAGACAGGGTTCTTTACGCTCCTCATCCTGCTGGGTTGTGGCATGTATCTATCGGCGTATCGAACTCGACGCTCACAGTGGTATCTCTTCGCCGGCGTAATCTTCGCTCTTGCGGCGCTGACTCGACCAGAGGGGGTTATGGTTTTCGGGTTAACGGTTGGACACCGGTTCTTCGTTGCCCTGCGCAATGAGTCGAAGACCGGCGAGTCCCTGATCATGCGAGCACAATCCGCCGTGCGATCAGCGTCGCCGCTCATTGTGGCGTTTCTCAGTCTGTTTGCGCCGTACTTCGCCTGGCGTTGGCAATATTACGGCGATCTCCTTCCCAACACGTTCTATGCGAAGACCGGCGGAGGAGCGCAGCAGTGGCTGCGCGGGCTGGATTACGCTGTCGATTTTGCGTTGATTTTCGGCGGTCCGCTCCTGCTTTTCGCTGCTGCGGCGCCGTTGGCGGCGTTTGCTGATCGTTCTTCGAGGAACCAATGGCACGATGCGCTGATGACGCCGACGGGGTATCTCTGGCTGATTTGTACTGCCTACACGGCCTACATTATCTCCATTGGAGGCGATCATTTTCCGGGGGAACGATTCTTTGCGCCGATCATTCCATTGCTGGCGATTCTGATCATAACCGGTCTCTCTGCCCTGACCCTTAGCGCTCTTGCGCGTCGTGCGCCGCGGCTCGCGTATGCAACCGCGACAGTTGCGGTGGCGATAGCGGCATGGCTGGGATTGAACCGTGGCGAGGCGCTGGAGCAGCGGGTGATCGGAAACGATGAAAGCGTCTGGATATGGGCAGATCTGGGTCTGTGGCTCAATCGAAATACACCGCCGGATGCGAGCGTTGCAGCAGCGGGGATCGGCGCGATTGCCTACTATTCACAGCGTGAAACGATTGACCTGCACGGTTTGACCGACCGGCACATCGCGCGGGTGGCGGTGGAGGGAATGGGGAGCGGTCCGGCAGGACATGAGAAACGCGATCCTGAGTATGTGCTCAATGTTCGTAAGCCGACCTATATCCCGCGTTTCTGGGAGGACTATTTTGGCGGGGCGGCTGTTTTGCAGCAGCAGTATGAACTGATCACCATTCGCACCGATCGAGGGTATGATCTCCAACTGTGGCGGAGATTGCCGATAGCGCCTTGACAACCTCTGCCATCGTGTGCCATAATCTGAAGGCTATCGACATGATCGCTGGCATCTCACCTCGTCCTTCGAGAATCCTGCATATGCGTCTCTCTATCATCTTGGGTCCTCGTCATCGTGAGCCTGTCAAACTGCGCAGAGAATCTTTTCTCTCCTGCAAACCATTCATTCACGGGCGCACTGTTTTTCCCGCTATTGATGAAAGGAGGAAGCATCGCAGCGTCCCTCATGATGTGACGGGCGATGCACACAATCTATGAAACAATCACGTTCTTCACTGCTCATTGCCGCGCTGACGGTGCTGTTGCTGGCATCGGCGCTCGCGCTCAGCGCACCGACATCGTCGAGTCAGACGGAGGAGCCGATTCTGATTCTGCCGACCGTTCCGCCGACCCCGACGGTTCCGCCCGCTCCTCCGGCGCCTGCGGACGTCACAGCGCCGCAGTCCGGCGCGACCCTGGCAACCGCGTCATTCGAGGGGTCCGATGCGCTGAACGGTTGGCGGATCGTCGATCTCGAGGAGGCACCGGCGGAACGACGAGCGCTGTGGGTTGTCGTCGATGGCGTGTTGCGTCAGGATCGAACGGTTCCGCCGCTGCGCGATCCGAGCATCCACGAAACGGCAGCGCTCATCGGCGATGCGTCCTGGAGCGACTATACCATCAGCGCCGGTTTCTACGATCAGGACAATGCCAATGTCGGACTGATCGCGCGCTATCAGGACGGATCATACTACCGCTATCGAATCATTCGGAATGGGTATGAGGACCGCCCAAAGCACCAGATCGAGCGCGTCTCCGATGGGACGGTGACGCTTCTGGCGAGCCTCGATGCGCCGGGGTATGAACCACGCCGATGGAACACGATCATGTTCAGTGTCAACGGCGATCGGTTGCAGGCGTTTTTCAACGGTCAGATGACGATTGAGACGCGCGATGCGCGCCTGACATCCGGCGCCGCCGGGTTGTACACGCGCGCCATTGGCGGCATGGTGTTCGATACTGTGACGATTACCCAACCGTAGCAACGACGCGACCATCTTGGTTGGCGCCGTCTGTCGGTCGGACGCGCCGCCAGGGATGGCGACACGATGAGGGATGCTATGAATCGTATGCTGTTCGCGCTGACGATCCTTGTGCTGACCGTCAGCGCGTGGGGGGCGCCGGGAGCGCAGCGGGTCGCCTGGGCGCAGGCGCCGGCGATTGACTTCATCGGTCAGACAACCGTTCCCGAGTCGGGGAACGTCAAGTCTCCTCAAATCCGGGGGCGCGGGGATGCGGTTCATCTCGCCGGCAGCGCCGGAAGCGGCGATAACAACTTTACCCGCTATTGGCGGAAGCCGGCGGATGGGACGCTCGCCTTCACCGCTCCGGTAACGCTCGGTCCGGCGCAGGGGCAGCCGAACTATGCCTCGTCGGATGTTACGATTGCACCGAACGGTCGAGTCTATGTCGTCGGGAACAATACCGGAGACCAAACCATCTACCTCTGGAGCTCAAGCAACGGAACCGAGTGGAATCCGAGTGATCGCAAGGTCGTTCTGCGCGGCGGCGGCTTTCGCGTCTACCCGCATGTGGCGGCGTCGAACAGTCGCCTGTGGGTGGTCTGGAATCAGGACGGGCGCTATCGCTATCGCACGACGACCGACATGACCGGCGGCGGGGGCTGGTCGGCGACCAACCTCGTCTCCGGACGTGAGTCGTTTGGGCATCCGGCGGTGGCGGTTTCGCCGGACGGAAGTCGCATGGCGGTCGCCTATGCGGTTTCTGACGGGGATATCTATGTCGGCGTCTGGAACGGATCGGGCTTCACCGAGCGTCGCGTCCTGGATAATCAGTTCTACCTCGCCGATCCAACCATTGCGTTCGGTCCCGACAACCGCATCTGGGTCGCATGGCGCGCCGTTGAAGACCGGATTTACTTTGCGCGCGAGAATGATTCGGGCGACTTTCCGGTGTCCCAACTGGATCGCGCAGGAGCATACGGGACGGTGTCGATCAACGTCGATCCGCAGGGTCACGCGCACGTCTTTTGGGTCGGCAATCGCGGCGATGGGTGGAAGATTTATTATGCGCGTCAGGGGTCTGATGGCTCGTGGGGATTTCGAGTCGTTGATCCGGGCGCGTTCGTTGTCGCTGGCATGGGCGCAGTGACCGTCACCGATTTTGCCTATGGGCATGGGGTGACCGAGCACTTCAGCGGGAGCGGTCTGGCGACGCGCTACTACCTTTTCCGTTCTCTGGGCGACAACTGCCTGGCGCAATCCATCACCATCGGCAATGCCCTGCCAGGGACGAATCCTCCGGTGGTGCGCGATCCGACAGTGAGCGGGACGATCACCCCCTCGACGGGATGCACGCCCGCCGAGCAGCGGGTGACGCTCAACGCGCAGGACCCGAATGCGCCGGCGGCGCCGTGGTCCGGCGCCTACAATGTGCCGATCACGAACCTTGAGCAGTGCACGCAGACGGTCAATGTCCAACTGCGCGCCAACAATCGCAGTCAGTTCGATCCGCAATGGCGCAGCGTGACGTTCATCGCCGATCCGCAGGCGGCCGGGACGCCGGTCGATGCCGCCGTCGATGTGATGAATCCGAAGATGTTTGGCGTTATCGCTTCGACGTTCTCTCCGGTGGCGCCAGCAGGCGATCTGTTTAGCGAAGGCGCTTCGGCTGGAGATCCAGGATATACGCGCATCAATCAGATGCACCTGCGCATCGCCGATATCGGCGATTGCACCGGGTTGAAAGAGTATAAAGTCCTGTTCGAGAACGACACCATGCATCAGAGTGGCGTTATCACAGGGACCTTCGCCGGCAACCTGAGCGTGCCGCCGCAGGCGCCGAGTACGACGCTCAACCCCGGCGAAACGCTGTTTAAGGTGCAGGTGTTCGACCGCGCCGGAAACTCGTTCACCCTCCCACGCCGGATGGTCTACGACCCGCCCGGCGCCGGCGGCGAAGGTCGTCCGGTGATGAACCTCAGCGGGACCAATCTGACGACCGACACGAATACGCTGAGCATCATGCGCGACCTGATCATCAATACCATCGTCGTCACCGACAACCTGTACCGGCGCGGCGAGTCATCCCCGACGCGCGGCTATGTCAACGTCCAGACCCCGCCGAACACGAGTGATCCGACCAAACAGTTCTGGGGGCTGTGGATTGCGGTTGAATATCTTGGAAAGGGCGCCAATGCCGAAACCGCGTATCCGCCGTTGCCAAGCGGCGGGTTGACGTTCGATAATTTGCGCTGGCAGCCGATTGAGGTGCGCAATGCCGCCGCCGGCGCGCGGGTGCGGTTCAACCTGTTCGATGGCGTGCTGGATCGCACCGCTTCATCGCCGACGAACGGGTTCGGACCGGACCTGACGAAGGATGGAACCTACCGCGTGTATGTCAAGGCGCTCGATGGCGCCGGCAACGCCAGCGCCGAAACCTATGTGACGACCATGCACCTCGATCCGGGGTATGAGGTCGTGACGATCCGGTTGCCGATCATCGCACGGTAGGAGAGGCGGGTCTCAGACCCGCCGGTGGAGGCCGGGTCTCAGACCCGCCGGTGGAGGCCGGGTCTCAGACCCGCCGGTGGAGGCCGGGTCTCAGACCCGCCGGTGGAGGCCGGGTCTCAGACCCGCCGGTGGAGGCCGGGTCTCAGACCCGCCGGTGGAGGCCGGGTCTCAGACCCGCCAGTGGAGGCCGGGTCTCAGACCCGCCGGTGGAGGCCGGGTCTCAGACCTGCCTGTACGGGGGCGGGTCTGAGACCACACCGAAGAAGGGGCAGGTCTCAGACCTGCCCCTTCTTCGGTGTCATGGATGTGGTTTTTCGATGATGTCGGTATTGACCATTCGCGTCAGGCAAATAACCTCGCGCGTCTGCGCTGATCGCGGTCTGCTGGCGCTCATGGCGCTGTTTGCGCTGTTGTTACCGCTGGCGACCCCGCGGGTCTATGCGACCGATGAGGTGCAATATTACGTCTATCTGCGCTCGCTTCGCTTCGACGGCGACCTCGATTTTGCCAACGATTACCGCCGCTTTGCAGAACTGAATCCGCGATCAGGCATCGAGGGGAGTCTGCTCCAACCCAACCGCATCCGCCCCGTAACCGGGTTGTACGGCAACATTGCGCCGGTTGGCGCGGCGATCGTGTGGGCGCCGTTCTTTCTGCTGGCAGATGCGCTGGTGCATCTCGCCAATCTGTTCGGTGCAGGCATTCCCGCGGATGGATTTTCGGCGCCGTATATCTATGCCGTCTGTTATGCCTCGGCGCTTTATGGGTTGCTGGGGGTGCTGCTCTCCTATCGCCTGGCGCGCCGCTTTGCGTCGGGCTTTGCAGCAACTCTTGCAAGCGCGACAATCTGGCTGGCGTCGCCGCTGGTGTTCTACATGTATGTTCAGATGCCGTTCGCGCATGCTACCGGTCTGTTTCTCACAGCGCTGTTCCTGACGATCTGGTACGAAACGCGAGAATGGGGACGCAGCGAAGCGGAAGCAGAACGAGAGCGCGGATGGCGGGGATGGCTGGCGCTTGGGCTGGTCGGTGGGTTGATGACAATGACCCGTGAGCAATTGGGGTTGTTTCTGCTGGCGCCGGTGATCGAGGCGCTCTGGCGCTATGCGCGTCTCGTGCAGAACGGCGGGGCAGCTACGAGTGGAACGGGGGCGGACGGGGGCAGGTCCGACACGGGCAGGAGCGGGCCTCAGCCCCGCCTGTATAGGGCGTTTGGACGCCTGGCGTTGCGCCACGCGCTGTTTATCGCTACATTTGCCGTGGCAATCACGCCGCAACTCCTTGTCTATCAGATCCTCAACGGCGCGCCGCGCCCGGCGGGTGAAGTGAGCGGTAAGATCAATTGGTGCAGCCCGCATTTTATCGATACTCTGATCGACTTCAATCCTGCGCCGGATTTCTGGTGTCCTGACGCGAGCGATTTCACCGCTACCTTTCCGCCGTTCAGCCGTGGCGCGCTCGTCTGGAGTCCAGCGCTCGGTCTGGGACTGATCGGAATGACGCTGCTCTGGCGCCGGGATCGCCTGTTGACGGTTGCGCTTACGATGACGTTTCTGGCACAGACCTGGATTAATGGCGCGTTTGGGACCACCTGGCACCTGACCGGCGCCTTCGGCTTTCGGCGATTGATTGAATGTACCCCAATCTTTGTCGTTGGGCTGGCGCTCTTGAATGATGCGCTCATCCGACGGATTGGCAGATTCGGCATTCTTTTGCCTGCCGTTATTTTGATTGCCTGGAACTTTGGTCTGGTACTGAACGCGACCATTTTCAATGCCGAGACAAACCTGCGGCGCGGGTTGACCTGGCCCGATGTGTGGCGCTGGCAGATGGAAGCGCCGCTCCGCGCTCTCAGGCTGGCCGGCGATCTGCTGTTTCGTCGCTGCCGGTTCTTCGAGAATCAGACGTGTGAGTGAGAGGTGGGAGATTGAAGAGGCACGCGCTGTGGCGCCATGGTGGGCCGCCCAGGACTCGAACCTGGAACCCAGTCGTTATGAGCGACGCGCTCTGCCATTGAGCTAGCGGCCCCTTGCCATGTATGGTAGCACGCAACGCGTTGTCATGCAAGCGTATCAGGAAATCAACGAGTAGAATTCGCGCTCGCGTTTTTCCAGCATTGGAACGATCTCACCCTCGATGATCTTCTGAAAGTGCGGCGTATCGCGGTGTGCTGCAAGCGCCGCGTGTGTTGCATACTGCTCATACAGAAGAAATACATCAGGGTTTTCCTGAGATCGGCAGCAGTGGTAGAGCAGACATCCCGGCTCGTTCCGCCGTACCAGCGCCGCCATCCGGCTCAGCGCCTCCTCGACGGCGTCACCCAGACCGGGTTTGCAGACATAGCGTGCCACCAGGACGATCATAGCAGTGTCCTCGAGTCATGCGAGTTGGCGCGTCTCGTGGGCATTATACCAGTTTTGTAAGCACCGAGACCCGAGAACTGATACGAAACACGGGTCATTCGCACAATATTGCCAATGGACGCGCGCTGTTCCACGTGAACCGGGCGTCTGAACATCGTGGCTGCAACCGGCTCATCCGCATTCGCCACCTACCCATGTTCAACGTTCAACGTGGAACGCTTCAACCCTTCACCTCGTGTCCCTTGCCTCGCACCCTGGCATCCATTTGACATCCGGCGGAAACGAGTGTATAGTTGCACTATCTGATTATTGTATGGTACATCGATTTCCGATGGCTCCTTCCGCTTACGAATGCGCTGTGCTGCTGCTCGACACTGTTCCTGGCGTCATGCGCTCCATCGGGAGCGCAATGCGTCAACGGCACGGCTCCGATGATATGCCGACGATGGGGCAGATGCGCATGCTGGCCATGCTGGCGGCGCGCCCGTGGAGTCTGAGCGAACTTGCTGCGGCACATCAGGTGACGCCCTCATCAATGTCGCGCACGGTGGATGTGCTGGTGCAGCGCACGTGGGTGGAGCGCACAACCGCGCCAGACGACCGACGGAAGGTGGTGCTGCGCCTGACCCCTGCCGGTTATGCCGCACATATCGCCATCCGCGACGCAGCCAGGGAAGCCGCTGCACGCCTGATCGAACAACTCGATGAACGCCAGCGCGTGCATCTCCACGAAGGATTGAGCGCGTTGCGCGAACTGGTCGATCATGCCTGCTCGATGCCGATTGAGCCAGTATCAGGAGAGACCCGATGATTCCACTTCGCCGTTCGTTGACCTTCCTGAAGCCGTATTGGAGATTATCGGTTGGCGCGTTTATCAGCCTGACGCTCGCGGCCGTCGCCAATCTGGTTACGCCGCAGGTGCTGCGCATGCTGATCGATCAGGGAATCGCAGAACGCAATACCAACGCACTGGTGTGGCTGGCGGCGGCGCTGGTGGGAATTGCGCTCGTGCGCGGTATGTTCAGTTTCACGTCTGGCTTCTGGTCCGAAAAGGCGTCGCAGGCGGTCGCCTACGATCTGCGCAACACGCTCTTCGCCAAAATCCAGGGGTTGAGTTTCTCGTACCACGACCGGGCGCAAACCGGGCAGTTGATGACGCGCATTACCAGCGATGTCGAGCAGGTGCGCACCTTCATCGGCATGGGGTTGTTGCAACTGTTGAATGCTGCGGCGTTGATTATTGGCTGCATTGGCGCAATGCTGCTGATGAACTGGCAACTGGCGCTGCTCGTGTTGTTGACCGTTCCGTTGATGGTCGGAGTCATCGGCTTCTTCATGAACGTTGTGCGGCCGCTCTTCGATCAGATTCAGCAGCGTCTCGGCGCACTCAACACGGCACTCCAGGAGAATCTGGCCGGTGTGCGGGTGGTGCAGGCGTTTGCGCGTGAACCATACGAGTGGCAGCGTTACAATCGCCTGAATCAGCGCCTGCTCGACGCCAACCTGCAATCGATCCGCGCGATGTCGCTGACATTCCCGCTTATCTTTTTCATCGGCAACCTGGGTACCCTGGCGGTGATCTGGTTTGGCGGGTATCAGGTGATCGGCGGCGCACTGACGATTGGCGAACTGGTAGCGTTCAATACCTACCTGGCGTTGCTCATCATGCCGCTGATGATGCTGGGGATGATCATGGCGCAGATCACACGCGCGGCGGTCAGCGCTGAGCGCATCTTCGAGGTGCTCGATGTCGAGAACGAAGTCCACGACCGCCCCGGCGCCCGCCCGTTGCCGCCTATCAAAGGGCAAGTCGCGTTCGAACGCGTCTGGTTTGGCTATGGCGTGCGAGCCGATGGTCACGCTGCGCCTGATGGACGTCACCCGATCCGCGAGGAGAAGTACATTCTCAAGGATGTCTCGTTTGTTGCCGAACCGGGGCAGACGGTCGCTATTCTGGGAAAAACCGGCGCCGGCAAGAGCACAATTATCAACCTGATCCCCCGTTTCTATGATGTCACCCATGGACGGGTCACGATTGACGGGATCGATGTGCGCGATGTGACACTGGAGAGCCTGCGGGCGCAGATCGGGATTGTGTTGCAGGATACAACGCTCTTCAGCGGCAGCGTGCGCGAAAATATCGCCTATGGTCGCCCTGATGCGAGTGATGCCGAGGTCGAAGCGGCGGCGTGCGCTGCGCAGGCGCACGAGTTCATTATGGCGTTGCCGAATGGATACCACACCATCATCGGTGAACGCGGCGTTGGGCTGTCGGGCGGACAGAAGCAGCGGATCGCCATCGCGCGCGCCCTTCTGCGCGATCCGCGCATTCTGATCCTCGACGACAGCACCTCTTCGGTCGATGCCGAAACCGAATATCAGATTCAACTGGCGCTCGAACGGTTGATGGAAGGGCGCACCTCATTTGTGATTGCGCAACGAATTAGCACGGTGCGTCGCGCCGACCTGATCCTGCTGCTGGACAACGGGCGCGTTGTCGCGCAAGGAACGCACGAAGCGTTGCTGGCAACCAGTGCGCTCTACGGTGAGATCATCGACTCGCAGTTCGGCGGGGTGCGAGAGGAAGTCGAGACGGCGGAGGTTGAAGGGTGATGGCGGGAAAGGTGGAAAGGGTAACGGTTGCGTGTTGTAAGGATTGACGTCATTCCATGGCACAACATCACCCGCTCTTTGTTCAGTTGGTCAAAGCGGCGACGGCGGCGCACGTGACGCTCTACCGGTTGATGCGTGGCGCGCTGCCGCATCCATTTCTGGGACGGCACTGTATTCTGCTGACGACGACCGGGCGGCGCAGCGGGAAGAAGCGTGTTACGCCGCTGTTGTTCGTGCGCGACGGCGGCGACTATGTCGTGGTGGGGTCCTGGGGTGGCAGCGATACGCCGCCGCACTGGTACCGCAATCTGCGTGCCGATCCGCGCGTGATTGTCGAAGATCACGGGTATGTCACCTCAGCAGTGGCGATTGAGGTAGACGATCCCGAAGAGTATGAACGTCTATGGCAACGACTGGTCGCCATCTATCCGACCTACGAGTCATACCGACGACGCACAACCCGGCGCCTGCCGATTGTGCGGTTGAGTCCGGTGGGTGTGGCGCCAACCGGCAAGGAGCGACGCATATGATGCACATGCTGCAACGGGTTGCCGAACTACCACAGGAACAGGCTGAAAGCCGCGGCGCAGTCGCGCGGCGATTGCTCGGTTATCTGCTTCCCTACTGGAAGCGACTGCTGGCGATTCTGGCGCTGGTCGCCATTGCTGCTGCTTCACAGGCGCTTGGTCCCTTGCTGATCGGCGTGGCGATCGATAGCGCGATTGCGCAGCGTGATGGCGGTGAACTGAACCGCCTGATGCTGGCGCTCCTTGTAGTGTATGTCGCCGGCATGGCTGCCGGACGTTATCAGTTTATGCTGATGGGGGAAGTCGGGCAGCAGGTGCTTGCTCATTTGCGCAGTGAGATCTTTGCTGCGCTGCAACGCATGTCGCTCCGTTTCTTTGATCGTCGCCCGGCAGGCGAGTTGATGTCGCGTCTGGTGAATGATACCGAAGTCATCACGCAGTTGATGGGACAGGGGCTGGTGCAGGTGCTCGGCAGCCTGTTCGGGTTGATCGGGATTCTGGTAGCAATGGTGGCGCTCGACTGGCGCCTGGCGCTGGCGAGTTTTATCGTTATTCCGGTAATGATCTGGATGACCAGTCTGTTTTCGCAGATGTCGCGGCGGGCGTTTCGCCGCACCCGCGAAGCGATCGGCGACGTATCGGCGGAAATCCAGGAGGAGATCGCCGGTGTCAAGGTCGCACAGGCGTTTACGCGCACCAATTTGAACCAACAGCGTTTTGCGCAGCGCAACGCTGCCAACCGTGATGCGAACGTCAGTGCTACGGCGATTACATCGGCGTTTATGCCAGCGGTCGATGTGCTTTCGACAGTCGCCATTGCCATCGTCGCTGGGTTCGGCGGATGGCTGGTGATCCAGGAAGCGGTCACGGTTGGCGTGGTGGTCGCATTTCTTACCTATGTGCAGCAGTTCTTCCGCCCGGTGCAGGCGCTGTCGGCATTCTACACCACGGCGCAGTCGGCGCTGGCGGCAGGGGAGCGAATCTTTGCGCTGATCGATACGCCGCCCGACCTGGTGGACGCGCCGGACGCGCAACCGCTGGGACGGATCGAAGGGCGCGTGGAGTTTGATCATGTCTGGTTCAGTTACAGCGTCCGCCCGGGGGAACAACTTCGAGACGAGGAGCGGTATGTCCTGAAGGACATTTGCCTGACGGCGGAACCAGGGCAGGCGATTGCGCTGGTGGGACCGACCGGCGCTGGGAAGACGACGCTCGTTAACCTGATCGGGCGATTCTATGATGTCAGTGCCGGAGCCGTCCTGATCGACGGTATCGATGTGCGGAAGGTCACTCGTGCCAGTCTGCGGTCGCAGATGGGAGTTGTGCTCCAGGACAGTTTTCTCTTTTCGGGAACGATTGCCGATAACATCCGTTATGGACGGCTCGACGCCACGGATGCAGACGTTGAGGAAGCGGCGCGCGCTGCGAATGCCCACGAGTTCATTATGCGCCTGCCGGATGGGTACCAGACGCAGTTGAGCGAGCGCGGCGGCAACCTCAGCCAGGGGCAGCGGCAGTTGATCGGCATTGCGCGCGCGATCCTGGCAGACCCGCGTATCCTGATCCTCGACGAGGCGACCAGTAGCGTCGATACCCGCACCGAGCAGTTGATCCAGCAGGCGCTGCGACGGTTGTTGCGCGGGCGCACCAGTTTTGTGATTGCCCACCGTCTTTCGACCATCCACGACGCCGATCTGGTGCTGGTGCTCGATCAGGGGCGGATCGTCGAGCGTGGAACTCACGACGAATTGCTGGCACGCGGCAGGCTGTACGCCGAATTGCATCGTCGTCAGTTCCGTGATGAGCCGGTGGTCAGGCGTCAGGTGTCAGGCGTCAGGCGTTAGGGGTGATTGCAGCGGGTGGATGGGGTGGTCGCCGACTCGCTTGTGCCTCATAGAGCGATCAACCAGGCGATCAGTCAGACAGGATATTCGAGCGCCCGGTTCTCACGGTGTAACGATCCACCACGCGCGTTGGCGGTCGTGGATGCACGACTGCGCCTGTTGTTCACTGTCCAAATGACCGCGCATAATTGTCCAGGTTTTAGTTGATCGCCCTATCAGACGATCACGTGTCTGGCGAGTTCTGAGCCCTTCGGAACATGCACGATCAACGCGCTGTCCGACGACAGGAGCGCGCACTGCTGATCGAGTTCGTCCGGTGATAGCCCCATACGCTCGATCTGTTCGAGTTCGAGCCGGTAGCCCTCGATGCAGCGCACTGCGGCATAGACCGTTTCAATCTGCGTGCATGTGTCTGCCAGGCGCGCCAGGAAGCGGGTAGTAATCTTTTCACGATGAAGCGCCCAGTCGAGAGGCGTCACTTCCGGGTCTTCCCGTAACACGGGCGGGAAGGGTTGTCGCCATTGATTGATGTCCTGTACGGCGCTTTTCCACAGCTCGGCGCGCAGTTGTTCAAACACAGCCGTCCCGCTGAGCGCCGGGTCATGTTGGCGATAGCGCATCAGCAGTGTCAACCGTTCAAGCGAAATGCCGGTCGCTGGATGGAGAACGAGCGCCGGTCGGACGCCGACGACGGCATCGAACCACCGCTGAACATACGGTTCGAGCACGATGTATCCTTCACTGAGCAGACTCCGCGCTGCCGCCGTTTCGCCCAGCCCAAGGTAACAGCGCGCCGCGCCAACACGCGCCAGGGTCAATGTTTTGAGCAACGGGGCGATCAGCCATCCCCCTTCTCCGTATTCGGCGTCCAGCAAGCTGCGATAGTAGTGTTCAGCCTCAAGAAACATGGTTGCCGCCTGATGCGCGTGATCTCGCCGGTTGACCGGATCGTGCATCTCAAACGCTCTGCGCGCCAGATCGAGCGCGGTGCGGACTTTTGCGTCAAGAGACAGGTCCAGTTTTCGCTCCATCCGTTCCAGTGTTTGCTTGATCGAAGCGATGTCTTTCGCAATCGTATCCAGGCGCTTCCTCATGAGCGCGAATCCGATAACGGTCACGCCGAGGGTCAGAAGTGATGTTGATGCGATCAGTGCCTGGAATGCGAGCGGTCCCATCACGGAAGTCGGCAGCGCAGCAGGAGCGATATGACCAACCTGACGCAGCCAGGCGACGATCTGCTTGCTGCCTGTGTCACGCACCACGCCGCCGATCAGTTCGTAAGCGCCGGACTGTAATCCGGCAGCGATCTTCGACGCTAGTTCTGCATCGGTTCCGAGGGTGACGGTAAAGAGGGGGATGGATGTTGTCATGCTGCTGCTCCTAATCGTTGGGTTTACCGCGAGACGGCGTGGTCTAACCAAGTGCTGCGCCTAAGGCCTCACACGCACCGTCGCGTGCCTGATGCCGTTCGCCTCTTGCCTCACGCCTGACGCCGCGCGCATGATGCGCATGGCATACCTCAGGATGCTGCAACCGGCGATCCGCAATAATGACAGCGCGGTGCAACCAGGCGCTGCGCCTAATGCCTCACACGCACCGTCGCGTGCCTGATGCCGTTCGCCTCTTGCCTCACGCCTGACGCCGCGCGCATGATGCGCATGGCATACTCCAGCCCTTCGCGGAGGGTGGCGCGGGTCGCCAGGTCGCCGAGGTCGATGCCGCTGGCAACGAGCGCCTGCGAGACTTCTGGATTGATGCCGACGAGGATGCAGCGCGCTCCGAGTAGACGCGCGGCGGTGGTCGCCTGGATTAACCACGTGCTGATCTGTCCGTCAACCACGGGGACGCCGGTGATGTCGAGGATCGCCACCTGTGCGCGTTCGGTGACAATACGATGAAGCAGACGCTGCTGCAACAGTTGGGCGCGTTCAGCATCGATCTCGCCAACCAGCGGCGCAACCAGCACCCCTTCCATGATCGGAATAATCGGCACGCTGAGCTGGCGCACGGTGGCGCTCAGTTGCTCGCGCGCCGCCGTTTCTTCACGAAGCTGGTGCAGGGTCTGTTCGAGTTCCGCCGCACGTTCTGCCAGCAATGCGTTCTGGCGACGGATCTCGGCGCGTTCACGTTCGAGTTCCGCTGCCATATCGTTGAATGCGTGCGCCAACAGGATCAGTTCACGCCCGCCGCGTGGTTGCACCCGCAGAGCTCCCTCGCCGCGCGCCAGGCGCGCAGTGGCCGCAACCAGTTCATTGAGCGGGCGGGTAATGAGCGCTGCCAGCAGGACGCCGAGCGCACCTCCGGCTATCAGAAGGAGCGCGAGTACACTGCTAATGATCGTCCGTATCTGCGAGGTTTCCCGGCTAATATCAACTGCGGCGATGCTCAGCGCCATCAATGCCGTATCGGACAATGCTGTCGCTTCGCGGGACATTTGCGCTGCGTGCGGCTTCAGACGGCTGTTGATGAGCACTTCGGTGCGGATGGAGGCGCTGGAGAGACTGGCGATACTGATGATCGAACGATCAAAACTCTCCGAAACGCTCTGAAGACGCTCGAGATCCTCCGGTCGCACAATGCGCGGATTAGTATTCAGCACAAGATACCGCCGCAAAAAGGTGCGCGCCTGGCGCAGTTCCGCGAGGGCGTTGTCTGCCGCAGTTGCCGTGTCCTCGCTTTCCATTCGTCCAATCCAGACATATGCCAACTGAAGGCGCGTGCTGGCGCGGCTCAGGTCCATGAGCGCCAGATAGTCAGATGGAGCGATCGGTCTGGCATTGCTGATTGCCTGTTCGATCGTCTGATATTGCTGGAGAAACGCAGTATAAAGATCATCGCGCGCGCGTTGCCGGGCAGCGATGCTGTTGCGCGTCTCCTCAAAAATTTGCCGGTATGTGGCTGCCTGGTTCCCAATCCGGCGCAGATGACCGACCATCGCCGGGTTGTGTGCGTCTCGCTCCAGGCGCTCAATCGTTCGCTGCAAGAAATCGATCTGGCGCGCGGCATCCTGATAGTGTCGTTCATTCGGTTGCTGAAGGAAGCGATCAAGCGCGCGTTGCGCCTCGGCAACTGCCGTCACTGCTTCGATGCTGTAGCGTGTATCGATAGTGACATCGGCGCTCAGCGTTTCCAGGCGGTTGCGGACGCCACGCGTATAAGTAAGCATAAAGAGACCAAAGATCAGCGTCAGCGATACAATGATGCCATATCCAAGGATCAGACGCGCGCGCAGGGACATGTCGCGCCCGATCAGGGAAGGTCTGGTGGTGTGGGCGGACGTGGCCATAGGTAGTGTCGCAATTCATTCAGAACAATCCAGTTCCACTGATCCAATCTTAAGAGCAATCATACATGATCGCGCCCGATCAGGAATGACAGGAAGAGTAGCAAAATGTGATCAACTTGCTTGCAATGCTGAGCAAGGTCGTAGATGCGATGCGTGCATCGATTGCGAATCCGTGTCATACCGATTACGATTGAAGATGCCGCATGCGTGTCATTCCTCGCTGCGCTCGGAATCTGAGCGGGTCGCGCACGACCCCCACAGTGTGGAGGACGGAATCGTGTACAATGAGGATCGTTTGCGCATCGACGTCCGCGCAATGATCACCCTGAAACAGAAGGTGCTCCAATGACAACTTCACTGCGTGATTTTCTGGAAATTCCCTACGACGAACTCGAAGAATTGAACCTGCAAATGAAGGCATTGCGCCTGGCGCGCACGCCGGTCGATATCCTGCGAGAGGAGCGCAGCCGGTATCTCGCCGATGAAAAGCGCATCAAGGCGGTCACTGTCTGCTTCGCCGATCTCGAAGGTCGGCTCCACATGCTGGACTACGATAAAAAGTTCTTGCTCAAATCCGCCGACAACCTGACCTTCGACGGCTCTTCGATCCGCGGCTTCTCACGTCAAGCGGAGTCTGATCTGCGGCTGGCAATCGATTGGGCGGCATTCTATTGGTTGCCGGCAGACGTGTTTGGTCCAGGCAAGGTCCTGGTTTTTGGCGAGGTGCTGGAACCGGATGGAACGCCGTACCAGGCGGATATGCGATCGCGATTGAAGCGTTACGTCGACGATCTGTTCCGCCGCGAGGGTCTGATCTGCTACGTTGCGACCGAAGTCGAGGGCTTTCTGTTCCAGGGACAGCATGCCGAGCAGCGCTACCGTGAAACTGACCGCTTCGAGTTTATTACAACCAGCGGCTATTATCACTCGTTGCCGGGAGATTCGCTTCGTCTGTTCATCGATACAGCGGCGGAAGTGCAACGCGCCATGGGTTTTGCGAACGAAAAAGACCACCCCGAAGTTGCACCGTCACAGTTCGAGATGAACTATTCCTATACCGAGGCGCCGATTGCCGCCGACCAGGTGTTGCTCTACAAACTGGTCTGCCGTCAGGTGGCGCACAAGATGGGCATGACGGCGAGTTTTCTCCCCAAGCCGGTCACCGGCGTGAATGGCAGCGGTATGCATACGAACCTGTCGATTGCGCGCGGTGATACGAACCTGTTCCACGATCCCGCCGGACGCGATAGCATCTCGGCGTTTGGCTGGAATTTCATCAACCGCATTCTCCACAATGCCAGAGACCTCTGTCTGATCCTCAATTCGAGCGTCAATGCCTATCGTCGCCTTGATCCGCACTATGAAGCGCCAAATGAGATTAAAGCCTCGCCTGTTGATCGCGGCGCGATGATCCGCATTCCGATCGGCAATGCGCGTTCGGCTCGCATCGAAGTGCGCTCGATTGCGCCGGATGCCAATCCGTACCTCGCCATTTATGCGCTGCTCCGCACCGGCTTGGAAGGTTCGGAGGGGCAGATCACCGATTCCTATCAATCGCTTGGCATCCTCCCTGATAACATCTATGATGCGCTCGATTCGTTCCGATCCAGCGCCTGGATCAGTGCAATTATGGGAGAAGATGTGGCAATGCGTTTTGCCGCCGCCAAGCAGTCGTCTGCCGACCGTTGCCCGCGCCTGCTCGGAACGGTCATCAAACGTGCCGAGATTCAGTTCCACCATGAGGTGACCAATCAGCATTTGTGGAATCTCTTCTGATGAGGTCGCTGCCAGGCATACGGTAAGGGCGCCCCCCTCTGGGCGCCCGGCGCGCACGCGGCAAGGGAAGGGCGTCCGGCAGGCTGCCAGGCATTCGGTTGCGCCGGCGCCGCCGCTCGCGCAACGCCTCGTTCCCTGGAGATGGACTGCTGACCGCAAAGATTTCGCATTGATACTCGCCGAAAGGTATTGTTGCTCATGCACCCTACCGACGACTCGCCGCTCCCTATGCTTTTCATCGCGGGCATGAAAACCTGGGAGATGCCCGAATTGACGGCGCTCAATACGTTGCCACCACACGCACTGACCGTTCCATTTCCAGCAGATGCCGACATGTCCGTCGATCCATCGGCATCGCCATGGTATCAGAGTCTGAGCGGTGTGTGGGAGTTCCGCCTGCTGCCGCGCCCTGATGCCGTGACCGCCGCTGCATTGGCAGCAGGCGACTGGTGTCCGATCCAGGTCCCCGGCAATTGGACGATGCAGGGCTTCGGGACGCCGCACTATACCAATGTGCAGATGCCCTTCCCGCATTTGCCGCCGTTCGTGCCAGACGATAATCCCACCGGCGTTTACCGCCGTCAGTTTACGCTTCCTCCACAATGGCACAGACGCCGGATCGTCCTCCACATCGCCGGGTGTGAGGGCGCGTGCTATGTGTACCTCAATGGCGCACCAATCGGGCTGCATAAGGACTCGCGCACGCCCGCCGAGTATGATGTGACCGGCGCCGTGCGCTTCGATGCGCCGAATGAGTTGATCGCCGTCGTGTTGCGCTGGTCCGACGCCAGTTTCGTGGAAGATCAGGACCACTGGTGGCAGTCGGGCATTCACCGTGACGTGTTTCTCTATGCGACCGATACCGTCTACCTGGCGGATCTGTCGGCGCGCGGGGATGTGAGCGATGATCTACGGGAAGGAACGCTCCAGGTGCGTTGCACACTCGACGCCATCGCCGAAGCCGAAGAGCATACCCGCGTCGAGGTGCAACTCTATGACGCAAGCGGCGCACCGGTCTTCGCAGAGCCGCTGCGCGCAACGTATACGCAAACCCATCCGCGCTTTGGCGTGCGTCGCTTCGTGCGCCCGGAACTGTGCCTGGAAGGACAGGTTGAGTCGCCGCATCTATGGTCAGCAGAAACGCCGTATCTGTACATGCTCGTGGTTACGCTCCATAGACCGGCGGGACCGGAACGTCACACCTGCTATGTCGGGTTTCGCTCGATTGCCATTCGCAATCGGCAGTTGCTGGTGAACGGCAGAGTAATCACGATCAAAGGTGTCAATCGCCACGACCATTCCGACACAACTGGCAAGGCGGTCAGCCGCGCCTTGATGGAACTCGATATTCAGCGCATGAAGCAGTTCAACATCAACGCCGTGCGCACGTCGCATTACCCAAATGACCCATACTGGCTCGATCTGTGCGATCGCTACGGGTTGTACGTCATCGACGAGGCGAATATCGAGTCGCACGCCTTCTATTTCGACATCTGCCGCGATGCACGCTACACTCGCGCATTCGTCGAGCGCGTGCGCAACATGATCGAGCGCGACAAGAATCATCCCTCGGTTATCTTCTGGTCATTAGGGAACGAAAGCGGGTATGGTCCCAACCACGATGCTGCCGCCGGTCTGGCGCGTCGCCTCGATCCGTCACGACCGCTGCACTATGAGGGCGCCATCTCGCGGTGGATGGGAGAGTCGTGGCAGGATGGGCGCACAGTCACCGATGTGATCTGCCCGATGTATGCGCCAATTGATGAGATTGTCGCCTGGGCGGAACAAGAGACCGATGATCCGCGTCCCCTGATCCTGTGCGAATACTCGCACGCCATGGGGAACAGCAACGGTAGTCTGGCAGATTACTGGGAAGCGTTCGAGCGCCACCCGACGTTGCAGGGCGGGTTCATCTGGGAATGGCTCGACCATGGCATCCGTGTCGCCGACGATCAGGGGCGTGTCTATTGGGCGTATGGCGGCGATTTCGGTGATGTTCCCAACGATGCCAACTTCGTTTGCGACGGTCTGGTGTGGCCCGACCGTTCACCTCACCCGGCATTGTACGAATACAAATATCTGATCCAGCCGGTGCGGGGTGAACTGGTCGATCCGGCGGGCGTAACGGTGCGAATCGTCAACCGGCAAGATTTTGCCGATCTCGACTGGCTGTATGGCGTGTGGGAAGTGACGGTCGATGGTCTGCCGGTGGCGTCGGGCGAGTTGCCGGAACTGTACGCTGCGCCGGGTGAGGCGCAGGTGGTGAGTCTTGACCTCGGCGCAGCGAGCAGCGCTCCCGGAGAGCGGTTCCTGACGCTGCGCTTCTATCAGCGCAATGCGACACTCTGGGCGCCATCCGGGCACGAGGTGTCCTGGCAACAACTGCCGCTGCCGACGATTGCCGTTGCGCCTGAACCGGAAGTGACATCGGCATCGGTTGCTGTCGAAGAGATCGCCGGGCAGATCGTCTTGCGCGCCGGCGCCGTGCGCGCTGCTTTCGATACGACGACCGGTCTTTTGACTTCATTCGGCAGCGGATCAGAGAACCTGATTGTTCGCGGACCGCTGCTCAATGTCTGGCGCGCCGCCACAGACAACGACGGGCTAAAGGTGTGGAATGAGCCGGACAAACCGCTGGCGCGCTGGAAAGCACTGGGATTGCACCAGGTGCAACATCGCCTGCGCAGGATACGCCTGATGGCTGCCAGCGATGAAGCGGCAACCGTCGAAATCGAGCATGGCGCCTCTGGCCGTGGGGAGTGGCGCGATTTCACCCATATCCATCGCTACACACTGGACGCCAGCGGTGAGCTGCTGGTCGAGAACACCGTCCTCATCGGTAGTGCGATCAGCGACATCCCGCGCGTCGGAGTACGCCTGACGCTGATTCCGGGGCTTGAACATCTCGAATGGCACGGACGCGGACCGTGGGATAACTATAGTGACCGCAAAGCAAGCGCCATTGTGGGGCGTTGGCGCTCGACCGTGACCGACCAGTACGTGCCCTATATTATGCCGCAGGAACACGGGCATAAAACCGATGTGCGCTCCCTGCGCCTGACCGACGCTGATGGGCGCGGATTGTTTGTCGCCGGGCGTCCGACCTTCGAGTTTTCGGCGCTCCACCACAGCGACGACGACCTGTTCCGCGCTCTGCACACGATCGATCTGACTCCGCGCGCCGAAGTATTCCTCAACCTCGATGCCGCGCATCGCGGGCTTGGAACGTTGAGTTGCGGACCCGACACGCTCGAACGCTACCGCCTGATGGAGAGTGAATACCAATTCGTGTACCGGATGCGTATTCTGGGAGAGCCGGTTGATGAATGATCACGCACGGGGCACAGATGTCGCACCGCAACGTCTGTGCCCATGGGCATCGCTCCAGAGCGGTAGCGTGTTGCTGTGCCGCTATGCTGCTACCGGAACCCTCTCCGCCCATGCCGCGATTGCCGCCCAGTCTCGCCGATCCTCTTCGACGGCGCCGACCATCCGGGCGATGAGCCGGTCGAGGAACGACAGTCGCGCAAAATTCATGGCGCCGGCGAAATACGCTTCGGCTGCCGGGTGGATCAGCGGGCGCACGGCATCGAGATATGCCGCGCGATTGGCGCGGCTGGTTTCATCGTCACCAGTATTCAGCATGTGGACGGTAAAGAGCGCGACCGGCACACTGTTCAATGTTGCCTGGTTTGCCTTGACGAAATCGACCGCCTCGGGCAGCCAGCAACCCATGCGAATGGCGCTGCCGATGATGATCGCATCGTAGCCGGTGATTTCCGGTCGGGCTTTGATCGGTTTTCCATCCACAGCGAAGCCACGGTCACCGAGTGTTCTGGCGATAGCGGCGGCAATCTCGGCGGTCGAACCAGCACGGGTGGCATAAGTGACAAGAATACGCCTGCTCATGGTGCTCTCCTCTGCAAAGGTCAGATCAACGACGGCGGACTCTGGCGCGCGTGTGGCGACATACCCGCCGCCGATGCAGGCGACGGTCGTCGCTGCCAGACCGATTCCGGCGGCCTTGAGAAAACGTCGTCGGCTGGACGTTCTGCTCATATTTGTCCCCCCTTCTCATAACGCGCAAATGAGTTCAAAAAAGCTTCGTATGCGCTTTGTCGTTGCACTGTTCATCAGGAAGTGTACAATCTCTGGCACATTGACGAACCACATCTTTGTGTAGGACAAGGGAAGACTGTGCTTACCGATGAGCGGATCACAGCGGCGTTATGGCAGTCAGGCGCATGTGTCGCCTACCCCGTATAGTGTGTCTCAAGCGCAGAAAAGGTGAGTATACTGTGGCATGCATGACCGACGCTGAACGTTGAGCATAGCCACGTGGAGCGGCGCCAACAGACGCCGCCCCGGTGCGTCGGCAACCGGCGACATACGATCTGTTCTTTCCTGCGACCTCGGGTGATCTCGTCATTGCATTCGAGAGCAACCTGTACACGCCATCTTCGACCGATCCACGACGGCTGGGGATTGCACTGGATCAGGTGGAAGTCCAGGGGCAGAGGATGCTGCCGCCACTGACAACAACAATGCAGATTCTGGCGATCATCTCGCTCTTCTGGTTCTTCTGGCGTCGTGTGGGTCTGAAGCCGGCGATGATATTCCTCCTGACAGGCGTCGTCCTGTTGGCGGCGCTTGTGGGGTTATTTCAGGCGCGGCTCTTCATTACCGTCGCGCTGGGGCACTGGATCGCGGTACTGGTGTTGTTGCATCTGGTTCTCTGGCCCCTGCAGCAGCTGATGCGCACTATTGTGCGGCGTTATAACCTGACCGTCAGTGCAGTGGGATGGAAGTGGTTATGGGGCATATTCGGAGCAGCGTTGCTCTTCAAGGTTGGCGGCGCTCTCTATCCGCACGCAATCTTTATCGATGAGTGGCCGCATATGCAGCGAGTGCAGATGGTGCTGGACGGGCGCTTCCTCGAACTGTATCGTCCGGGTTTCACTTCATTCTTGGGGGGAACGGTTGGGCTTGAGGCGGGTTACCTGCCATATTCGCCGCTCTGGTATCTCCTCATTGCACCGATCCATATGGCTGGCATCCCGATTGGTGATGCGATGAATGGGCTGAATGCGCTGCTCGATGTGAGCAAAGGGCTGATGATTTTCCTGATCACTCTGAGAACGCTTGATCGCGAACGTCCTGCATTGATAGCATCAGGACTATACCATTTGCTGCCCATGCCCTACTTCTTGATGTCATGGGGGAATTATCCAACGCAGTTTGGCTTATGGGCTTCTCTGGTAGTATTGACGTTTCTGGCGCTCAACTATCAGCAGATGCCTGTGCTGCGCGAATGGAAGCGGTTCGGATTATGGGTAGGCTTGTTAGCGCTGTCGATACTCTCGTACACGATTATTGGGGTTATGACCTTCACGATGCTGGGGATTCTGATGCTTTTCAAAATATTGCAAGGAGTGAAAGGAAGTCGGTCATTCATTCTCTCTTTGTTGATTGGGATGATTTTGGCGGAAGGATTCGCCTTCACCGTATACCATGTTCAATTCGTGTCAGTGTTTTTGAATTCGACTCTGCCAGCGGTTGTGAACAATATCATTAATATGGCTGGCGCCGAGTTGCGCCCCGATGTAGAAGCGCGAGAGAGTCCACTGAGCAACTTTCTTGCGAATACCATCTTTCTACGCAATCATACGACCTATCTGTTGTTATTACTAACAATGGTAGGGCTGGGTGGTCTCTATTTCGATCAATCTGGACGCCGGTATGGATCCTTTTGGAGTGCGTGGTTGGCTATCTTTGTTCTGTATACGCTTGTAAGCGCCTATGTCGCCGATATGGTGCTCAAACATATTCTATTCGTCATGCCGCTGATCTGTATCAGTGCTGCGCTGGCGCTGAATGCGATCTGGGATCGGTGGCGATACGGTCGCCTGGCAACCATTGTGACGGCGCTCTTTCTCTTTGCAGTTGTTGTTGAGCGCTGGTGGTTCTACCTCCTGATTAAGCGGCACGATGTGATGTGATGCCAAACGTCTGCCATATCCACCTGCAATGCGCATGCGAGTCGTGGCAGCGACCGGGTTGTCGGCTGCCACTTTCTCTCATAGAGCGATCAACCAGATGGCGCCCAATCATTGTGCGTGGTAACCGTCGAGCGGCAGATGTTGGCTGAGCCTGTCGAAGCCAACGTCCGCCGCTCCACATCCTTGATGGTCCTGGTTGTGGTTGATCGCTCTGTAAGGCTTTCGGATGTATGGCGTATGCTCGCGGGAGTGATGTCCGTTTATTCGGAGTTGCTGGCGCCACTGCCCCGTCTGGTTCGCGGTCAGGCGCCATTGTCCGCGCGCGCGACGCCTTCCTCACGCGCAGCACGCGCAACCGCCGCTGCAACGGCTGGTACGATGTCGCGATTGAAGACGCTGGGAATGATGTATTCCTCGCTCAATTCTTCGTGACTGATGACGCTCGCCAGCCCTTCCGCGGCTGCCAGGCGCATCCTGGGGGTGATCTTTGCGGCGCGCACGTTAAGCGCCCCACGGAAAATGCCCGGAAAACTCAGGACGTTGTTGATCTGGTTGGGAAAATCGGAACGGCCCGTAGCAACGACACGGGCATAGTGTTGCAACATCTCTGGATCGCCTTCGGGGATCGGGTTGGCAAGCGCAAAGACGATCGGATCACTCCCCATGCTCTGCACCATCCCGGCAGTGAGCAGGTTCCCGGTCGAGACGCCAATGAAGGCATCGGCGCCAACGAGCGCTTCCGCCAGCCCGCCACGCCGTCGTTCGCGATTGGTGCGCGCGGCGATCTGCCGCTGCATCGGGGTCAGGTGTTGATCCTCATCGATGTTCAGGATGCCCGTTCGGTCTACTGCGGTAACTTCGCCTACACCGGCGATGAGAAGGTTGTGAATGATTGCTGTGCCCGCTGCACCGACACCATTGACCACAACACGCATCTGGTCGAGACGCTTGCCGACCAGCGTCGCAGCATTGCGCAGACCTGCCAGCACCACCACCGCCGTGCCATGCTGATCATCGTGCATCACCGGAATGTCAAGGCGCTCAGCAAGGCGTTCCTCAATATCGAAACATTTGGGGGCGGCGATGTCTTCTAGGTTAATAGCGCCGAACACCGGTGAGATCTGCTCGACCGTCGCCACGATCACGTCAGGGTCCTGGCTCTTCAGACAGATTGGGAAGGCATCGATATCCGCGAGTTCTTTGAAGAGCACCGCTTTTCCTTCCATCACGGGGATGGCTGCGGCAGCGCCAAGGTTGCCCAACCCTAGGACGGCGCTTCCGTCGCTGACGACTGCCAGGCTGTTCTTCTTGATGGTCAGTGAGAAGGCATTCTCCTCATCGCGCGAAATCGCGCGACAGACGCGCGCAACGCCAGGGGTATAGATGAGTGAAAGGTCGTCGCGGCTCTTGAGCGGTGTGCGGCTTTGGATGGAAATCTTGCCGCCTTGATGCAATGAAAAGACCCGATCACTCACATTCGTGACGACAACGCCGGGGAGTGCGTTGATGCGGCGAACGATTCGGTCGCCGTGAAGTTCGTCCTGCACGCGCACGGTGATGTCGCGCACGATGTGCTTACGGTCAACACGCACGATGTCAATAGCGCCAATGTTGCCACCGTTTTCGCCGATAGCCGTGGCAATCGTCCCCAGCATACCAGGGCGATTGTCGATCTGACAGCGGATGGTCAACGTGTAGGCTATTCCCTGATTTGTTCCGGTCATCAGGCGCTCCTGTCATCATCCTCAAAAGGGGGTTCGTGGTTGCCTGATTATACGATAGATCAGGCGGGTTGGATGAGAACGGCTTCGCTGATGATCCGGCGGAACCGAAATGACACGGTGGACCGGACATGATGCATGATAGTCGAAAGTCCTGTCTCGCTGACGGGAATCCCCCCATACAGGCAGTCCGCTTGGCTCCCGCTACCTGCCCGACTGATGCGCCTGACCGTTATTCGGATACGGAATGAGCGCCGACAAATGGTGTAGGGTCAACATTGATGCCCTGCTGCCAGACTTCGTAGTGCAGATGAGGTCCGGTGGCATAGCCGGTGCTGCCCACCGTGCCAATCAGATCGCCACGCCATACTTCCTGCCCGTCGCGGACCAGAATGGAGTCCAGATGCCCATAAGCGGTCGTCCAGCCGGTCTCACGGTTTTCGATGCGCACGAAGTTGCCGCCGGGCCAACTGCCGGGATAGACTCGCGCAATCCCGTCGTGGGTGGCGATCACCGGCGCGCCGCGCGTTGGTCCCGGTTCAGCGTAGCCGTCGCTATCCGCGTCGATGGCGAAATCGAGCGCGCCCCACACTGCTGCCGGGGCGTGAGTGCCTGTGCCATATCCCTGAGTCACAACGATCTGTCCAACCGGTGCTATGAGCGGATATCCACGCGGCGCTGTCCGGTCGGCGCGTTTTGATTCGACCGTTGTCGCCGGTGTGGTCGCACTCATTGCGAATGGCAATTCGACCGGTTGCGCTCCCCCTTCTGCTGTGGTTTCGAACAAAGCAGCGCTTAGTGATGCCTGCTGCACCGGTGTGGAAGCAACGGCGCCCAGGATCGCCACTTTGAGTGTCTCAGCATTGATGGCGCTCCTGGCGGGCGCGGCTTCAGGTTGACGATCGGCCAGCGCAACGACGACAGTCTGTGGCGCAAGCGGTGAGGTGATGGGCGATCTTGAGGGGACAACGAACGAAACGTCTAAACGCGACAGGATCGATGTCGTCAGCACGGTCGTCGCCAGCGCAAGAGCAATGGGAATCGTTAACCGTTGGAGATCGATTACAGGAGGCGATAGATTAAGGGAGGGAGAGGCGGAAGGCAGCGCCTGCGGCGCGACAGCCAGAACCCGTGCCAGATGTGTGCGCGTTGGTGCGTCGAGCGAGAGGATGCCAAGTTCGATGGCGCCAAGATTGCGCGCCGGAATACCGCTCAGAACGGCCAGTTCGGTCAGGGTCAGCCCGCGACTGCGGCGCAGGGTGCGCAGGGTGGTCGTCATAACGTAGATCGTCATTGTGTATCAGGTGTGCGAATGCCTGCGCAGAGCATAGCGTAAAAAAGCGCACGTGTGTATGACAACATGCTTACGGAAGTTATGGCATCACCCATCCGCCATCGACTGCCAGCACCTGACCGGTGATGTACGACGCGGATGGCGAGAGGAGAAACACAACGGCTGACGCAACTTCCTCTGGCGTGCCGAAACGCCCCATTGCAATCGCATCGAGCGCCCACTGCCGTCGCGCTGCCGGCAGTGCAGCGAGCATATCGGTCTCGATATATCCCGGCGCCACCACATTCACCGTAATCCCATCGCGCGCCGTCTCGCGCGCCAGGGCGCGCGCCAGTCCAACCAGCCCCGCTTTGGCAGCGGCGTAATTCGCCTGCCCGACGTTTCCTGCCAGCCCCGCCAGCGAGCCGATCATGACAATCCGCCCGTACTTCTGCGCGCGCATTGGCGCCAATACCGAACGACTGCACAAAAATGCGCCGGTCAGATCGATATCGATGACCGTGCGCCACTGATCGGGGCGCATACGCACGAACGGCGCATCGTCGGTTGATCCGGCGTTGTTGACGAGCGCATCAATCCGTCCCCAGTGCGCAAGACAGGCATTCACCATCGTCTGAACGGCGCGCTCATCGGCGATATCGGCGGCAAATGCCAGGGCTTCGCCTCCCATCGTCTCGATGGCGGCAACCACTTCCTGAGCAGCAGTGGCGTTGCGTTGATAGTTGATGAGGACGCGCCCGCCGCGCGCTGCGATTGCCAGCGCAATCGCCCGCCCAATGCCGCGCGACGCGCCGGTGATGAGCGCTACCTGGTTCTGAAATTCATTGCTGATCATGCCCGGTATCCTTGCACCACGCAGAATGCTCTGCTACAATCCATGATGCTGGCACACATTCGGCGACCTTCAGCGACTCGGTCGCCATTGGTTGCAATACTGTCCTATGAGCGCCATTTTAATCGTCGAAGACGAGGCCGAAATTGCCGGCTACCTCCGGCGCGGGCTGACATTCGAAGGGTACAACGTCGAAATCGCCGCCGATGGTCGTCAGGCGCTCGAGATCGCGCGCGAACGTCCGCCCGATCTCGTGGTGCTCGACCTGATGCTGCCGGGCATCGACGGGCTTGAAGTTGCGCGCCGCCTCCGTGCTGCGTCGGATGTGCCGATTATCATGCTCACGGCGCGCGACGCCGTCCCGGATCGCGTTGCCGGTCTTGAAGCCGGCGCCGACGATTATCTGATCAAACCGTTCGCTTTTGAGGAGTTGCTGGCGCGCATTCGCGTCCAATTGCGCCGCCGTCAACGCGAAGACACAGCGACGGTGCTGCGCTATGGTCCGCTGACCATGGATCTTACCGCTCACGAAGTCACCATTGGCGACCGGCGGGTGGATCTCACGGCAAAGGAATATGATCTGCTCGAATTGTTCATGCGCCACCCACAACAGGTGATGACGCGCGATGTCATCTACGACCGCGTGTGGGGGTACAATTTCGGCGGCGAAAGCAACATCATCGAAGTCTACGTGCGCTACCTGCGCCAGAAACTCGAGGCGCGCGGCGAACCGCGCCTGATCCATACCGTGCGCGGCGTTGGCTATATCCTGCGCGAGGAATAACGCTCTCCCTGGCTACGGTTGCACGGTGGCGGCAATCCGCGTGAGCAACCACTCCTCGAAGCGCACCGCATCGACGCTCAGCGCAACCCGGGCATTGTCCGGCACGCCATCGGAAGGTTCGCGCATGAGTGTCATGCCCGCAGTCAACCGTCCGCCAGTCTCGACATCGACGTGCAGTGCGCGCCAGGTGACCAGATCCGGCGACAGAATGGTCGCCACTGCCAGCGGATCGTGCAGGTGCGTGAATCCCCGCGCGCGGAATGGCGGGTAGAGCGCAACCTGATCGGCAACCGCAACGTGAAATGGCGTGCCTGCTGACCGAATGCGTTCGACATCGGACGGACGAATGCGAGTTTGCAGCGTCGCATCGAGCGGAACGAGCGAGATCGGCGCGCCAGAACTGAAGACGATGTGCGCCGCTTCCGGGTCACACCGGATGTTGTGCTCGACATAATTGATATGCAATGATTCGTACCCCCGGCATGCGCCTCCCATGATCGTTAACCCGGCCAGCGCCTGCACCATGCGCGGCTCACGTTTCAGCGCCAGCGCAACGTTCGTCAGTGGACCGATAGCGGCAAGGTGGATCTGTCCCGGGTTGCTCATCACCGTGCGCACCAGATAATCGACAGCGTGATCGGCTTCTGGCGCGAGCGTATGATCAGATTCGTTGAGCAGCCCAATCCCTTCGTGCCCTGCCCAATAGACCGGCAGCAGTTCCAGGAGCGGTTGAGACGCACCGGCAAACACGGGAGTGGCAGTGCGCCCGCGCAGGTTCAACAGTTTTCGCACCATGCGGCTGCGAAGCAACACATCGCCGTACACACACGTCACACCTTCAAGGTGGAATTCGGGCGACGTCAGAATGAGCGCCAACGCCAGACAATCATCGACATCCGTGCCGATGTCGGTGTCGAGAACGAGACGAATCATGATCATGCTCCGTATCGAACACGCCTTGACAGTGCGTTCTCTCCATTGTAACGTATGAGAGCGCCATGGTGAGCATTGATTGGACGATGCGATGAAAACGGTCGAACCGCAGGAAGAAGCGATAGAAGCGCCATCCGGCATTGATGAGCAGCCCCATGATGGTGATGGCAGCGCAACGGATCAAGGCACAACCGAGTCATTATCGGCCACGCCGGTTGTTCCGGTGATCGCGTGGCCGGCTGTCCCGTGGCGCCTGATCGCGCGCTGGTCGCTGGTGGCGCTGGCAGTGTACAGCATCGGCTGGATGCTGTGGACGACGCGCCCGGTGCTGATCCCGTTCATTATTGGTCTGGTGCTGGCATATTTGATGGCGCCAGCCGTGGATTTCTTCGATCGCTGGATGCCGCGCTGGTTGTCTATTCTTGTCGTGTACATCCTGGGTTTTCTGGGAATAGCAGCGACCTTTGCGCTGATCATTCCGCCGCTGATCGAACAGGTCGAACGATTGATCCATCAGTTACCCTCTTTCAGAGAGGTTCAAACATTCATTGACTCGATCATCAGGCAGTATCGCGATCAGGTTCCTCCATCGTTGCAGCAACCTATCGAAGATAGTCTGGCGAATCTTTTGCGCTCATTGCAGAATAATATCGACACCTATCTGCAACGTGGCGGCGCATTTCTCCTCAATCAACTGATCCAGTTGCTCAATACGGTAACGTTCATCCTGGGCTTTATTTCGTTGCCGATCTGGCTCTTTTATGTGTTGTACGATAAGCATCGGGGGCGGGTCTTCTTCAATCAATTGGTCCATCCGCGCGCTCGATCTGATTTTTGGAATGTCTGGGATATTGTCAACAGGGTTCTGGGCGGCTATATTCGAGGGCAGATTATTCTATGCGTATCGGTTGGTCTGGCGGTCGGAATCGGGCTGGTAGGGCTGGAAATGCTCGGTTTCCCGCTTGGTGATTATATTCTGGTGCTGTCATTGATCGCCGGTGTGACCGAGTTCATTCCGGTGCTCGGACCGACGATTGGCGCTATTCCGGGGGTTATTCTGGGGTTTGGCATTTCACCAACGGCTGGCATTGCTGTTCTTTTGCTCTATATTGCCGTCCAGCAACTTGAAAACAGTCTCCTGGTGCCGCGCATCATCGGCGAAAGCGTTGGCGTTCACCCGGCAGTGCTGACGGTGGCGATGATTGTGATGGGAACGCTGTTTGGTCTCTTTGGCATCTTGCTGGCAGCACCGGCGGTCGCCACGGTGCGCGACCTCTTCAAGTACACCTATCTGCGATTGGAAGGCTGCACGCCAGAGGAGAGCATCCGCCGCGTTGCGGCTGATCACGCGCCGATTATTCATCAGGGTGCGGCCAAACAGGAAAGTCAGCCTTCCTGAGGGGTGATCCGTCCACGAAGGGCGCGAAGAAGCACGAAGGCGGACCGTCCTGAAGCGCGTTGGCAGGAAGTACCCCCATTCTGAACTATCCACGAAGGGCGCGAAGAAGCACGAAGGCGGACCGTCCTGAAGCGCGTTGGCAGGAAGTACCCCCATTCTGAACTATCCACGAAGGGCGCGAAGAAGCACGAAGGCGGACCGTCCTGAAGCGCGTTGGCAGGAAGTACCCCCATTCTGAACTATCCACGAAGGACACGAAGAGGCACGAAGGCGGACGTTCCCATTTCCAGGAGCAGCTGCGAAAAGCGCAGCCTCATTCGTGTGAATCTGTCTCGATCAGCGTATATCCGTGTGCTATTGCACCAGGTGCTCACAACCTTAAGCCTCAGCCGCTGCCGCCACCGCCGTTACCGACTCGCGCCCAGGCAGCGTGAGTGCCAGGGCAGCAGCGGGGAGCGCAAGCAGAACCGCGCCCTGCATCGCAGGGAGCAATCCTACCACGTCTGCCAGCGCCCCCACCAGCGCCGTACCAATACCGCCGGTCGCAAAGGTGAACCCCAGGATCAACCCGGCAGCAAACCCCTGACGCACCGGCAACAGTCGCTGCGCGTGGACCACCAGCACGCTATGCTGCCCACCGATAACCATACCGGCGACGCCGCAGGCAATGAAAGCCGTTAACGGCGAGGGCGACCAGAGGCAAGTCAGCCCGGCAGGAACACTGACGAGCAGGGGCCAGATAGTGGCAGCGCGCATGCCAAAGCGGTCGGCGATGTCCCCGGCGATGATATTGCCGATTGCGGCAGCGAACATAAAGATGCCCGCGATCGCACCGTAGGCAACCGGTTCCCACCCGCGATCGGCAAAGAGTTTCGGCAGGAACGACATAAACACCGACTGGATCGATGAACGCAGCGCCACCAGAACAACAAACGCCGCCAGGATTGCCACCCCGACACGGACTGCCGCATGTGCGGCGCGCGTTGTTCCACCCACCGGGATGACCGGTCGCGGCGCAGCAAACAGAAAAACGGCAGGAACGAGCGCCAGCGCCGTCAGTGCCAGGATCGGCAGTGCGCCATTCGTAACGCCAAGTAATGCGCCCCCAAGGAGCGGACCCAGCGACAGACCCAATTGCCCGCTGAAGAAAAAGATCGCGGTTGCGCTAGCAGCGCGCGCAGGAGCGGAAGCCGCCGCGCTTGCCGTTCCAATCGGGTGGAAGAGTCCGGACCCCAGCGCCATCAAGCCGACCAGCAGAACGATCAATGTCCAGTTCATCGAAACGGAAATCGCCGCCAGGCACACGGCCATCCAGGCGACCCCCACGCCGGCCAGCGCTGCCGGACGATTGCTGAAGCGATCCGCCAGCCAACCGAAGAGTGGTTGCGACAGCGCACCGGCAAAAATGTGGAGCGTCAACGCCAGACCGATCTGAGCATTGCTCAGCGCGAGCGGCGCAGCCAGCGCCGCCAGCAGCACAGGAACGACGCTATTGAGCACGTCAACAGCAAAGTGACCGGCGCTGATCGAGAGCAGGAGACGATTTTTGAACACAGATGGCATCCTTTGCCCTGACAGGGCGACGATTGATGTGATAACTGAGAGAATGCTACGGATTAGCAATTATATCAGATTGAAGCAATCCCGGCGAAGTGACCGTGCTAAGGCGCCATTCATCGCATATATGGCAGCGCTATGACACCTGATCGGGCGTTATTCAAACAGAAGATCAGCAGGGCTTTCCATCCGCTCTGCAACGGAGGATGAGCAAGAGATAAGAATCGTATCGTGATATTGTCATTTGTTTGAAAGGTGACATCCTAAACCGGTTATGGTATAATCTTAACAATAGCAGAAGAAACTCGCCTCGGTGCGATGATCGTCCCGGCTGTTGTTTGTATCGCGTGATGACGCGCACCAGATTGTGTGTTATCGCGTGCTGCAAAACAGCAGCCGGTTCTTTTTGTCGAGGGTCTATGCGGATTTTGATGTTGTCCTGGGAGTACCCGCCGCATATGGTGGGGGGTCTGGGGCGCCACGTGACGGATCTGACCGACGCGCTGGCGCAGATTAGCGTTGAGGTTCATATCGTTACACCAAACCTCCACCATGGCGCCAGTGAAGAGCGCACCGCTCAGGGTGTGTACGTTCACCGGGTGGCTATTCCGCCGGTTGCGGATCGCACATTTTTTCCGCTCACGCAGGAACTGAATAGCGCCCTGCGACACGCTGCGCTCGATCTGCACTGTCGGATCGGCGGATTTGACCTGATCCACGCGCACGACTGGCTGGTCGCGCCTGCGGGCATGACCCTCAAGCGTTTCTGCCATGCGCCGTTGCTGGCAACGATCCACGCAACGGAACGTGGGCGGCAGCAAGGGCATCTGACGACCGATCTCTCGATTCAGATTGATCGTCTGGAACGGTTATTGGCAAGCGAGGCAATCCGGGTGATTGCCTGCTCGCACTTTATGGCGCACGAAATCTGTACCGCCTTCGATACCCCGCGTGAGAAGATTGAGGTCGTGCCGAATGGCGTTGTGATACGGCCCGCGCCATTTGACAGTGATGAGGAGCGACTGGCATTTCGTCGTCGTTTTGTGCGCGACGATCAGCAGTTGGTATTTTCCGTCGGGCGGATTGTCTACGAAAAAGGATTACACCTTCTAGTCGATGCCTGGTCGCAGGTGCTGATGCAATTCCCACAAGCACGCCTGGTGATCGCCGGCGTCGGCGCATACCTCGACGCACTGCGGGAGCGCGCACAGCGAGCGGGACTGGCAGACTCCATTCTTTTCACCGGTCGCATCAGCGATGATGAGCGGGATCGGCTGTACCATGCGGCGGATGCTGCGGTATTCCCATCGCTCTATGAACCGTTTGGCATCGTCGCCCTGGAAGCAATGGCGGCGAAGTGTCCGGTGATCGTGGCGCACACCGGCGGACTGGCTGAGGTGGTGAAACTCCACGAAACGGGATTGACCGTCTATCCGAACAATGTCGATTCGCTCGCGTGGGGCATCCGGCATACGCTGGCGCACCCCGACTGGTCGCAGCAACGCGCAACAAATGCGTTTCGCGAGGTGGGCGCCCGCTACAACTGGCAGACCATCGCGCAGATGACGGTGGAGATTTACAGACGGGTCTGTGAGGAATGGCGCTACGTTCAGCGCGACGCTCTTCCTGCGGCGACGCTTCAATATACAAGCGCCTACATATGACACCAATTACCCGCGAACATCCGGCATGGTCACCCCGAGCAGCGCGAGGGGTCTTGCACGACCCGTTCAGATTCCGCGCTGCGCTCGGAATGACAAGAAGGCGGCATCGTCAATTGTCATTGGTATCACCCCGCGCCTCGCGCCTCGCACCCCGCGTCTCGCGCCTCGCGCCTCGCACCCCGCGCCTCTCATACCAATTCCCTGTGCACATCCGGCATGGTCACCCCGAGCAGCGCGAGGGGTCTTGCACGACCCGTTCAGATTCCGCGCTGCGCTCGGAATGACAAGAAGGCGGCATCGTCAATTGTCATTGGTATCACCCCGCGCCTCGCGCCTCGCACCCCGCGCCTCGCGCCTCGCACCCCGCGCCTCGCGCCTCGCGCCTCGCACCCCGCGCCTCTCATACCAATTCCCTGTGCACATCCGGCATGGTCACCCCGAGCAGCGCGAGGGGTCTTGCACGACCCGTTCAGATTCCGCGCTGCGCTCGGAATGACAAGAAGGCGGCATCGTCAATTGTCATTGGTATCACCCCGCGCCTCGCGCCTCGCACCCCGCGTCTCGCGCCTCGCGCCTCGCACCCCGCGCCTCTCATACCAATTCCCTGTGCACATCCGGCATGGTCACCCCGAGCAGCGCGAGGGGTCTTGCACGACCCGTTCAGATTCCGCGCTGCGCTCGGAATGACTAGCATGCGGCATCGTCAAGCGTCATTGGTATGACTCACTGAGATATTACCATGGAGTGGGGACGGTGCAATGAACCGTCCCCACCGACAGCCCTACTTCTGTTCTTCGAGAACTGCCTGCGCCGCAGCGAGCCGGGCGATGACGACGCGGTACGGGCTGCACGACACATAGTTGAGACCGACGCGGTGGCAGAACTTCACGCTCTCTGGCTCGCCGCCGTGCTCACCGCAGATGCCGGTCTTCAGATCGGGGCGGGTGCTGCGTCCACGCTCGACACCCATGCGCACCAGTTGCCCGACGCCTTCCTGATCCAGCACCTCGAACGGATCGTCCTTCAGAAGTTTGCGCTCGACATAGAGCGGTAGGAAACGTCCTGCATCGTCACGGCTCATACCGAACGTCATCTGCGTCAGATCGTTGGTGCCGAAGGAGAAGAACTCGGCAATCGTTGCGATCTTGTCGGCAGTCAGTGCGGCACGCGGCACTTCGATCATGGTGCCGAGCAGATAATCGATCTTTTGCCCGGTTTCCGCCATCACTTCATCGGCGACGCGACGCACAATATCACCTTGCATGCGCAGTTCACTCACATCGCCGACGAGCGGGATCATGATCTCAGGATGCACCTTGATGCCGCGCGCCTGACAATTGGCTGCGGCATGGAAAATGGCGCGCGCCTGCATCTCGGTGATTTCGGGGTACTCGATGCCCAGACGGCAGCCACGGAAGCCGAGCATTGGGTTCGCCTCGCGCAGGCCCTCAATCTTTGCTTTGAGCGTGGCGACGTCGATGCCCATCTTGTGCGCCAGTTCCTCGATCTCGCGGTCGCCGTGCGGCAGGAATTCATGGAGCGGCGGGTCGAGCGTGCGGATCGTCACCGGCAGTCCGTCCATGACTTCAAAAATACCCTCGAAGTCGCCTTGCTGGAGCGGCTCGATCTTTGCTAACGCCCTGCGCCGATCTTCCGGCGTGTCTGCCACAATCATTTCGCGCACGGCGTCGATACGGTCGCCCTCAAAGAACATGTGCTCGGTTCGGCACAGACCGATGCCCTCAGCGCCAAAGAGTCGCGCCACCCGCGCATCGGTCGGCGTGTCGGCATTGGCGCGCACTCCCAGACGACGCACTTCATCTGCCCAACTCAGGAACGTGGTGAAGTAGCCGTAGAGTTTCGAGTCTTCCGGCTTCATCTGACCACGAATGACCTGAATGACTTCGGCTTCCTGCGTTTCGACCTGACCGGCATAGACCCAGCCGGAGTGCCCGTCGACCGTAATCCAGTCGCCGTCCTTCAGGATGACATCAGTTCCATGCACATGAACGGCGCCGGCCTTATAGTCAATCTCCAGGTCGCCACAACCGCAGACGCAGCACTTGCCGAGTTGACGCGCCACCACCGCCGCGTGGCTGGTCAAGCCACCGCGCGCCGTCAGGATTGCCTGGGACGCAACCATGCCATGAAAATCTTCCGGCGCCGTCTCGGTGCGCACTAGAATGACACGCTCACCCTGCTCGGAGCGCGCCGCCGCTTCGTCGGGATCGAGTACGATGCGTCCCTGGGCAGCACCGGGACCGGCGGCCAGTCCACGCGCCAGTCTGGTGGCGTGCTCGGCAGCAGCGGGATTGACGATTGGAAAGAGGAACTGGTTGAGCATCTCCGGTTGGACGCGGCGGAGTGCGGTGCGCTTATCGATCAGCCCTTCGTTGACCATATCGACTGCAATCTTCACTGCGGCCATACCGGTGCGCTTACCGTTGCGCGTTTGAAGCATCCAGAGTTTACCACGCTCGATGGTGAACTCAACATCCTGCACATCTTTGTAGTGCCGTTCGAGCATCTTGGCGATCTGGGAAAACTGCTCGTACACCTCCGGCATTTCCTCGCGCAGTTTGCTGATCGGTTTGGGCGTGCGGATGCCCGCCACCACATCTTCACCCTGTGCGTTCACCAGATACTCGCCGTACAGTTCATCGGCGCCGGTTGCCGGGTTGCGCGTGAAGGCAACGCCGGTTGCGCTGTCGTTGCCCATATTGCCGAACACCATCGTCTGCACGTTCACGCCGGTGCCGAGCGTGTCCGGGATTTTGTAGACGCGGCGATAATCGACGGCGCGGCGTCCCATCCAGGAGTTGAAGACCGCCGTGATCGCCATCCGCAATTGCTCATAAGGGTCTTCCGGAAAATCGACCCCGGCATCTTCTTTGATGATCGCTTTGAACGTCTCGGCGATCTGCATCAATTCTTCGGCGGTCAGGTCGGTATCCTGGCGATCCCTGCCTTTCGCCTCACTCATGACATGCTCGAACTTCTCGCCATCAACACCGAGCACGATCTTGCCGAACAACTGAACGAATCGCCGGTAGGCATCAGCAGCAAAGCGCGGGTTGTTGGTGAGGCGAGCGAGTCCCGCGAGCGTCTCTTTGTTGAGACCAAGATTAAGGACGGTATCCATCATACCCGGCATCGACTCGCGTGCGCCAGATCGAACTGATACAAGCAGCGGGTTGTCCGGGTCGCCGAACTTCTTGCCGACCTGTTCTTCGATCACTTTCAGCGCTGCGAGGGTCTGTTCCCACAAACCTTCGGGGAACTGCTTGCCTCGCGCGTAGTATTCGTTGCATGCTTCGGTGGTAATAGTGAAACCTGGAGGAACAGGCACGCCGGTACGGGTCATCTCAGCCACGCCAGCGCCTTTGCCACCGAGGAGATCGCGCATCGACGCATTACCTTCGGTGAAAAGGTAGACCCATTTTTTAGACATAATGTTTCCCCCTTTTGTGAAGACCTGTATTCCATCGGGCTGCGACGCAAAAAAAGGGTGCGGAGTATACATCCGTCGCAACCTTTGGAATTATTCAGGATATTACATCAGTATGCGGAATCATGCAACGGGCATAATCGTGGGAAGTCGAAAGAAATGCTCACAAATGGTTGAGAACTGAGAACCGAGAACCGAGCACCAGAAGCCTGAAATCAGGAATCGCGCACGTCGTCTCGTTGTCCGTGTATCCCTGTATGCACAGTGCTCCGTCAGATCCGTTCACCGCATTGTTGCACGCAGAGGCAGAGCGGTTCAGCATAGTGGACACCTTGCGCGTCTCGGAATGCTTGACTATACTGCCAGCATACAGCACTGCGCACTTGAGACGTTCAGGAGCGATATTCTCATCTACAAATGAGCATAATTCTTTATAACGGAGATGTTTTATGACTGCCCCAGCATCGACAGGTCAGCTTCGCATGGTACGCGCAGCCGATAGCCTTGACATTGACCTGGACGCCTTGCAGGGTTTATGGAGCGAGGAGCAGTACCTCGCCCTCGCCCGGCAGACCAACCGCCTCATCGAGTTTACCGACGGCGTTATCGAGGTGTTGCCCATGCCAACGCGAAAGCATCAAGCGATTTCACTCTTTCTCGTGCTCGCTTTGCTCGCGTTCGTGCAACCCAGGGGCGGCGCCGTATTCTATGCCCCGTTACGGCTGCGAGTGCGTCCGGGCGCTTTCCGTGAGCCGGATATCATGCTTCTCTGCGATGCCCGCGATCCACGAAATCAGAACGAGTTCTGGCTGGGCGCCGATCTCGTTGTCGAGATCGTAAGCCCTGATCATCCAGAGCGTGACACAGTCGAAAAACCACGCGATTACGCACAGGCGGGCATACCTGAATACTGGATTGTCAACCCCCTGGACGAAACAATCACGGTCCTGGCGTTGGAGCACGACGTATACAGCACGTTTGGCGTGTTCCGTCGTAGCGAACAGGCGGTTCCCCGATTGCTCGACGGCTTTGCTGTGAGTGTCGATGCAGTGTTCGATGCGGAGTAGGGTAATGTCTACACGCGCTCGATAATCGTTGCATTCGCCATGCCGCCCCCTTCGCAGATGGCAATTAGCCCGTATCGTCCGCTACGCCGCTCCAGTTCGTGCACGAGCGTCGCCATCATTCGTCCGCCCGTTGCACCCAGCGGATGTCCGAGCGCAATTGCGCCGCCATTAACATTAACTCGCTCCCATGGCGCGCCGATCTCTTTCTGCCATGCCAGCACGACCGGTGCAAAGGCTTCGTTGACTTCAAACAGGTCGATGTCCTCAACACGGAGACCTGCCCGTTCCAATGCGCGTCGCGTCACCGGAATCGGCCCGGTGAGCATGGTCACCGGATCGACGCCAACAACGGCGAACGAGACGAATCGGGCGCGCGGTCGCAGCCCCAGCGCGCGCGCGGCTGACGGAGACGCGATCAGCGCCGCCGCCGCACCGTCGGAAATCTGGCTGGCGTTGCCAGCCGTGATCAGGTCCAGGTCGGGAAAAGCCGGCTTGAGAGCAGCGAGTTGCTCCACCGATGTGTCGGCGCGAATGCCCTCATCAGCATCGAATACACCTCCGCCCGGCAGTGCAACCGGGATGATTTCGGTCGCAAAGCGACCGGCGTCGCGCGCTGCGGCAGCCAGGCGGTGACTGCGCAGACTATACTGATCGAGGTCTTCGCGCGTCAAACGCCACTCACGCGCGATCCGCTCAGCACCACGCGCCTGATCGAACCAACCGCGATCCAGACCATAGCGCTGCGCCAGACGTGGGCTGAGCGGGGTTCCAGGACCGACCGCAATCGAGGCGCCAAGCGGTACGCGCGTCATCGACTCGACGCCAGCAGCGATGACCAGGTCGTATACACCTGCCATCACCCCCTGCGCCGCGAAATGGATCGCCTGGAGACTCGAACCGCACTGCCGGTCGATGGTCGTCGCCGGGATCGACTCGGGCAGACCGGCGGCAAGCCAGGCGTTGCGCGCGATATTGGCGGACTGTTCCCCTGACTGACCGACGCACCCGGCGATAACGTCGTTGATAGCGGCGGGATCGACGCCGACGCGCGCCAGGAGCGCAGCGATGTGCTGACCAAGGAGATCAACGGGATGGATCGCTCGCAGCGCCTTCCCGTGCTTCCCAACAGGCGTGCGAACCGCTTCGATCAGCAACGCTTCCGCCATAGTCATGCTCCTTCGTCGATGTACACCGGCGTACACCAAGCGCGGTAGGCGGGCAGGCATCCACGCACCACAGCGCTATACAATTCCGCCAGGCGCGCAGTAATCTCGCCAACAGCGCCACTCCCCACCGGTCGCCGGTCGATCTCGATAATCGGTTTGACTTCGGCGCCGGTGCCGCAGAAGAAGGCTTCCTCCGCCACATACAACTCGGTGCGATCGATGGGTCGCTCGATCACCGGCACACCCAGCTCCGCCTGCGCCAGGTGCGCCACCACGCGCCGGGTGATCCCTTCGAGAATATCGCTGGTGATCGGCGGCGTAATGAGAGCGCCGTTGCGCACAATATACAGGTTCGCCGCGCTCGCCTCCGAGACCTGCCCGTCGCCGCCGAGCACAATCGCTTCATCGTAGCCGTTGAGTAGCGCCTCCGTCTTCGCCAGCGCCGAGTTCACATACCCACCGGAGACCTTTGCGCGCGATGGCATGATATTGTCCTCGATGCGCCGCCAGGAGGATACGCATGCGCGCACTGCCGTTCCGGGAATGTATTGACCAAAGGGAACGGCGTAGAGCACAAAGGCGTCGGTCATATTGTTGAGGCGAACAGCGATAGTATGGTCGCTCTTGAAGACCAGCGGACGAATATAGGCGTCCTCACGAAAGGCTTCACGTCGAAGCAGTTCTACGGTCAGATCGTACAGTTCATCGACGCTGTAGGGCAGATTCATGAACATGATGTTGCACGAGCGTCTCAGACGTTCCATGTGTTCGCGGAGATGGAAAACGTACAACTGACCATCATCGGCATTCCAGTAGGCGCGAATGCCTTCGAAGACACCGAGACCATAGTTCAGCGCCGCAGTCATCACACTGACTTGCGCCTGTTCGATTGGAACAAATTCCCCGTTGAAGAACGCAAAACGGTTGGAGGTCATTGGTCGATCCCTGATGTGCGAAGCGATAGACTGTTTCTATCATACCAGACTTTGGAGGGGCGCTGAGAACCGAGAACTGAGCACCGGATCAGGGGTCAGGTTTCAGGACTCGTGAGACGGTATGGAGAACCGGCGACGGGCAGATTCCAATTCGTCGATGGTGTTCCGCGGTCGAGACGATTGCACAGCGGAGATCGCAAGGAGCGGAATGGTCTTCTGCCTGTATCTTCTACGTTCCTCGTTCGAGCCTCAATCTCGTGTGCCTCGCAGCGCGCGACGGTCCACGAAGCCATGCTACTCATCCCTCTCCCTGCGCGATACGCGCTGTGCGTCTTTCCCCTCCCGCTTGCAGAACCGCCGATTTCCCCCTATGATTGGCAATGCCAGACCAGACGCCATGCTATCGTCCTGTTCCTTCACTGAGAGCATATATGCTGGTATCACAGAACAAGCCGTATGTTGAACATCTTGTGCATTCTTCCGATGCGTATCAATGGCTCTCTTCGGTTTATCTCCTGGCTATCGACTGCACCCCAGCGCTGGCGGATATATCCGCCAGGACGCTTCCTCGCCAATTGCCAGAGTAGTCCAACACCATGTCGTTCATTGCCGAACTGAGCCTCATTCTGATTGCAGCAGCGGTGTTGTGTTGCTACGTCGGATGGGGTGCGGCGCGGTTGGCGTTGCCACCGTCGCTTGCATCATTCCGCGCGCCATTGACGCCGCTGATCGGCTATGTCGTCCTGCTCTGGAGCGGGTTCATGCTGGCGAGCCTGGTGCTCAACTTGCGTTGGACAGTGGCAGTCATCCTGATCGGCGCCACCGTTCTGAACATTCTCACCTGGCGTGCAGAGGGGCCGCCACAACCGCTGGCATGGTTGCGTGCCCAACCAGAGGCGCTGATCCCACCATTGCTGGCGCTGCTGACAGGCATCCTGCCGTTGCTCGAGTACGGCTATCCAACGATCATTGGGCGCGGATGGGATACCGAGGCTTACCTGCCGATGGCGCAGCACCTGATCGACTATTCCCTGCCGCGCATTCCGGAAGCGCCACAGAGTCTCCTGCGCGACCTTGTGACGCATCCACCGCGAATCGGGCTAACCCTTGGCTTTTCGATATTTCATGGAATGACGATGATCTTCAGCGGCGCCAGCGCACTGGCATCATTCGCGCCTGTCATTGCGTTTATGCGTGCGCTGGCTGTACTGGCGATGTATGTCTGGCTGCGCGCAACGATGGACGCAGGGCGGGTCGGATCATTTCTGGGAGCAACGCTCACCGCGCTGACCTCGCTGATGCTCTGGATCGGCTATTTCAACTTCGGGATGCAGATGTCCGCCTGGTGTCTACTGGCGCTGGCGCTCACCACCGGGCTGGCAGCCGTTGATGATCTGGCACAGCGTCGTCTGGCGGCATGGCGTGGAGCGCTGCTGGCGGCAATCGCTCTGGCTGCCATACCCATCGCCTACTATCCGGCGCTGGTTATCGCCGTTCCGCTCATTTCAGCCGCAGGAGCGGCGCGTCTGTTCGAAACATGGCGTCATCCGCAGCCGTACACGACGCCGATCTCGCTGGCGCTGGCGGCGCTGGCACTTGCCGGATTGACCCTGGCTGCGTCTGCGCTGGCGGTTCAGGATTACTTCGAGGGGTTCAGTTTTCGCTACTCGCTGATCGAGCCAAAAATCGGACCGGATCGGTTTATCGGCGTCGATGAAATCCTGGGATTGACCGCATTTCGCCTGTCTAACGACGGTGATCAACCACCTTCGTTGCTGATCGGAGTTGCGCTGCTGGCGACGGTGTTGCCGGGATGTGCAGCGTTGGTTCTGCCGCACCGGTGGCGCAATGACGCTGATGCCGGTGAACGCACGCGATTACGCTGGACACTGACCATTGCTGCCGTCGCAGCAGCGTTGATCTGGCTACGCTTTGGCAGACCGTATGAATATGGCTTTATGAAAGGCGCTGCGTACACTTCGTTCGTCATCTGGGGGCTGACTGCGTCAGGGGTAGAACGAATCGCCCAATGGACAAAGCGCACCGGGATGCTGCTGGCGTCCAGCGCTGCTCTGCTGATCCTTGCCTGCACCGGTTGGTCGCAATCGCTGACGGTCGCCGATCATATACGCGGACCGGCAATCTTCACCCGTGATATTGCTGCATTCGACCGGGTAGCGGCGCAACTGCCGCATGGCGCGACCGTGTTGTTGAGCGGCGACGAGACCCTGACCGGACCGATCAATGGTATGCTGGCGACAATGCTGTATGGCAAGGAACTCTGGGGACGGGTTCCCGCCGCGTATGCTGCGCAATCGTTCTGGTCTCCTGGCGAAACGCCGAACTATGTCGTGCTGGCAGCGCGCGAGGACCCCTGGCCCCTGGACGTTGGCGCGAAGGAGCGCTGGCGGAGTAGCGCGATTGCTCTCTACGAAATGCCGCCGGATGCCACCTTTGTTCTGGGACGCAGCGAGAGTTATGTCATTGCAGCAGTCGATCCAAAATCGCCCGCATCGCTGGCAATCTGGCGACGTGCCGGGCACAATCGCGTCATTGCGCCCAACGAACCCTTTACTCTGGAGATGCCGCACGCAGCGACGTTGCGCCTGACGCTGGCAGCGCTGGAAGCGCAGACGGTAATGTTGCGTCAGGGGCATACCACCACAACGCTCTCGCTAGAGGCAGGGGTTACAACGATCAAAACAGGGAGCAGTTCGACTGTACAGGTCATCCCCACAGCGCCGCTGGCGCTGGTGCATGCTGTTGTGTCCCCAACCGATACGCCGACGCCGGTCTCGACATCGCTCGACATAACGCGCGTGGCATGGAGCGCAACGAGCGAACAACAGGGCGATCAGATCGTTCTATCGACAAGTCTGGCAAATCCAGGCAATCACGCCTTGCGTTACGAAGTGATTATTATCGGCGATACGTTCGATGCGCCGGTGCGCATCGCGCGGTTGCTGGCTGCTGCGCCTTTGGAAGGTGAATGGCGGTTGGCGCTCGATCTGGCACGCGGCGCTTCCGAAGCGCGAATGAATGGCGCTCCTGCACCGATGCTGGCAGCCGATGTCGCCGTAAATCCTCCCGACGGTCGCTACTTTGGCGTTCTGGCGATCTATAGCGGCGGTGCGGTCGTTGCGCAGGCGCCGCTTTTTACCATGACCATGAGCGAGGGCGCCGTGGCGACCTTCGAGCCGGTCTTCTTCTCGGTCGAAACTGCCCGCGCCCGATCTGACGCCTCGCCGCTCCCCGCGCATCAGCGCGCACTTCTCGCCGGAACGCCGCTGATGTGTGACGAGTTGCGCCTGGCGCTGGAACAGATTGTTCTGGAGCGCCAATCACCCCCGCCTGGCGTGACTCCTGTGACGCCACTCTCCCCCGGTGAACGTCTGAACGTTCAGGTCTTCTGGCGTGCAACCGGCGACCGTGAGAACCAGGATCGGTCACCAATGGTATCGTTCCAGGTGCTGGATGATGAAAACCGCAAATGGGCGCAGTGGGACGGCGTACTCGGCGATTGGCTTCCTGTACCTGCCTGGAAGCCCGGTGCAGCAGTGCGGCAGGACATCCCGTTGACGCTCGATGCCGCCACGCCGCCTGGCGATTACCGCCTGTTGCTCATTGTGTACGACCCATCAACCGGTCGTCCCATTCTGGTTGCCGGACAGGAAGCCGCAGTTGTCGGGAAGGTGAGGGTTGCGGCAAGCGGGGGGATAGATCCTTGAATATCCATACTTGACATAGGGATTTTCAAGAATTATAGTGGGGCTATGCTCATTCCACGCCCTACGGTTATCAATCAGATTACGCGCCTGCTGGCGATCCACCCGATTGTCGCCCTTCTGGGTCCGCGACAATGCGGCAAGACGACGGTAGCGCGGATGGTTGGCGAGCAGCAAGCGTCTACCTATTTTGACCTTGAAAATCCGGTGGATATACGGCGTCTCTCTGCGCCGTTGACCGTTTTAGAAACCCTCTCCGGGCTGATCATCATCGATGAGGTGCAGCAACGCCCTGATCTCTTCCAGTTGCTGCGCGTGCTGGTTGATCGTCCACAGAACAACGCCCGGTTTTTGCTCCTGGGATTCGCCTCGCCGCATCTTGTACGCAGCGCGTCGGAGTCGTTGGCGGGTCGCATCGGATTCGTGGATCTTTCAGGGTTCGATCTGACCGAAGTAGGCGTGGCGCAACGCGACCGGCTTTGGGTGCGCGGCGGCTTTCCCCGGTCGTTTCTCGCCGATGACGATCCAAGCAGTATGGCATGGCGCGAGGCGTTCATCCGAACATTTCTGGAACGCGATATTCCGCAGTTGGGGATTACTATTCCTGCGGAAGCCCTGCGCCGCTTCTGGACAATGGTCGCCCACTTTCACGGTCAGCAATGGAACGCCGCCGAATTCGCGCGCTCGCTGGGCGCATCCGAGTCCACTGCACGACGCTACCTGGATATTCTGGGCGGCGCGTATATGGTGCGTGTGCTGCCGCCGTGGTTCGAGAATCTGGGGAAGCGACAGGTCAGGTCGCCTAAAGTATACATCCGGGACAGTGGCATTTTGCATGGACTATTGCACTTGGAAACGCTGGCTGACGTTCAGTCGCATCCCAAACTGGGCGCTTCGTGGGAGGGATTCGCTGTTGAACAGATCATTCGACTGCTGGATACGCGCGATGCATATTTCTGGGCAACCCATAGCGGCGCCGAACTCGATCTGCTGGTCCATCTCCGCGGCAGGCGTTATGGGTTCGAGATCAAATATGCCGATGCTCCTGGCGTCACCCGTTCGATGCGTATTGCCCTGAGCGACCTGGGTCTGGAACACCTGTGGGTCATCTATCCAGGGAGGCAGGAGTACGCCCTCACCACGCAGATCACCGTCTTGCCGCTTGATGCATTGCCTCGCATAGCATCGGCATTGCGTTAGAACGGATCGGAAAACCCGCCTTACGCGGCGCAATTGGGCAGGCAAAGGCGCCGCCTTCGCCTGCCTGATCGACCGGTTCAGATACACTCTCAGCGGCGCCATTGTCTCCGACGGCGACTGTTCGCGTTTTTCCCGGGCACACAGGCATTTTGTCTGCATCTACCCTGGATTTGTTTTAACCTCCAAGCGAACCTCGGCACTCCCACAGGGGGACGGACCCGCGCGCGCGGCGCAAGTCCCCCTGCCCCCCGCGCGCGGGAGGGTTCAGGGAATTTGCGTCAACTATTATTGGATTGAAACATCTGCCCCCCGCGCGCGGGAGGGTTCAGGATTCTGGCAAACTCGCGATTTCCGCATCAGGACCATACCCCCCGCGCGCGGGAGGGTTCAGGGGTCATCTCGATAATGATGTGCGGCTCCAGTCCCTGCCCCCCGCACGCGGGAGAGTTCAGGGCAGGGGGTGAGAGGAAAACGGTGCATCCCAGCGCCATGCACGCCCTCCATGCTCATGATGCGTGCTGTCCGCCCTTGAACCCTGGATTGACGGGGTGCGGCCAGCAGGTCGTGGCAACGCCTATCGTTTCGCAAGCGTCTCCCTCCGGTATGCCTCTTGAGTGTCGGTTCACAACCGGGTACAATACTCTGGGCTGCTTTCACGGGAAGGATCGATAGTGAACCACCGCATCCTTATTCTGTCCACCAGCGCCGGTTCGGGGCATAAAGCCGCCGCCGCCGCGCTCGAAAAGGTCTTCCGACAATCGCCGCAGGTGGCGGAACTGGTCAACCTTGACGCTCTTGAACGCACCAACGAACTGTACCGCGCTTTCTACTCCGACCTTTACCTGCGCCTGGTACAAGAACGGCCCCAACTCGTTGGCTGGTGGTATCAGGCAAGCGACGAACCGTGGAAGACCGACGCTTTCCGGTTGCTGTTCGACCGGATCAACGCCGACCCGCTGACGCGCTTCATCCGTGAGTTCAAACCGACAATCACCGTCTGCACACACTTTATGCCGGCCGGCATTGTTGCGCAGTTGCTGGCGGAGGAAACCCTCGATACACGCCTTGCGATCGTGACCACCGATTACGACTTTCATTCGATGTGGCTCAGCCCGCGGTTTAACCGCTACTTCGTGGCACTGGAAGAAACAAAAGTGCACCTGATGGCGCTTGGGCTGCCGGAGGATCGGATTACTATTTCCGGCATTCCCGTCGATCCGGCGTTCGAGGAGCCAGTCGACCGGGATGCGGCGCTGGCACGCTACCATCTGCGATCTGATCTGCCAACGTTGTTGCTCTCGGCGGGCGCTGCGGGGATCGGTCCGGCGCGTGAGGCAGTGCAGCAGATATTGCAGATGAGCACGCCATCACAGGTGATTGTCGTGTGCGGAAGGAATGAAGAATTGCGCGCAGAGCTGGTCGAACTGGTCGAGCCGCAGGCGAAGCGTTTCCGCGTGCTTGGTTTCACCGATGACATGCATGTGTTGATGCGCATTGCAACCATCCTGATCGGCAAGCCCGGCGGGTTGACCTCGTCGGAAGCCATGGCAGCCGGGCTGCCGATGGTGATCATTGCGCCGATCCCCGGTCAGGAGGAGCGCAACAGCGATCATTTGCTCGAAGAAGGGGTGGCGTTGCGCTGTAACCAAATGACGACGCTGGCGTACAAAATTGATCGTCTGCTTCAGAATCCCGAACGCCTGGCGCGCATGCGGGAAAACACGCGCAACATTGGTCGCCCCGACGCTGCGCGTGTGATTGTCGAGACGCTCCTGCACGAGGATAATGAACCGGTGACGCTTCAGGAGCCGACGCCGCCTATTCGCGTTTTGCCGCTACGGATCAATATTGCTGACCTGTTCAGCCCGCCGTTGAGGGATGACGATCAGTTTGTCATCGCTGATGCGCAGAGCGATGCGCCGATTGGTGTCGTCACGGGCAAAGAGATGCGCGTGTTGTTCGATAACCTGGAGATGGAAAGCATCGAGGACACCGATTTCTACCTCAACCGCGAGACGCTGGCGCTCCTTGAGGAACGCGGCGCAAGCGCAACGCTGCTCGACGTGCTGCAACGCGCTCTTGGCGCTCGCAGTGAGTGCGATGTCCGCTGGCGACGGGGAACGAGTGTGGGGGAGTGATCGCCCGCGACCGTCTGGCGAAGAGCGTGGGCGCCCTCTCCTCCGGGGTGCGCGGATGCGCCGAACCAGCCCCGTGTGAGCGAGGCTTTGTGCGTTCAGCGCGGGCGTTCACATTCACGCATGCGGTGTGGTCCCAGTCCAATCGTGAGTGTGCCCAGGTCAATTTTCCCTCTTGACATCGCGCCAGAATCCACTACAATACGTCTCTGGCGCCTGTGCGCCACAAGGTATCCGTGCTCTCCGGCAAAAACCTGCGCAGCGGTGCGCAGCAGTTTTTGAAGCGCCATCACGAGTGTTGTTCATCATCCGATGAACCGATGGACCCGGCAGGGCGTTCAGGAATGATGTATGGACGGCAAAGCCAATTTACCCTGCTGCGACCTGTCGCGCCTGGAGCAGATGCGCGCTCTGGCGTGCGGTGCGGCGCTCGCCGTTCTGGATCGTCCCCTTTGACGAACCTCTCGGATATGCGCCCCCGCACTGCCTGAGTGCGGGGGTTTCTTATGCCCATCAGTCTGCCAGGCGGGTCCGGTCGCCTCTTCTGGACTCGTTTCGCCGGCGATATGCCAGCTTCGTGCAGATGAAGGAGGTTCACTCCAATTGAATGGGCAGACCTACGTCACCGCGTTCACCAACCGTTATGGCGTCGGACCCGAAGGACCGATCAACGATTTTATCAGCCGCCGTGGCGATCGCCTGCTGCTGGCGGATCAAATCGATCTCAATGCGATGGCGGCGCGCTACGGCGCACCGCTCGAAGTCGTCTATTGCCCGCAGATCACAGTGCAGATCGAGCGCATGCGCGAGTGGGCGGAAGCGGCGCGTGCCCGCAGCGGGTATGCCGGCGACTTCATCTACGCATATGCAACGAAGGCCAATTTTGCCGAAGAAGTCGTGCGCACTGCCATCAGTTCGGGCGCACATTATGAGACCTCAGCGGCAGCAGATGTTGCCATTGCGCATTATCTCTGGCAGCAGGGGGTCCTGCCGTCGGATCGCTTCATTTTCTGCAACGGCTCGAAGGATCATGCTTACATCGCTGCAATCGTCACATTGCGCCACGCAGGGTTCGCGCGCGTCGTGCCGGTGATCGACGATCTCGATGAACTCGAGACGTTGCTGGCTATGTGCCGTGAGCCATTGCTCCTCGGCGTTCGCGAGCGCCACACCCCTGCCGATGTCGATGTCAACCATCCTGGCGGCGAGCGGTTTGGGTTGACGCCAGATGAGATTGCGCGCGTCGTCGAGCGGTTGCATCACACGCCGCATCGTCTGGTGATGTATCACGCAATGGTCGGGAGTCAGATCGAGGACCCTGAGCGGTGGAATGAGCGTCTGGCGCGCTCGGCAGAGGCGTATGCCCGCCTGCGGCAGCGCGCGCCATCGCTCTGGCTGTTCAACTTTGGCGGCGGTATGCCGACGTCCGCCTATTCGCTCGATTTTCGTTTCGACTATGCTGGCTTCCTCGATCGCCTGATGACGATGCTGGCGGCAGTGTGCGACACCCATCATATTCCACAGCCGACACTGGTTGGTGAATTTGGTCGCTATACCGTCGCATCGCACAATGTGTTCATTATGGAAGTCGGTCGGGTCAAGTGCGGTCAGGGCGCTGCGCCGGATTGGGTATTGCTCAATGGCAGCCTGATGGTTGCATTGCCCGACAGCCTGATCGTGCCGGGGCAAGAGTTCATCATCCTGCCGCTCGACGGATGGGACCAACCGGTGCGTCCGGTGCGGCTTGCGGGCCGGTTGACGTGCGACAGCGACGACTTCTTTCCACGACCGGGGGCGCCGCCGCTGCTGTTGCCCGAACCGTACCCTGGTCAGAAGATTGCGTTTTTCGGCGTTGGCGCGTACCAGCAGATGATCGCCGGTCGCGGCGGGGCACACCACTGCCTGACGCCGGAAATGCGGCGGATCATCATCGAGCGAGACGAGGATGCGCTGGTCGTGCGCGAGATCGCGCCACAGAACGTGGGGCAGATTATGGGATTGTTGGGGTATGCCCGCGAGACATTGGAACTGCCGACGCCCCAGCACGAGCGCATGCCGGCGGAACGTCGCGCGCCACGCGAGCCGATCCGTGCGCCACGTCCGGCACGACGCCGGAATGTGCTGCGCAATGCCCCGCCGGTGCGCTATGGCGCTGAGAGGCGAGGTTGGGGGGTGAGGGTCAGGGGTTAGGAGAACCGAGAACCGAGAACCGAGGAACTGAGAGCCAGGAATTAATAGGACGAGCAATCTCCATCCGAACAACCACGCTTGCACCAGTGAAGCGGTCGGCGTTGGCTGAGCCTGTCGAAGCCCACGGTGGCTGAGCCTGTTGAAGCCAACGCCGATCACACGATTGTCTGATGTCCAGTTGATCTTCCTATAAGAACCAGAAACCCCATGGAAGAAGTCACGTGTGCTAAGCAGGATATGGGCACACGTGATCTTTTATATAACCTTCCATGAGTCCTAAAGGCTGTACCTCTCAAGTAAGGAAGACAAACCATTATCAACAGAGTTCAGGTCTGGCATCTTTGCGCCTTTGTGTGCGCTTATTTGAAAGGTGTTGGGTCGAAAGGCGCTGTTGCGCCCTAATGTACAATAGGAAGCGGCGAAGGTATTCTTCGCTTTGCATCAAGAGGTGACGATGCGTCGAATGTGTTCAAAATGACTGCACGCAATCATTGCGCTGATGCTGCTGACCGCGTGCAGTCTCTCGGAGCCGGTGACACGACCGCCCGCTCTTCCGGTTGAGATTTCGTCTGGGGTCACTCCATCGCCGTTGATAGTCGCCGCTACTCCGCCAAAGGTTACGCACACGCCAGAGATGGTTGCGCCGCCATCGGCAACGCCTGTCTCTGGCGGTAACCCGGCGCAAGCGCCTTTGCTCTTCTATCACGTACAGCGGAAAGAGCAAGGGGTGACGGTCTTCGCCTTTGGAAGCAATGAACGCCTGCTGGCGGAAGGATGGATCACGAACCCGGTTTTCCTGGCGCCCGATCTACTGGCGTACATCCAGTACTCCGGCGACAGCGCAGGTATCTATCGGATAGGAACGACCGGCGGAATGCCTCAGACGATCGTCGCCAACCCGGACACAACTATCGCCGGCATGCGCGGATCGCCCGATGGACGCATGATCGCCTTCATCAATGTGCGCGGTGTTTGTCAGGTTGAGGAGTGCATCCGAACGCTCACGCTGGTTGCCACAGATGGCAGTGGTCTGCGCCCGATCCGTACCCTCGACTCCTGGCGCTATGCGTGGGATTGGACGCCCGATGGACGCCTGTGGCTGCTCCTTTCTATTGACGACTCGCGTTCGCGCCTGGAAATGTATGCCGCAGACGGAACGCTGATCGATGAGCGCGTCATTGACTGGCAGCCCCGAAGCGGTTTTCATGAAAACATTCAAGGGTGGACGAAGGCAGTGCCTTCGTCCACCCGGTTGATTTTAAAGCACACACTCACACATCCGCAACGCACACCCCGTTGCGTTGCTGCGCCACTCGTTCGCATACAGCGAGAAGGCGCGCGGCGCGTTGCGTGTAGGTGTACGGCGCTACTCGTTCTCGCCCGCATTTCGCCAGCGCCTGCCGTTTTGCAGGATCATCGAGCAACATGCGCAGTGCGACTGCCAGCGCCGCGCGATCACCGCGAGGGAAATGGAGTGCGCCATCACCGCCGGTGATCTCACGCAGCGCCAGGAGGTCGGGGCACACGACGGCGCGTTCCATTGCCATGTACTCGAACAACTTCAGCGGTGAAGCCGTCACATCGGTGACGGTATCGGGAATGACCAGTACATCGGCGGCTGCCAGGTAGAGCGGTATCCGATCCTGCGGCTGCACCCCCGCAAACATCACCCGTTCGCCGATGCCGGAACGCTGCGCCTGCGCGATAAGCGCGGCGCGCTCCCGGTCGCGCCCGCCGACCAGGATCAATCGCGCGCCGGGAACATCCGCCAGGGCATCGAGCAGCAGATCAACCCCGCGATAGGCGAAGGTCAACCCGGCATAGACGATGATCGGTTCATCCGGCAGCCCGAGTGCGCGTCGAGCAGCATCGCGATCCTGCGGCGTGTAGATCGTTTCATCATAGGCATCGGGCAAGACGGCAACCTCGCACCGACTGCGCACCCCAAGCCATGCCAGCAGATCACGGAACGCACCGGTGAGTGAGGTCAATGCCGCCGGTCGCATCAACGTCAGGCGGTCGATCAGGTGGAGCAGCGGCTGCACCCAACGCTCTTTCGCGCGCGACGGGTTGCGGCTCTCCAGGTCGTGCACCTCGTACACCACGCGCGCGCCGGTCAGACGTGGCGCAAGTAGCGACAACCACAACGCGCAGATGACTTCACGCACATAAATGACATCAAAACACCGGCGACGCGCCAGGCGCAGCCAGAGCAGCGTCGCCAGCACGAGCCAGGCGTAGGCGCTGCGCTCGGCGTAGTACCAGAGAGTCGAGCGATAGAGCCGCGACAGGCGCCCGATTCCAATCCGCGGCAGGTGGAGCGCCAGCCCGTCGAATGCGCTGGGACCGGTTTCGACTCGCGGTACGATTGCGAGCGTATCCGGCGCCAGCGTCTTCAGCGCCCGCAGGGTGGCGTGGGTCTGCACTGCATTGGCAGAACGCAGCCGCAGACTGTTGGGGTAGGCGACATAACAGATGCGCATGGCATTAGCCGGCAGGCGCCGTCTCTCCTTTGCCCGACAGGAATGGCGCATAGAGGCACAACAGTTGTTCGGCGATCGTGCGCGAATTGAACGCCGCCGCCATTGTGGGTCCCCGACGCGCATACGTTTCCCACAGCGATCGATCGCGCAGCAGGCGCACCAATGCCGCGCCGATCGCTTCCCCGCTGCGTGGCGGCACAACGATCCCGCATTCGGACGCAGCGACGTACTCACTGACGCCGGTTGTCGATGTGACAATCGGCGGCGTGCCGACCGCCGCCGCCTCGACCACTACCCGGCTGAACGACTCGGAGACCGACGGGACAACAACAACATCGGCGGCAGCCAGATGCGCCATCGCCTGATCGTGCGGAATACCGCCGGTGAAGATCACCGCCGATGCGACTCCCAGATCCTCTGCACGACGACGCAGGTATGCGCCATAGTCGCCAAACCGTTGCGTGCTGCGATTCGGACCCACAATCAGCACCTGTGGATCGATGCCGCCAGCGCGGATATGAGGAACGGACTCCACCAGATATTCAATCCCCTTGAACGGATGCAGGCGGTTCAGGCTGACAATAATTGGACGGGAGGGATCGAGGTTGTAGCGTGCGCAGATGTCGTTTCTGCTCTGCCGGCGAAGTGTTTCGATCTCGACGCCAGCAGGGGGATAACTGTCAGCAGTAATATTGTAGGGAATAGCGACCACTTTCGCGGGTGGCGCGCCCAATCGCACTGCCAGCGAGCGGATCTGCGGCGAATCGGCGCGCAGCGTAGCGCTGCGTCGAAACACAAAAGGAAGCAGCACACGCACCGCAAGAAATCGGGCGTACCCATAATCGAACTCCGGCACGCTCATAATGTCGGCGCCGGGCAGCGTCACGGCGAGCGGCGGATGGATCGAGCGCAGTGTCAGTGCAGCGACCAGACCAAGCGGAAATGCCGTCTCGACATGCACGAGATCGTAGCGGCGCGTTGCAATGAAGCGCCGGTAGTGGACAAGTGCGCCCGCCAGATAGGGGTATCCGGTTGGAAACGCCAGCGCGCGGTTGAGACCCTTCAGCGCCATAGCGGAACTGACCGGCAGCCGATGAACGACGATGCCTTCCTGGACCTCGCTGCTCAGGCGAGCAATGCCTGCGGCGAGCGTGATCACCTCGGCATCGATCCCATGGTCACGCCAGGCATCGATTACCTCGGCGTGAATGCGATTGCCCATCAGTGCCGGATCGTAACGTGGTATGAAGTAGAGAATCGTCATAGGTGATCAGGTACGCCGTTCATAGATAATGAACCCGTCGCCAAACAGGACCGGTTGATATGCCGTTGCGAGACGCTGATCGAGTTCCGGGAACGCTCTGGTCGTATCGAGTCCGCTGACCCAGGGCTTGTCCTCGGCAGTGATCTGTATGACGAATCTTGGGGGGTTCCTGTCAAACTCATCAAGGAATCGCTGCCGAAGGCGTTGAGTCGTTGGATGAGAAATATGGTGGTAAAAATAAAAATCTTCCACAAAGGACGTGGCAGGTACAGTCTGAGCAATCAGCGCAGCATAGTTTGCACCGCCAGTCCAATCGAGAGTCTGCACCGGGTCCCCCGGTCTGATCCGTTCACGCAAAAATGCGGCGATCCGGTCGGTGCGCTGGAACTTGCGATTGGTCGGTGGACCTCCAAAAAGATGAAGTTCTGGAGCAGGGCGGGCCGCAGCGACGATGACAGTGCCGACGATCAGGAGAGCGAACAGATGAGGGCGTCCTGGCTGTTCAAGAAGACGGAAAGAGAGCGCCATCAGCAAAACGAGGAAGAACAGCATAGGCAGCCAGTGGTATGACCAGAACTTGCCGGCAGGTATCGGATAGATGCTGTACACAATTGCCAGTGCGATCAGCATCTGTACAAACATCCGCTGGTCACGATCAAGCGTTCGGTCGCGGAAGGACGCAGCGCCGATAAGTGCCGTGATAAGCCAGATGTGATGCCCGCCCAATTCCCGCCAGTTGTTCCATACATACAGCGGGTAGTTGATAGCGTCGATCGTCTGATGAACCCGATCGAGGCGGTTGTAAAGGGGCCAATAATTAATGGCAATATCCAGAAAATAGGACCAGGCACCCGCTTGCCAGAGATAACCGGCGACTGCCACAAGTGGCAATAATGCGCCGACGATGACGGCGGTGCTTGCTTTGAGAACAACCATGAGACGGTTGTTGGCCTGCACATCCGGCGAAAAGTGCATCCAGACATACCACCCGGCAACAATGGGTAAGCCGATAATGGCATGCGGTTTGACTGTTGCAGCCAGACCAAACAACACGCCAACAACGGTAAGCGCAAGGAAGAAGCGCTTCGATATGACAGGATGCCGGATGCGGACAATAACCAGCGCCAGACCGATGGGGACCAGGAGAACGAACTCGCGCTGAAGCGCCATATATGAGCCATTGTGCAGATAGCAAAGTCCGAACGTGATCGCTGCTGCCCATCCGACACGCGCCCCAAATGGGCGAAGAGCCACGACCACGCTTGCCAGAAGAGCGAGCAACAGCATCTGATCAGCAAATCGCAATCCCAGATCGCCGAACCCGAACAATCGGACAATTGCGGCGCTGAACAAATAGGTGCCAGGCATGTTCTGTACAACAATATTGAGATACGGTACTAGTCCGTGATGTTCGATCAACCACCCCGAATAGATCATATTGGCAGCATCAAACCCGAGACGCCACCGAAGCGAAAACAGGCTGGACAGGATCAGCAGGCAACCCAACGAACCAAAAAGCCAGTCAAACGCGCGTTTCCGATACTCGGCGACGTGATCGCCAATGATGTAGGATTTGACAAGCCACAATGCAGCGAAACCGGCGCCGACGGTTAAGGTCAGTTCCCAGACACCTGGCGGTTGCACGGGCATCATTCCTGGCGCCAGGCGCCAGCCTGCAACAGGAAGAAGGGCAATGCTGAGGGAAGCAACTTGCGACACCCAAAAGGGCGCCCAGAGACGCAGCCACACACGCGTCAGCAGAGCAATCACCACAATCGTGGCACAACGCAATGCCGCAGGCAACAACAAACGCTCACCTGCCGGTCGTATTCGCACTCCGCCGACTGCCACACCTAATGCTCGTCTGTCAGGGGTGCCGCTATACGGTGCCACACCCCTCAATTGTAATCCGGGGTGCATCCAGCTCCACCCGTTGGGTGCAAGCAAGATATGATACACGCGCCACTGTGGTGCGATGCCAAGCGTGAAGGGGAGAGCAGTATCGGTTGCGAATGTGATGGCAATCTCTGGCGCGCCAGGGTATTGCGGCGCTGTGAGCAGCATCGAGAGAAGGACGCCGCTATACTCTCGATATGCAGTGAAGTGGATGGTGCTCTGATCTTTACTCCAGCGCCAGACTGCGGTGTCGTTCCGCTCAACGCCCCAAAAATTGTCGAAGACCACTGATTCATCAACGGCGACATTCCGCACACCTGGCGCCGGAGAGAAAGCAGCCAGCGCTCCCAGTAGTCCGACAACAGCGGCATATGCCAGATTGCTCAACATCGATGCCGACTTGAAAAGCCATTGCCGCGAGGATTGAGTCGAAGCCAACACGCGCATTACTCCGTTTACAGTCCCAACGTCGCACTGCGGCAGTATACCATAGCCATGGTCAGGTCCAGAACGATGAACGAAATGTAATGAACCTTCATTCTCAGGAAGCGTGTGGTAATAAATTCGTGATAATCTTTTGCTACAATGCATCATAAGTATCAAGTACATTGATGAGTTTTTGGCGAAGCATTGCGGGCATTCCCAACACCGGACCATGACGTCGCGAGTCCAACCATGGATATTGAATCGCTCCGTGCAGAGAATGAGGCGCTCAAGGCTCGCATCAGCGATCTCGAACGCGCCTTGCAGCACGCACAGGACGAAAGTCGTTCCCCTCTCTTTTCCGCTGCTCCCGATTGCTTCACGGCGCTTCATGAGACGGCATTGACAATCATGAGGCATCTCGATCTGAATGACGTTCTTGAGGCAATCGTGCTGCACGCGACGCGGCTGGCAGGCACAAGCGACGGGTACATCGATCTCCTATCGCCTGATGGAACGCAGATGGAGATGAAGATCGGAGTCGGCTGGTATGCCGAACATTGTCGTGAACCGATCGATATCGGTGACGGCATCGGCGGCAGAGTCTGGCAAACCGGCAAACCAATGATCGTCCGGGATTACCGCACCTGGGAAGGGCGCGTTCCCTTTCTGGACTCTTCGAGCATAGGAACCATCGTTGCCGTGCCACTTCGGTCGGGATCGACCGTCATCGGAGTATTGGGCATCTCGTACTTCGAGTCGGATCGTCCGGTTGCCGACGCGCTTGTGGATATGCTGCTGCGTTTTGCCGATCTGGCAGCGATTGCGATTGGCAATGCGCGTCTCTACACCATCGTGCAGAACGAACTGGCGGAACGACGCCGGATCGAAGCCGAACTGCGCGAGAACGAGCAACAACTGCGGCGTCTCTATGCCATTACGAGGCGTCAGGCGCAGGAATTGCACCTGATCGGTCAGGTGCGCGAAGCCATCGCGCGCGAAATCGATCTTCCGGCGCTGTTTCGCGTCGTTGTCGAATCGATCAATGCAACCTTCGGGTATACGCTGGTTTGCATCTATCTCCGTGATGGCGACAACTTGATCCTCCAGCATCAGGTGGGCTATCCTTCGCCCATTAATCGTATTCCGCTCGATAAGGGCGTGATTAGCCGCACAATCCTCAGCGGACGACCGACGTTGATCACCGATGTGCGCAGTGACCCCAATTTCATCGGTGTGATGGATAATATCACGTCCGAAATCTGCGTCCCGCTGTGCGATCAGGAGCGCGTCATCGGCGCACTCAATATCGAGAGCGTTGATGGCGTCGTGCTGACCGAAGACGACCTGCGTCTGATAACCGAGCTGACCGGGCACATTAATGTTGCCATCGAGCGCGCTCGACTCTATGAACAACTATGGCGGCGCGTGCAGCAACTCGACGCGCTCTACGACATCATGACCGATATGATTGGCAACCTGGACCTCGACGCAGTGTTGCAAACCATCGTCACACGGATGATTGCGCTATTGCGCGCAACACACGGCATGATTGCCCTGTATGATCCAGAGCAACGCAATTTGCGCATCCACTACAGCACCGGCATGGATCACAATTACGCAAACAAGCGCCTGGCTCTCGGCGAAGGTTTGATCGGCAAAGTGGCGCTAACGCGCCAGCCGCTGGTGGTGTACAACTACGAACACTGGGAGGGACAGTCGCCGGTGTTTCGTTCGATGCCATCATCGAATGTGCTGGCGGCGCCGCTGCTGGCGGGTGACGAATTGATTGGAACATTGAGCGTGGGTGATGTCAGTCTTGCGCGCGTGTTTACCAATGATGATATTCGCCTGCTCAGCATGTTCGCGCAGCAAGCGACGATTGCCATCAAGAATGCGCGATTGTTTGCCGAAGTGCAGCATCTGGCAATCACCGATCCTTTGATGGGCATCTACAACCGGCGCTACTTCTTCAGCGCAGCAGCGCGTGAGTTCGAGCGTGCGCGGCGTCATCGCCACACACTGGCAATTCTGATCGCCGACCTCGATAACTTCAAACAGATCAATGATCATTACGGTCATCCCATCGGCGATCAGGTGTTGCAGGCAGTCAGCAACACTTTTCGTCGTGAGCTGCGCTCGATCGATCTGCTTGCGCGCTATGGCGGCGAAGAAATCATTGTGTTGCTGCCCGAAACCGATTGCAGCGGCGTTATCCGGGTCGTTGAACGCTTGCGGTCGCGTCTGCTGGAAGCGATTGCAACCGAACGCGGCGCGATCCACATCACTGCCAGTTTTGGCGCGGCAGTGAGTCAACGCATCAACGCGCCGGATGTCGAAACGCTCATTGGTTCCGCCGATCGGGCGCTGCTGCGCGCCAAGCAGCAGGGCAAAGATCGCCTCGTGATCTGGTGCGACGCATGCGCCGCCAATGGCGTGTGCCTTCTCGCTCCGCCAGAAGCGTGTGATCGCCGCATAACGGTTGTTTCCTCCACGAATACGTCCCCGGAGAAGACGGCGTAACGCTACCGCTCGAGCGACAACAGGAGTAAAATATCCGTAAATAATTCTGCCGATGGCATGGAGCAGATCGTGTTGCGACGATAACCATCACTGTGCCATTGCTCACGAAGGCAGTATACGCATGGTGCAAAACCTTATCGTGAATCGTCCAGGAGTGTTCATTGCCTCTTATAGTGGGCTGGCGCTTCTGCTCAGCGGGCTGACGATTGTGATACGCGGTTCCGAATATCTCCTCTACCTGCTGATATGGCCCATCATCATGAGCGCTGCGCTGGCTCTCTGGCGGATGTATCTGATTCTGGTCGGTATTGGCGTGGCAGTGACGGCGATCACATTGCCGTTGGTCGTTCCGAATCTCAACGAGTCGGCAATGACGGCACTGGCAGCCGCCCTGGCTGCGGTGCTTTTCTGTGAAAGCATCTATCGGTTGATGGATCGTCAGCGCGCTATGGCGCGCGCCTTGCGGGAGAGCGAAGAGCGATTCCGCTGCACCTTCGAGCGCGCCCCCGCGCCAATGGCAGTGACCGATGTCCAGGGTCGCTTGAAGTGGTTCAATCAGCGCCTCTGCGATGCGCTGGGGTACAAACGCGATGAACTCAACCAGCAGATGATGAGTCGTTTTGCGTATTCAGACGACCAGAACCTTCGTTTGCACCCCGCACTGCTGGCATCGCCCGATGGAGAGGCGGCGATTGAAAAACGCTATGTCGCAAAAGATGGTCGGGTTATTCCTATGCTGGTCAGGGGAACATTGTTGCACAACGCCGCCGGAGAACCACACGAGGTTCTGGTCATTTTCTTCGATCTGACGGCGCAGCGCGAAGCGGAAGCGCAGCGCCTGGCGCTGGAGCGTCAGATGCTCGAAGTTCAACGACTCGAAAGCCTGGGGATACTCGCAGGAGGCGTCGCGCACAACTTTAACAATCTGCTGGCGAGCATCCTGGGAAACACGAATCTAGCGTTGCTCGACACCCCGCCCCATTCACCGGCGCGCCCATGTCTGGAGCAGGTTGAGTCGGACGTTCAACGCGCGACTGAACTGACCCGGCAGATGCTTGCGTATACCGGGCGCGGGCAGGTAATGCGCGAAACCATTGATGTGAACGCGGATCTCAATGCTATGACCCCGCTCCTGCGCGCTGTGATCCCCTCGGCTATCTCCATCGACTATCAGTGCGAACAGGAGTCGTTGAAGGTCTGCTTTGAGCGGGTGCAGTTGCGTCAGATTATCGTAGCACTGGTCAATAACGCAGCCGAGTCCATCGGTGATCAGCCGGGGCAGATTGTGATTACCACTGCCGAGCGCACATTTGATGCAGCAAATCTCCCCTCCTCCGCCATTGGCACAGAGATGCGAGAAGGACGCTACGCCATTATCGACGTGCGCGATACCGGATGCGGCATCGACCGGCAAACGATGGAACGCATGTTCGATCCATTTTTCACAACGAAACCGGGCAGGCGCGGGCTGGGCCTCGCGGCGACGCTGGGCATTGTGCGCAGTCACAGCGGTGCGATTCAGGTCGAGAGCGCTCCCAGACAGGGGAGTGTGTTTCGGGTTTTCATCCCGGTCGAGACGCTAATTCCAGAAACGCCATCGTCTTCACCATCCCTCCCCCGCCTCGAAGCCGCGCAACCGGAAGTTCGTCAATCGCAGGGCATCGTGCTGGTGATCGATGATGAACGGTCGGTACGCTCGATGGCGGCGCGCATGGTCGAGCGTTTAGGGTTCGAGACCCTTCAGGCGTCCGACGGAGAGGATGGCGTTGCCTTATTCAATGCCCATGCCGACTCGATTGCCTGTGTGTTGCTGGATGTGTCGATGCCGGTAATGGATGGAGCGCAGGCGCTTCAGATAATGCGCGCCATCCGCCCTGATGCGCCGATTGTCTTCATGAGCGGGTACGCCGGTGAAGAACTGGCGGCGCGCTTCGGGCAACTCCAACCGAGTGGGTTCCTGTACAAACCGTTCGATACCGCAGAACTCAAAGCCTGCCTGGATGCGGCGCTGAAGAAGTGACTGTGGCTTGCCTTCCGCAGCGTGATGCTCGAACACACAATCCTTGCCGCTTCTTCTCTGCGCCATACAGGTGTGGGCGTCTTCGGCGACGTTCCAGCCGCGTAGCCGTACCACTTTGTCAGTTGAAACGGTAAAAATAAGGGTAAGCGTGCACGCCCTGAACGAGGTTCTCACTCTATCAACATCTATGCCCCTGCGACACTACGCCGAGCATCTTCTAAAGCAGGCGCTACGCAATCCATCAGCAACTTTTCGAGACGGTCAATGGGAAGCAATTGCCGATCTGGTTGAACGTCGCGCGCGTCTGCTCGTCGTGCAGCGCACCGGTTGGGGCAAGAGTCTGGTCTATTTCCTGGCGACACGCTTGTTGCGTGAACGTGGATCAGGACCGACACTGCTCATCTCGCCCTTGCTTGCACTCATGCGCAACCAGTTGCTTATAGCAGAGCGTGTTGGCGTTCGTGCTGCAACGATCAATTCAAGCAACAAGAACGAATGGACCAACGTGCTATCCCACCTCCACGCTGGCGGTATCGATATGCTTCTCGTTGCACCCGAACGTTTGGCAAACGACGAGTTCCGCAGTGAGGCGCTGCGCCCGATTGCCGACACGATCAGCTTGTTCGTTGTTGACGAAGCGCATTGCATCTCGGATTGGGGCCACGATTTTCGTCCCGATTACCGCCGGATCGCTCGTGTGCTCCAAATGCTTCCTCCTACTATTCCTGTCCTGGCAACAACTGCTACTGCCAATAACCGTGTCGTTGCTGATATTCAGGTGCAATTAGGCGTGAACTTGCGGATTGTCCGCGGACCTCTAGCGCGCAACACGCTGCGTCTGCAAAACATCGCGCTTGACAGTCAGGCGGAACGACTGGCGTGGCTTGCAGCACATATTCCCGACCTGCCGGGGAGCGGCGTTGTTTACACACTGACCGTTCGTGATGCACAGCGTGTGGCGTCCTGGCTGCAATCGTGCGGAATTGATGCGCATGCCTACTGGGGAGACCTCGATAGCCAGACTCGTGAGGATCTCGAGCAACGTCTGCTGGAGAGTCGTATCAAGGTATTGGTTGCAACAACGGCGCTTGGCATGGGGTTCGATAAGCCAGATCTCGGGTTTGTGGTTCATTTTCAGCGACCGGGATCGGTCATTCACTACTACCAGCAGGTTGGACGCGCCGGGCGCGCTATCGATCAGGCATATGGCATTCTGTTGAGCGGCAAGGAAGATCAGGATATCACCGAATACTTCATCACGACCGCATTTCCTCCACGAGACCACATTGAGATGGTGTTGCACACGCTTGAGTCGGCAGACGAAGGTTTGACGATGGCGCAGATTGAAAGTCGGGTCAACCTCTCACGCAGTCAGATCGAAAAAACGCTTAAGATATTATCGGTGGAAACGCCGTCCCCCGTTACCAAGATCGACAACCGCTGGTTCGCAACGCCTGTCAACTACACGATCGATCTACAAAGGATCGAGGACCTGACCACTCTGCGGCGCGCTGAGCAGGAACGGATGCGCGAATATGTTCATGCTAGCGAATGTCTGATGGTCTTTCTCAAACGGGAACTGGATGATCCCGATCTGCAGCCGTGTGGCCAGTGCGCTGTGTGTATCGGTCAACCGCTGGTATCGCCGACTTATCCTGAGGCGCTAGAGCGTCGGGCGGTTACTTTTTTGCAACGTCATCACCAGCGTATCGAACCGCGTCGTATGTGGCCCGGCGACGCATTGCAGGTTTATGGATGGCGTGGCAAAATATCACCATCGTTAATGGCCGAGGAAGGACGGGCATTGTGTATCTGGGGCGATGCTGGTTGGGGCGAGTTGGTGAAACGTGGTAAGCAGATCGATGGACGCTTCGATAATGCGCTTATTGACGCTCTGGTCGAGTTGGTGCGTCAGCGCTGGCTTCCAGAACCGGCGCCAGGGTGGGTTACCTGTGTTCCATCGCTCACGCACCCGACGCTGGTTGCGGATATGGCGCAACGTCTGGCGCAGCGGCTGGGATTGCCCTTTGTGGCGGCAGTGCGCAAAGTTCGTCCGACGGAACCTCAAAAGCGCATGCAGAATGGTTTTCAACAGGCGCATAATATTGCGGGCGCTTTTGTCGTGGATCGCTGGAGCGGCATTGATGGCCCGGTTCTGCTGGTTGATGACATGGTCGACTCCGGGTGGACGTTTACGGTTGTCGCTGCACTTTTGCGCGAAGCCGGCAGTGGACCGGTCTTTCCGCTGGCGCTCGCACTGGTGCAGGGACATTGAGAGCGCGTGTCATGGTCGAACACGAACTGACGCCTGATACGCAGGCGATCCTGTTGCTCTGCGGAACATTCGGCAGACGCGGGTCGAGCGTCGCACCGCTGAGTGCAGCGGAGTATCATGCCCTGGCGCTCTGGTTGCATGCGCAGCAGATGCGTCCAGGTGATCTGTTGCACCCGGAAGGGGTTGCGTGCATCCAATCGATGCCAGGCGCTCCGGTAGTCCAGGAACGGCTGCTGGCGCTGCTGGCGCGCGGTGGAGCGCTGGCGCTTACAGTCGAAGGCTGGAGCAACAAAGGTCTGTGGGTGATGAGCAGAAGCGATCCCGACTATCCGCAGCGGTTGCGGGCGCGTTTGGAACGCATTGCACCACCGTTGCTCTACGGCGCTGGCAACCGTCGTCTGCTCCAAAACGGCGGACTGGCAATCGTTGGATCACGCCGCGTTACCGAAGATGCAATCGCCTTTACCTGCGATATTGCCCGCAGGTGCGCCATACAGGGCATACCGGTCATCTCTGGCGCCGCGCGGGGGGTGGACAGCGAAGCGATGCAGGCAGCGCTTGCAGCAGATGGCGCTGCGGTCGGCGTGCTTGCGGATAGCCTGCTCAGAGCGGCAGTATCCGGGAAGTATCGTCAGGCGTTGCGGAACGGCAACCTGGCGCTGGTCACTGCATATGATCCCGAAGCGGGTTTTTCTGTTGGCAACGCCATGGGGCGCAATAAGTACATCTATACGTTGAGCGATTATGGATTGGTGGTGAGTGCTTCATTAGGCGAAGGCGGAACATGGGACGGCGCCATCGAATGTCTGAAAAAGCAGTGGGTTCCGCTCTTTGTCTGGTCGAGCGACAAAGCGGGACCGGGCAATCAACGCCTGTGCGAGATGGGCGCTATCTCGCTGAGTCAGGAGTTGTTGTCGAAGTATGCATCGCTGCACCATCTCTTCAATGATCTATCCAGAGCATCGGTTCCAACACCCCTACTGCGAGAGAGCGAAGCGATCAATGAGCATTCCGCCAGAATGTCGCCTGGCAAGGGGATGAACACGACTGCTGGCAACGAGCGCAGCGTCCATGATACTTCATCGCTCGATCAGGCAACGCTGGCGTTGATGCCTGTCGATACGAATGGCGCAGCACCGGCCATCGATTTGTTTCCGATTGTCTGGCCCCATCTCGTCCAGGCGCTGCGAGTTGCACAGACCGAGCGCGAGATTGCGCAGCACTGCGGCATCGAGCCGCAGCAGGCACGTGCCTGGCTGCAACGCGCTGTCCAGGAAGGTCTGGCGGTGAAGTTGACCCGCCCGATACGCTACGTGTTGCACAAACCATAGGCCGCCCCATCTGCACGAACCCATCGCAATCCGTGCGTATCTGTGCTCTATACTCACCGGCGCCCGGCATCCGGTGCGCTCTGGGCGACAACTGCCTGCCGGATCCAGGCTTCCTGCTCCTCACGGGTAACGGCGATCCCGTCGAGGTGCGCAGCGCGAAGCGCAGCGAGCAGTTCACCGAAGCGAGGTCCCGGGCGCAAGCCAAGCGACTCGAGGAATTTTCCGTCAACTGCCAGTTTGACGCTGCGCAGATAGTCGATGTAGCGTGCAATATACTGAGGGACAGGCGGAGGCTCGGCAATCTGCGCCGCGCGCAGTGCAACTATGCCAATTCCGTGCAGCGCGCGATCTATTGCGCTGTCCGCAATCCATTGATCAGACCCTTCGGCCGCAGAACGCAACATCTCGACACGTTCATGCACCAGTGTCAGGTCCGCCAGCAGGCGGGCTTCGCTTGCCGGCAGGCGATAGCGTGCTGCGAAGGCAGTGCGTTCGTCGCCGATCAGAGGGTAGAGCAACAGCGCCAGGTACAGATCGGGTAACGGGGCGTCCGGGAAAGCAGCCTGTCGCGCCGCCGCAAACCATTCCGCGATAGCAGGACTCCACCGCAGAGCCGGATGCATCGCACGCAACACGCCCAAATCGTCGAGGAGCGCCAGTGCTGGCTCAGGATGCTCCTCTGCGAGAATAAGCCGGAGTTCATGCATGATCCTTTGCGGTGTGGCGCGCCCCAGCACACCCTGCTCGAGCGCGTCGCCGATCAGAGCGCGGGTGCGCGGCTCGATGACGAACCCCAATCGCGCGGCCAGACGCGCTGCCCGCAGAATACGCGTGGGATCGTCGATGAAGCTCAGATTGTGCAGCACGCGGATCAGTTTGCGGTTCATGTCGCGCCTTCCGCCATAGAAGTCGTAGAGCCAGCCATAGCGTGTGGGATTGAGACAGATCGCCAGCGTATTGATGGTAAAGTCACGGCGGTGCAGGTCGTGGCGCAACGATGCGGCTTCGACATCGGGCAGTGCGGAGGGACGCTCATAGAACTCCGTGCGCGCCATGACGAAGTCGAGGGTAAGCGGCTCTCCATCTAATCGTTTGAGGGTCAGCGTTGCTGTTCCAAATGCCGAATGGCTGCGCACCGCGCCGCCAAGTTCAGTTGCTAGCGCTTCTGCCAGACCAATCGCGTCGCCTTCGACCACCAGATCGAGATCGTCCGGTTTCCGTTCCAGGATCATGTCGCGCACTGCGCCGCCAACGATGTAGAGCGCCGCGCCACGCTGCTGTGCAATGGCGCCGGCGCGGCGCAGGATGGCCAGGAGTGCAGGATCGAGAAAACGTTCAAGCGTCTCGCTGACAATGGCGTGGTCGATCTTGCCTGCGTCCTGCCCGGCTGCCCAGGCGCGCAGCAGATCGCTGCGGGTGATAATGCCCAGCAAGCGCTTGTGCGCATCCACAACCAGCAAGCGACCGGTGCGATCACCGTTATCGGCGGCGAGCGCGCTACGCACCGTGGCGAGCGATGCGTCCGGCGGCAGGAGCGTCGGACCGTGCCAGAGGTAGCGCGCCAGCGGAGCGTCGCGCAACCCATGGCGCAGCGCCCGATCAAGATCACGGCGCGAAATGAGTCCCTGCACCACCCCATCGTGATTGACGACCGGCAACGCGCCATGTCCGTAGCGAAGCAACAACTCCTCCGCCTGCGCCACAGTTGCATCGATTGGCGCGGTATGCACCGGACGGGTCATAATATCGGCAGCGGTCAGCGCCGGTTGCATCACCTCACGCACTGCGGTTTCGGTGCGGGCGAGCAGCGTCTCCGCATCAACACCACGCACATACGCAGCAGCGGCGTAGCGATGCCCGCCGCCGCCGAAGCGCGCCGCGAGCGCGCCAGCATCGAACGTATCGGCGCCGGCGCGCAGAATCAGTTGCGTGCCGGTATCGCCGGTTGCAATCGCCAGCGCGATGACCGCCGGCGCATACAAGTCGCGCAGGCGATGCGCCAGCGACGAAAGTTCCGGCACCGGTCCATCGACGCGCGCCCAGGCAAACAGCGCCGTCCAGCCGCTGATCTCCTCCAGGCGCATGGTCTGTTCAAGCTGGTGCAACACCTGTTCCTGCACCGACGAAAGCGGACGGCGAAGAAACTCGCCAACCGCCTCGATCCGCGCGCCGCATTCGAGCAGCCACGCAGCGCATGCCACATCAACCGCGCGCGTGCCGGGCAGCGAGAGATTTCCGGTATCTTCATAAATGCCCAGCAGCAGCAGCGTTGCCTCGACCGAGGTCAGCGGCAGGTGATGTTCCATCAAGCGTTGAACCAGGATGGTTGTGGTGGCGCCGGTGTCGGCATAGATCACCTCCTCGTGCGGGGCAAGATCGCGTTCGGGGCGATGATGATCGATGATAATCGTCGGGATCGGCGTGTCACCCAACAAGGGGAGGCGTGGAACCGTGGCAGTGTCCACCAGGATCAGGCGCGTGACCGGTTCACGCGGCAGGTCGCCCATGCGCACAAACGGCAGTTCTTCGCGGTGTAACGCAGCAAACTCGCGCACATTCTCGTTCAGTTGCGGGTTGAGCACAGCCAGCGCGCCGGGGTAAAGGCGCGTCGCCGCCAGTTGCGACGCCAGCGCGTCGAAGTCGGTGTTGCTATGGGTGAGAATCAGTTCCATAGATCGGCGACCGTGCGTTCGAGCCACTCCATCCAGGGCCAGGCGCGCTGTCGGCTGAACTCTGGAAGCGGAATCCGACGCATGTCGAGATCGAGCAGCGAGAGCGTACAGTTCTCCGCAATCCGGCGGCACTCGACCCAACCGGCAACATCACGCCCATCACTCAGTGTAACATACACCGCGATGGTCACCGGACCAACATACTCGCCATATTGACGATTGACCCGATCAGGATACATCTCACCGAACCGGATCTCCTGGTAGCCGATGCGCCGGGCGCGTAGCGCATATGCAACCTGATCGTCATACGACCGGATCGTGGGAGGGCGAAGCGCCAGTAGCGCTCCAACGGCCATGATGCACATCAGAGCGCTGGCAGCGATCATGAAGGTGAGACGTATGCGACAAGAACGACTCGCCATCACAGAGGGATTTCGCGCCCGGTTTCGGCGCTTTCCAGCACCGCTTCCATCATTTCCTGCACAATCAACCCATGCCGCAGCGGCGCCTGACATGGCGCGCCATCGAGAATGCACTCGACAAAATGCGCGGCAATCGCCGTCCACACTCCTTCCCAATCTTTGGGAATGTGGTAAGTGCTATCCACCGGTGCACCGGCGATAGTGCGATAAACGGTCAGCGGATTGTAACAGCGCACTCCGGCTTCGGTCCCAAACAATTCTATCTGAAAGTCGTCCGGTTGATGCGCAGCCCAAAAACTTTCGACCTGCAATCCTGCGCCGTTGGCGAAGCGAATGAATCCGCCGGCGTAATCATCAGCAGCGTACTGGCGCGCCAGTTCCGGTTGCGGTGTATAGTCGAAGTACCCCATACCGCGCGGACCAAACTTCGCCCCTGCGACCGCAACCGCGCTCACCGGTTGCGGCATGCCCATCATCCACCACGCGGCGTCGAGCACGTGCACCCCCATATCGCGGAACGCGCCACCGCCTTTCTGGACGAACCCCGGACTCCAGTGCGGAATGCCGCTACGCCGCACACTGCGCGCGCGCGCGTAGTACACCTCGCCGAGTTCGCCCCTTGCCGCCATCGCGCCGACAATCTGTGTCTCGCGCGAAAAACGGGTCGAAAGCGACATCATATTGACGACGCCAGCCGCCTCAGCAGCGGCGACCAGATCGCGCGCCGGAGCGACGGCGTCCGCCAGCGGCTTGGTGACGAGCACGTGCTTATCGTTGCGCACGGCTTCAAGCGCCACCGGAACGTGCAGTTGGTTGGGAACACCAACGAACACCGCATCGATGGAGCGATCACGACACATCTCGCGGTAGTCGGTGTAGAACGCGACCGGTTCGGGCAGTTTGAGTTCCGCCGCCAATTGATGCATACGCGCTTCGGCGATGTCGCAGAGCGCCACGATACGCGCGCGCGGTGTGTTCAGAAAGCCGCGCGCATTTGCCTTGCCAATACCCATGCCAACGATGGCGATACGTACTTCGTTCACGGGCGGAGTCTCCATATCCAACAAAGCGTCCTTCAGGGGCTTACTCGAGATCGCGCAGCATTGTTTGAAGGAGGGGCTTCAACTCAGGCAACTGCTGTGTCGCAATAGTCCAGATGATGTTCGGGTCAACAGCAAAATACTGGTGAATGACGATATTTCGCAAACCGACCACCCGGCGCCAGGGGATGAGCGGATATCGCTCACGCAGAGGCTCGGGAATCTGGCGTGCGGCTTCGCCGATGATCTCCAGGTTACGTGTTACAGCATCGAGCGCCATGTCATTGGCAACAAATGTGACCTTGTCGAGGCCATCATGGACTCGAGCATGTCGAGCAAGAACAGACGGACATCGCGTTCAGGCATGAACGAAATCCTTTTCAATAAATGCCCACAGATAAGGCTTTCTTTTGAGCGCCTCGATAGGTACCAGGTCTACTCTGGCATGCAGAATCTCTTCCAGGTAGTCGTGTAAATCCACAATCTCCCAGCCCAATGGACGTTCCAGCTCTACCGCAATATCCACATCACTCAACGGCGTCTGTTCCTGACGCGCATATGAACCAAAAATAGCGATGCGCTGCACTCCGAAACGACTCGTCAACGTGTCTCGATGAGCATCCAGCAGACGTCGGATTTCGGTCAAAGTCTTCATTGGATATCACCACTTTCACGCGCTTCGAGGCAACATCAGGGGTGCACCTGTCATTATGGGTGTTCTTCAATAATATTATGACCCATAAGGGGATGTTACTCCAGTTTTAGCGATCTTCCGATGATCTCCTTCATAATCTCGGTTGTGCCGCCGTAGATTGTCTGCACGCGCGCATCGAGGAAGGCGCGCGCAATCGGATATTCGCGCATGTAACCATAGCCACCGTGCAGTTGCAGGCAGGCGCCGACGACCCGCTGCTGGAGTTCGGTCGTCCACCATTTTGCCATGGCTGCGGTTTCTGCCGTCAACTCACCCCGGTTGAGCGCCAGCACGCACTGATCGACAAACACGCGCCCGATCTGCACCTCGGTCGCCAGTTCCGCCAGCGTGAAACGCACCGTCTGAAGTGCGCCGAGTGGACGACCGAACACTTCACGCTCACGGCAGTAGCGGATGGTCTGTTCCAGCGCCGTTTCTGCGGCAGCCACGGCGCCGACCGCGATAGCGAGACGTTCACGCGGCAACTGTTCCATCAGATAACGGAAGCCCTGCCCTTCTTCACCGAGCAGGTTCTCACGCGGCACGCGCACATTGTGAAAAAACAGTTCGGCGGTGTCCTGCGCGTGCAACCCGATCTTCTCCAGGCGTCTGCCGCGTTCATATCCCGGCATGCCACGCTCGACAACAAGCAGACTGACTCCCTTGGCGCCGCGATCCGGATCGGTCTTTGCCGCAACGATCACGAGATCGTTGAGGATGCCATTGGAGATAAACGTCTTCTGCCCGTTCAGCACATACGCGTCGCCATCGCGCAGCGCCGTGGTGCGGATGGCTGCCAGGTCGCTGCCGGCGCCCGGTTCCGTCATCGCAATGGCAGTAATGCACTCGCCGCTGACGCAGCCGGGCAGCCAGCGCCGGTGCTGCTCCGACGTCCCGTAGCATAAGAGGTAGGGAACCACGATATCGCTGTGCAGGACAAAGCCGGGACCGGTTGCGCCGATGCGCCACAACTCTTCGCCAATGACAACGTTGAAGCGGTAATCGCGCGCGCCGGCGCCGCCATACTCCTCCGGCGCGTCCATGCAGAGGAACCCCTGGCGACCGGCTGATCGCCACAGGTCGCGCGGGACGGCGCCGGCGCGCTCCCATTCCGCGTGAAACGGCGCAATCTCGCGTTCGATAAAGGCGCGAAAGGCGGCGCGGAAGAGGTCGTGTTCCGGTTCAAACAGCGTGCGTTTCATCGAACAAGGAGATCCGGCGTTGGCGCAGACACACGGGTTGTAATCTGCTTGCCCAGGCGGTCGAGCGCATATTCGATGCCCGCCTGCAAATTGCTGCGCGTCACCACCGTGCTCAGATCGACCCCCAAATGGACCATTGCCTGCGCCACTTCCGCCGAGATGCCGACGAGCACACAGTGTGCGCCGAGCAGCGATGCGGCGCGCGTCGTCTGGATCAGGTGATTGGCGACCGACGTATCCACCACCGATACACCGGTAATGTCAATGATTGCGATTTCGGCGGCGTAGTGCTGAATGCCGCTGAGCAACGCCTCCATGATCTGCGCGCTGCGTCGGCTGTCGATCGAGCCGACGAGCGGAAGAACGATAATTTCGTCGTAGATCGGCACGACCGGCGTGGACATTTCACGGATCGCCTGGATGAGGCGCTCCTGTTCCTCGACCGTCGCGCGCAGTTGTTCGCGGCTTTCTTCCAGTTCCTGCCGTTCCCGAATGCGCTTCGTTACCACTTCAGTGAAGAAGACGATCCCGCCGATAGCGCCATCACCCTTGAACCAGGGGTAGCATTTCCAGGTGATCCATTCCGTCGATCCGTCCTCCCGTGTCCAGGGATCTTCCTCCGCTTCCTCAAAAGCGCCTGCGAGCGCGCGACGATGAATCTCCTTCCAGCGTTCGGGCAGATCGGGAAATATCTCGTAGTGGGAGCGCCCCACAATGTTCATCCCTTCCAGTCCGTAATCCGTCAACCAGCGTTGGCTTGCCAGGATATAGCGCATTTCGGTATCCAGCATAGCGATCGCTGCGGGCGAATGCTCGACAAAGAAACGCAAGCGCTCCTCAACCGCGCGCAGTTCGTCCTCAAGGGCTGCGCAGCGCTGACGAAGTTGCTCGACCTCGGACGCGGAATTGTCTGACATGGATGCCTCGCAATAGTAAAAAAGATGTATACAGCGCCATGGCTATTATAGTACAGATGGCGCACATGCAGCGTATGTGCGTCTCTGCTATTGTACGATATCATCGTTACTGCTGATTACCGGGTTGGAGGAACGGTCGCATGGAAGCAAGGAGATGCGACCGTCACCGGTGAAAGGCGGATAGTCCTGCATCCAATACCCTGGCGTTCAAGGCGAGGCGTCTTTGATCGCCGGTGTGCGCTTCTTTGAAGGGTATTGGTCCTGGATCGGCGCGACGTGCTCAAGGTAGCGTTCGCACATCAATGATACGACCTGATCGCCGGGCATATTCCAGATCGCTTCGTTAAAGATTTCGACCTCAATAAACCCACGGTATCCGGCGGCATCGACCGCTTCGCGCAGCGAGCGCAATTCGATCACGCCATCACCCATCATGCCGCGCCCATTCAGCACATCCGGCAACGGCACGATCCAGTCGGACACGTGATAAGCGACGGTGCGCCGTCCACACCGCTGAATAAGATCGTACACGCCTGCATCCCACCAGACGTGGTATGCGTCGATCACCACCCCCACGCGCGGCGAGTCAAAGCGTTCTGCGAGTGCGACGGCTTCTCCCAGGCTGGTAATCACCGACCGATCGGCGGCGAACATGGGGTGCAGCGGCTCAATCCCCAGGGTCACGCCATGATCGATGGCATCCGGCAGAATGGCGGCAATCCCCTCCTCGACCATAGCGCGCGCTGCGCGAATGTCGCGGTCCGGCGCCGGTCCGCATACCAGCACCAACACATCGGCGCCCAACGCTGCCGCTTCTTCGATGGCGCGGCGATTGTCATCAATACGTGCTGCGCGTTCAGCGCGGGTGGCAGCCGGAAACCATCCGCCACGGCACAGGCTGGAACAGTGCAATCCCGCATCACGCAGCATCCGCGCTGCGGCAGCGACCCCGGCTTCCGCGAGACGGTCACGCCAGACGCCGATGGCAGGGATTCCCGCGCGAGCGCAACCGTCAATCGCGTCGCACAGCGTCCAGTATTTGGTCGTCGCCTGATTCAGGCTCAGACGGGAAAGATCGGCAGGCATGGCTCACCCCTCAATTCCTGCCAGCGCCAGCACGTGGCGCATTCGCGCAGCAGCGAGGTCCGGGTCGCGCAGCACGCCCGCTTGATCCGCCAGGACCAGCAACTGCGCCAGATGGACGATGGAGCGCGCGCTTTCCTGACCGCCGACCATGCGGAAATGGTTCTGATGTCCGTTGAGATAGGCGAGGAAGACAACGCCGGTTTTGTAGTAGTAGGTCGGCGCCTGAAAGATGTGCCGCGAGAGCGGCACGGTCGGTTCGAGGATCGCCTGAAAGCGCGACGGATCATCGGCATCGAGCGCCTGCAACGCTGCCGATGCCGCCGGAGCAATTGCGTCGAAGATACCCAGCAACGCATCGCTATATCCCTGATTGTCGCCCAGGATCAGATCGGGGTAGTTGAAATCATCGCCGGAGTACATACGAACCCCCGGCGGCAACCGTCGGCGCATTTGAACCTCACGGTGTGCATCGAGCAGGGAGATCTTAATGCCGTCGATCTTCGCCGCATGGTCGTGAATGATGGCAAGCGCCGTCATCATCGCGTCATCGAGGTTGCGGCTGCCCCAATACCCGGCGAGGTGCGGATCGAACATATCGCCGAGCCAGTGAATGATGACCGGCTCACGCACCTGCGACAGAATCCGCCCATAGACACGGGCATAATCGTCGGGACCGCGCGCGCATGCGGCAAGCGCGCGGCTTGCCATCAGGATCACGCGCCCGCCTGCATGTTCGACCGCTTCAACCTGTTCAGCATACGCCGATTCAACCTGATCGAGCGTGAGGTTGGGGGAGGGCGGCAGGTGATCGGTCCCTGCGCCGCAGGCGATCACACCGCCGACGGCGCGCGCCTCCGCCACAGAACGCATGATCAGATCACGCGCCGTGAGCCAGTCGAGCCCCATACCGCGCTGCGCCGTGTCCATGGCTTCAGCGACACCCAGACCCAGCGACCAGAGATAACGGCGGTACGCCAGCGTCGCCTCCCAATCGAGCGCCGGAGGCGATGCGGGAGTCACATCGGCGAGCGGGTCGGCGACGATATGCGCGGCAGCAAAGAAGACACGGCTGCGCAGCGGTGCAGTTGGCGGCGCAAACGCAGCGGGAGGACGAAAGGTGTAGGCGCGTAACGAGCGGTCAGGTTGAGGAAGCATCACCGTGGATGGCATGCTGCATCCTTTCATTCATCCATTGAGCGGCGGGATGTCGATCCAGCGACGTTCCTGCCAGGAGCGCAGACCCAATTCGGCAAGCTGCACGCCCTTCGCGCCTTCGAGCAGATTCCAGCGGAATGGTCCTTCGCCGGCGACGTGACGCAGGAACAATTCCCATTGCACGCGAAAAGCGTTGTCGAAGGTCTCATTATCGGGCATCATCTGCCATCCGGCGCGAAAGTCGATCGGGTTGGGCAGATCGGGGTTCCAAAGGGGGCGCGGCGTCGCAACGCGCGGTTGAATGCGACAATCGCGCAAACCGGCGACGGCGCTGCCATGCGTGCCATCCACCTGAAGCACAAACAGATCGTCCCGATAGACGCGCACGCACCAGGAAGAATTCATCTGAGCAATAATGCCGCCTTCAAGTTCGAATGTCGCATACGCCGCATCATCGGCGGTCACGGCATACCGGCGCCCATGCTCATCCACCCGTTCGGGAATATGCGTGGCGCCCAGACACATGACCGCGCGCACGGGCGCAAACAGATTATCGAGCACATAGCGCCAGTGGCAGAGCATATCGACGATAATGCCGCCGCCTTCTTCCTTGCGATAATTCCAGGACGGGCGCTGCGCCGGTTGCCAGTCACCCTCGAAGACCCAATAGCCAAACTCGCCGCGCACCGAAAGAATTCTGCCGAAGAAACCGCTTTCCACCAGGCGCTTGAGTTTCAGCATACCGGGGAGGAAGAGTTTATCCTGCACAACGCCGTTCCGCACGCCAGCCGCTTTCGCGCGGCGCGCCAGATCGATGGCGTCGTCCAGCGTCGCCGCCGACGGTTTTTCGCAGTAAATATGCTTGCCGGCGGCAATGGCGGCGCGTATACTTTCCGCGCGGTGCTGCGTCGTCTGCGCATCGAAGTAGATGATATCGGATGGATTGGCGAGGCAGGCATCGAGATCTGTGCTCCAGCGCGCGATGTCATAGGTTTCCGCCAGCGAGCGCACCTTCTGCTCATTGCGCCCGACCAGGATCGGATCGGGCATGAGGAAATCGCCATTGGGAAGGGGTACGCCGCCCGCCTGTCGAATAGCGACAATCGAGCGCACAAGATGTTGATTGGTTCCCATACGCCCGGTGACGCCATTCATAATGATACCGACGGGAAGGATCGCCATGGAACATCCTTTCACTCAGAAAGCGGCAACAACCAAGTCCTGTCGCGTCGGATCAACGCGACGACATGGAACAGACCATCACGACTTCTATCCTGATGACGCCGCAGAAGGCGGCGCCGTACTCTGGCGGACGACGATCTCGGTCGGCAGATGGACGGTGCGCAGCGTCTCTTCATTCGAGAGGGCCAGCGTCAACGCTTCCGCGCCGAGTTGACTCATCGGCACACGCACGGTAGTCAACGCCGGAGTGACATCGGCGGCGATTGGAATATCATCGAAACCGACGAGCGACACCTGATCGGGCGCCGCGATGCCACGTTCACGCAGCGCGGCCAGCGCACCGATTGCCATAACGTCATTCAGAGCAAAGAGCGCCGTGATTGATGGGAAACGCTCCAGCAGCGTAATCGCCGCACGAGCGCCGCCATCGCGCGTAAAATCGCCCGATACAATCGCTTCAGGCGGCAGATCGATTCCGCTTGCTGTAAGCGCTTGCACGAACCCGTTGCGCCGGTCGCGGCTGGTTGTCAGCAGGGAAGGACCATCGATCACCCCGAAGGAGCGATGCCCCAGGTCGAACAGGTAGCGCGCTAGCGCCCGCGCCCCGCCGACATTATCGGGAACGACCGCGTCGGCAGCGATGTTGTGACGACCGATGACCGCCACCCGCCCGCCAAGCGACGCAAACGAGTCGAGACTCTCGGTCAATGCCCGGCAATAGGCGCGATCATCGAGACCGCTGCCTGCCAGGATGATCGCCTCGACGCGCTGCATCTGCAATAGATGGACATATTCCAGTTCCCGTTGCGGTTCGCGGAACGTGTTGCAGACGATCATCAATCGTCCGGCGTCGGCGGCGCTACGCTGAATGCCACGGAGAATCTCGGCAAAGTACGGGTCGCTGACATCGTGCACAATCACGCCAACGGTGTGCGTGGTGGCGCGAACCAGCGCCTGTGCGTGCGCATTCGGCACATAGTTCAGTTCGCGCGCGGCGGCGGTGACGCGCGCCCGCATATCGTCGCTGACGGCGCGCGCGCTGCCGTTGAGCACACGCGACGCCGTTGCCAGCGAAACGCCGGCGCGACGGGCGACATCAGCAAGTGTGACTGCCATAAGCCTTCCGCTTAAACGAGTATTTGACATGCCGATTATACCATGCTATACTCACTTTGCAAGTGAAAACGCTTTCCAACCACGGACAATCGGCAGATTTTTGGAATTGACAGATCGGGCAACCGGCGTGTATTGTTGTTCTATCCCCTTCTCCGTGTCCGGTGCATTGGATGCTTTAGTGTTCATAGCCACCTGTTGAGGTCGATGATGACTGAGCATGCGAGCGATGCTCCGATCCTTCTGGAGGTTCGCAACCTCAAGAAGCACTTTCCCATCAAGCGCGGCTGGTTTTCGCGCACCGTCGGGTACGTTAGGGCGGTGGACGGCGTCAGTTTCTTCGTGCGCGAGGGTGAAACTCTGGGTCTGGTCGGTGAAAGCGGTTGCGGCAAGACGACCACCGGGCGGCTGGTGTTGCGCGCGATGCCGCCGACCGAAGGCGACATCTGGTTCCGTGATCGCGAGCAGGGTCGGGTCAATATTCCCGCCATCGATTCCAGCGCCCTCAAACGGTTGCGCCGCAACATGCAGATGATCTTTCAGGACCCCTACTCGTCGCTCAACCCGCGCATGACGTTACTCGAGATCGTTGGCGAGCCGTTGCTGGTCCATGGTGTGGCAAAGGGCGTCGAATTGAAGGATCGCGTTGCCGAAATGCTGCGCGTCGTCGGGTTGCGCACCGAATACATGAACCGCTACCCACACGCCTTTTCCGGCGGGCAGCGGCAGCGGATCGGCATTGCCCGCGCGCTGGCGCTCAACCCGCAGTTGATCGTGTGTGATGAGCCGGTGTCGGCGCTCGATGTGTCGATTCAGGCGCAGATTCTGAATCTGCTCCAGGATTTGCAGCAGCAGTTTCGCCTGACATACCTGTTTGTCGCACACGACCTGAGTGTGGTCGAGCATATTAGTGATCGCATTGCGGTGATGTATGTCGGCAAGATCGTCGAGAGCGCGCCGACTCCCCGTCTCTACACTATGCCACGCCATCCCTACACCGAGGCGTTGCTCTCCGCAGTGCCCAAGCCCGATCCCCGCCGCCGCACCACGCCAATCGTTCTGGAAGGTGAAGTGGCGGATCCTGCCCATCCACCGCCAGGCTGCGCTTTCCATCCTCGCTGCCGCTACCGGATCGAGCGGTGCGCGGTTGAAACACCGGAATTGCGCGAGATTGCGCCCGATCATTTCGTCAGTTGCCATCGCGCCGAAGAACTGGCATTGCAGGGCGTTGCGCCATTGACGCGAGCGTTGGTCCATTGACCAGCGCCTCACATGCTCTGCGTCTGGCAGCAGGGATGGATGATCGTCGATACGATGAAAGGAGGTGCCGAGTATTTCATCTGACGCAGATCTGTTCGACGACTCCGGGTTTTTATCCCTGGCTCAGGTTGTGTGCAGTCATTACAAAAGAGAGGCAAGCATGAACAAAAACGCCAGGCGATCAATCAGTCGCCGCAATTTTCTGCGCCTGTCGGCTGTCCTCGGCGCAAGCGCCGGCCTTGCCGCCTGCGGCGGCGCTCCGACCGCTCCCGCTCCCACTGCCGCTCCATCCGCTCCAACTGCGCCACCGGCGCCAACGGTCGCTCCTGTTGCCACTGCTGCTCCGCCACAGGCAGCAACCGCCGTGCCTGTAGCGGTGTCGCAGTTCAACGAAGCGCCCGTCCTGGCGGAACTGGTCCAACAGGGCAAACTGCCGCCGGTCGATCAGCGCCTGCCCAAGAATCCAGTGGTGCTGACCGGTCTCGATGGCGTTGGCAAATATGGCGGAACCATCCGTCGCGGCTTCCGCGGCTTTTCGGACCGCTGGGGACCGACCAAGATTCAGAACGAGGGGCTGACCTGGTATAACCCTGACTTAAGCCTGCGCGCGAACATCGTCGAGTCGTGGGAGGTCAGCAGCGATGCGCGGCAGTGGACGTTCAAGCTACGCGAGGGGATGAAGTGGTCCGATGGTTCGGACTTCACGACCGACGACTGGAAATGGTGGTACGAGAACGTCCTGCTCAACGATCAGATCACGACGGCGCTTCCCGGTGTTTGGTCAACCGGCTCACCGCGCGTGGCGATGAAAGCGGAGTTTCCCGATCGCTACACGGCGGTGTTCACGTTCCAGGACCCCAAGCCACTCTTCGCCTACAACGTCACCCGCGAGCAACCGTTCGTTCATGCCGGTTTCATGAAGCAGTTCCACGAAGGCTTCGCCGATAAAGCCAAACTTGAGGCGGATGCGAAGGCGGCAGGGTTCGAGACGTGGGTGCAACTGTTCAACGACAAAAATTGGTGGTGGACGGTCGGGCGTCCATCGCTCGGTCCGTGGGTAGCCGTCAACACCATGACCGAGCAGTTGTTCATTATGGAGCGCAACCCTTACTTCTGGCAGGTGGATGAAGATGGCAATCAGTTGCCGTACATCGACAAGATCACCCACCTGCTGTTCGAGACGCCCGATGCCTTCAACACGCGCATCATTGCGGGCGAGGTCGATTTTCAGGCGCGCCACGTGAGCATTGGCGACTTCACACTCCTCAAAGAGAATGAGAGTCGCGGCGATTATCAGGTAGTGCTGGGCGTCAGCGCCAACCATATCGCTTTCCAGCCGAATCACACGGCGAAGAACCCGAAGATCCGCGAGTTCTTCCAGAACCGCGACGTGCGCATTGCACTCTCATTGGCGATCAACCGCGACGAAATCAACGAACTGGTCTTCAATGGCACCGCTGTGCCGCGCCAGTACAGCCCGTTGAGCATGTCGCCGCAGTACTACGAGAAACTGACGAAAGCGTATATCGAGTACGATCCGGCGCGCGCCAATCAACTGCTCGATCAGGCCGGCTACGACAAGAAGGATACTCAGGGCTTCCGCCTCTGGAAGGATGGCAGCGGTCCGATCAGTTTCATCATTGAGGGCACGGCGCAGGCGGGTTCACCCGATGAAGACGCCGTCCAGACGATGATCAAGTATTTTGCCGATGTCGGCATTAAGGCGACGTACAAAGCGCAGGAACGTTCGCTGTACACCGAACGCTATCAGGCGAACGAGGTCGAGGCGGCGTTCTGGGGTGGTGACCGGACGCTGTTACCCATCGTGGCGCCCTGGATTTTCCTGGGGAGCATGATCGACCGTCCCTGGGCTGCCGCGTGGGGAATCTACTACAACAACCCGAATGACCCCAACGCTGAACAACCGCCGGAGGGTCATTTCATCACCAAAATCTGGGATATTCAGAAGCAGATCGATGTCGAGCCGGACGAGGAGAAGCGCAATGCGCTCTTCCGTCAGATTCTCGACATCTGGGCGGAGGAGTTGCCGATGATCGGCATCCTCGGTGAACTGCCATCACCGACGATTGTGAAGAACGGCTTCAAAGGCTTCCGCGCCGGATTCCCCAACGACGATACAACCGAGGACGAGAACCTGCTCAACACGCAGACCTACTACTGGGATGATCCGGCAAAACACACCAATTAGGAGCATCGGACGGACGATTGACGATTTCTCCCGCAGGCTCGATGCCTGTGGGAGAGACGCATACCTGCATCAGGCATAGCGCGTCGGGCAGGCGCGGCGCTCTTGCCCGACGCACCCTCAGAGAGTCGTGCCATGCTTCAGTATATTGCGCGTCGCGTAGTGTTGATGATTCCAACCCTGTTTGTCATTTCGCTGATCTCGTTCGCCATCATTCAACTGCCTCCCGGCGACTTCTTAAGCTCCTACGTAGCGCAACTGCGCACTGAAGGCGACGCAATCGACGCTGCACAGTTAGCGGCGCTCGAAGAGCAATACGGGTTGAACCAACCCATATACATCCAATACTGGAAGTGGATCAGCGGCATTTTACTGCGCGGCGATATGGGACGGTCGTTCGAGTGGGGCAAGCCGGTAAGCGAGTTAATCTGGGATCGGATCGGGATCACCATGCTGATCTCGCTCCTGACCATCCTCCTGAGTTGGGCGATTGCCATTCCGGCCGGCGTGTATGCCGCCACGCACCGGTATTCCATCCCCGATTATCTGATGAGTTTCATCAGTTTTCTGGGGTTGGGCACACCGAGTTTCATGGTTGCGCTCATTGCGCTGTGGGTCGGGCTGGCGTTCTTTGGGGTCAATATCAGCGGCTTGTTTTCCGATCAGTATCTCGACGCGCCATGGAGCGTCGGCAAAGTGCTGGATATGCTATCGCGCATCTGGCTGCCGGTGATCGTCCTCGCTATCGACAATACAGCCAGTATCATTCGCACGCTGCGCGCTAATCTGCTGGATGAACTCAACAAGCCCTATGTCGAAACGGCGCGCGCGAAGGGGGTGCGCGAGACGGTGCTGATCTGGAAGTATCCGGTGCGCGTGGCGCTCAACCCGTTCTTCAGCACCGTTGGCTGGACGCTTGCGGCGCTCGTTTCCGGCGAAACGCTGGTGGCGGTCGTGCTGAGTTATCAGACGAGTGGACCGCTCCTGTTGCGCGCGTTGACCTCGCAGGACATGTACCTTGCCGGGAGTTTCATTCTGCTACTCAGTACGCTGACGGTCATCGGCACGCTGATTTCGGACATTCTGCTCGCATGGGTTGATCCGCGCATCCGTCTGGAGGAGTAAACGATGGCGACTGAAGGGAGTATTGAGCGAACCCGTGCCGAGGATGCCGACGTTGCAACCGTCGGCAATCGCACAGAACAGATTTATGTGGCGCCACAGTGGAAGTTGATGTGGTGGAAGTTTCGCAAGCATCGCATGGCGATGGTGAGCGGCGTGGTGTTGATTTTCCTCTATCTGATTGCCATCTTTTGCGAATTTGTCGCCCCTTACGACCCGGAGAGTTTTTCGACGCGCTATACGCTGGCGCCGCCGTCGCGTATTCATTTCTTCGATACAGAAGGAAATTTTCGCGGTCCTTTTATCTATGGAATGAAACGTGAACGTGACCCGGTGACTCTTCGACCGATCTTTGTTGAAGACACCAGTGACATCCATCCTATTCGCCTGTTCTCTCCCGGTCAACCGTACAAACTGTGGGGAATCTTCGAGTCAAACATCCGACTGTTTGGCATCGATGCGCCGATCGAAGAGCATGCATTTTTTCTCCTGGGCGCCGATCGTTTGGGACGCGACCTGTTTTCGCGGATTGTCTATGGTGCGCGCATTTCGCTCTCTATCGGGCTGGTCGGGGTCTTCTTGAGCCTGATCCTCGGTATTGTGCTCGGCGGCATTTCCGGCTACTATGGCGGCGTGGTCGATACCATCATTCAGCGCGTAATCGAGTTCATTCGGTCGATCCCCGCCATTCCGCTCTGGATGGGACTCAGCGCAGCGCTTCCGGCAGACTGGCCCGTGGTATGGGTCTATTTCGGCATTACGGTCATTCTGTCGTTGATCGGTTGGACTGGACTGGCGCGAGTGGTGCGCGGTCGCTTCCTGGCGTTGCGTGAAGAGGATTTCGTGCTTGCGGCGCGCCTGGTCGGTTCGAGCGAAATGCGCATCATTCTGCGCCACATGGTTCCGTCGTTCCTGAGTTATATCATTGCGACGCTGACGCTGGCGGTGCCGGGCGTGATCCTGGCGGAAACCGGGTTGAGTTTCATCGGGCTGGGGTTGCGCGCCCCGGCGATCAGTTGGGGTGTGTTGCTTCAGGAGGCGCAAAATCTGCGCTCGGTCGCGCTGGCGCCCTGGGTCTTGCTTCCCGGCGCGGCTGTGGTGATCTCGATCCTGAGTTTCAATTTTCTGGGAGACGGGTTGCGCGATGCTGCCGATCCGTATGAGCGTTGAGTCTGTGAGGAGCGCTATGAGTGATCCACGTCCGTTGTTGCTGGAAGTCGAAGACCTGAAGACCTATTTTTATCTGGATGAAGGCGTTGTGCGCGCGGTAGACGGCGTCAGTTTCACCATCCGGCGCGGGCAGACAGTCGGCGTGGTGGGGGAAAGCGGTTGCGGCAAATCGATCACGGCGCGTTCGATCATGCAAATCGTCCGTCCGCCGGGAAAGATTGTTTCCGGCTCGATTCGCTTTCACCGCGTCCCTCCCTCGAACGGCAATCCCGGCGAGATCATTGAGATTACGAAACTGGACCCGATGGGAAAACCGATGCGCATGATCCGCGGCGGCGAAATCTCGATGGTCTTCCAGGAACCAATGACCTCCCTCAGCCCGGTGCATACGGTCGGTGATCAGGTGATCGAAGCGATCATGCTCCACCAGTTGGTCAGCAAAGAGGAAGCGCGCCGTCTTGCCATTCATATGTTTACGAAAGTCGGCATGCAGCAACCGACGCGCACGGTGGATCGCTATCCCCATCAGTTGTCGGGCGGCATGCGGCAGCGCGCCATGATCGCCATGGCGCTGAGTTGCAATCCCAGCCTGTTGATCGCCGATGAGCCGACCACGGCGCTCGATGTGACGACAGAAGCGCAGATTCTTCAGTTGATGCGCGATCTGCAACGTGAACTGGGGATGGCGATCATGTTCATCACCCACAACCTCGGCGTTGTCGCACAGATGACCGAAGCGGTCATAGTCATGTATATGGGGCGGATCGTGGAACAGGCAACCGTTGATAATCTCTTCTACGCCCCAAAACATCCGTATACGCGCCTGCTGCTGAAGTCGATCCCGAAGATGGGATCGAAGGCGATGGGCACGGCGACGCGCCTTGAGTCGATCAGAGGCACGGTGCCGCATCCATATGCCATCCCAAAGGGATGCCCCTTCCATCCCCGCTGTAGCGACATGATCCCTGGCGTCTGCGATGTAGTCGATCCGCCGGTTGTGTCAGTCGGCGATGGGCAGATGGTGCGCTGCCATCTCTATGCGTCCGCTCAGCCACGCGACATTATTCCACTGACTGCGGATCAGCCGACGAACGTCGGCTGCTGAACGCGCCATTGCTGTCGAGGAGATAGTTATGCACGTGATGCTCTTGTTTCCGCCAAACTGGACGCCGGCAATGCCGCACCTGGCGCTGCCAACGCTCACCGCATTTCTTCGTGGGCATGGGCTGCGGGTCACGCAACGCGACTTGAATATCGAAGTGTTCGAGACGATACTGACCCGGCGTTATATCGAGCGGATGCTCGACCGCCTGCGGCGTGAATACGGACCTCACGGCGAGCGGCGCTCGACACGCCGGGTTGCGCCGCCACGCGATCTGGTCGTACAGGCGTTGCGTTCAGGTCCGGCAATTGCGGCACGAGTCGAGCGCGCTAAAAAGGTCTTGCGCAGCCCTGCGTTTTTCGATGGTCCGGTCGGTCGAGACGCGCTGATGACGGTCGTCGATGCGCTTCAAATTGCATCACTGCCATTCTTCCCCGCAGCGCTCGAATTTGGAACGTATCGTCCAGCGCGCACGGCCGACAGCACCCGCGCTATCTTGAGCGAAGTGCGCGATCCGCAGGTCAATATGCTGATCGATATCTTTGCGCGTGGCGTCCTGGCGGATATCGAACGTGAACGACCGGATGTGGTCGGCATTTCCATCCCCTCGATGGCGCAGATGGTTCCAGGGTTGACAATTGCGGCGCTGATCAAGGATCGCGGATTGCCATGTCATGTGACGGTCGGCGGTCCGCATATCACGATGCTGCGTGAGCGCCTGGCACGATCACCTGGCATCTTTTCTCTGATCGATAGCGCCGTCGTCTTCGATGGCGAGGTTCCGCTCGTGCAGTTGTGCGAAGCGCTCGCCGGCAGTGGCGATGTCTCGCGCGTGCCGAACCTGATCTATCGCGACGGCAATGCCATTCGGGTAACAGCGCGCAAGGAACCGGAAAAGATCGGCGCCTTGCCGCTGCCGGATTTCGATGGCTTGCCGCTCGACCGGTACCTGGCGCCGTATCTGACGTTGCCGCTCCTCTCGGCGCGTGGCTGCTACTTTGGCAAATGCGCCTTCTGTAATGTCGGCTATGGCGAAGCCGAGAATTTCAGCCTGATGCGCAGCGAGATGCTGGCGGAGCAGATGGTCGCGCTCCACCAGCGCTATGGCGCGCAGCACATCTTTTTCGCCGATGAGGCGCTGACACCACGCACGTTGCGCGAACTCTCCATGATTGTGCAGCGCGACTGTATTCCGGTGCTTTGGGGCGGCTGCGCGCGTTTTGAGAAGACGCTGACCGCCGACCTGTTGCAACAGATGTATCGCGGCGGGTGCCGCATGATCCTGTTTGGTCTGGAAAGCGCTTCCGAAGCGATCATGAACCGCATGGTCAAAGGGACAAAACTCGAGCATATGCATCGCATCCTGCGTGAAAGCGCCGAAGCAGGCATCTGGAACCATACATTCTTTTTCTTTGGCTTTCCTGGCGAAACACTCGATGACGCGCAGCAAACGGTCAATTTTCTCTATGAGCATCGAGAGCATATTCATTCAGCTGCGCTAGGGACGTTTCTGCTCGAAAGAGATGCGCCCGCGCACCGATTTCCTGAAAGTTTTGGCATTACGAAGGTGATCGATCCGCCAGATAAGGACCTGGCGATCTATTTCGATTATGAGGTTGCCGAGGGAATGGATGCAGCCATGGCAGAACTGGTCGAGTCACGCTTCCTGGAAACGATGCCGGTCAAAGCATTTCCACAGTTCTATATCAACGATGTCTATCGTTTTCTCTACGCCTGTCACCTGAGCCATCAGGGCGCACCGTTGCCGCCGCTGCTCGCGCAGCAGGATGCGGTCGCCGCCTGACACGCTCAGCAGTGTTGCGTCGTTGGGCGTTCGCATCGACGGTCGCTTTCGTTGGAGAAAGGAAGGGGAATGTCCACCGCCATTAAGATCAGCGTGATCGGCGCCGGCAGCGCCCAATTCTCGCTGGGGCTGGTCAAAGATCTGTGTCTGACGCCAGGACTCGCAGGCAGTCTGGTCAGTTTCATGGATGTCGATCTTGCCCGCCTTGAGATGATCGAGAAACTGGCGCGCCGCTATGCCGCCGAACTGGGCTCCGATCTGCGCTTCGAGCGCACTGCGGATCGCGCCGCGTCGCTCACCGACGCCGATTTTGTGATCAATACCGCATCGGTCGTCAGCCACCATCATCAGCGCGCCATGCGCGAGGTGACGGCGAAGCACGGCTACTATTACGGCGGCGTTGCTTTCGGCAATCACGCGCAACTGGCGTTCATGCTCGCCGTGGCGCGCGATATGGAGCGCATCTGTCCAAATGCCTGGCTGATCCAGTCGGGTAATCCGGTGTTTGAAGGATGCACGCTGATGACCCGTGAGACCGGCATTAAGGTGTGTGGTCTGTGCCATGGTCACTACGGTGTCTATCAGGTGGCTATGACCCTGGGATTAGACCCACAGAAGATCACCTGGCAGGCGCCGGGGTTGAACCACAATATCTGGCTGACCCATTTTCTCTACGAAGGGAAAGACGCCTATCCGCTGCTCGACCGCTGGATCGCCGAACAGAGCGAGACCTTCTGGCGCACCCATGTGGCGCAGAGCACCCACGACATTCAGATGTCGCGCGGCGCCATTCATATGTACCGCATGTATGGGTTGATGCCAATCGGCGATACGCCGCGCCAGCAACGCAACTGGTGGTATCACACGAGCCTTGAGGTCAAGAAATACTGGTTCGGCGAACCGTGGGGCGGTCCCGACACCGAGATTGCCCGTCCATTCTTCGTCGAGGGTCTGGAGAAGCGCATCGCGTTCATGACTCAGCTGGCGAACGATCCGAAAGCCAGCCTGGTCGAAACGTTCGGCAGCGAGAAGACGCGCGAGCAGCAGGTTCCGATCATCGATGGGCTGGTCAACAACAACGAGTATGTCGCTCAGGTGAACATTCCGAACCACGGCGCGCTGCCCGGCGTTGCCGATGATGTGGTGGTCGAGGTTCCAGCAATCATCAATGCCAAAGGTATTCAACCGCTGCGCGTGCCACCGTTGCCACGGAAGATTATGCTCGAAATGATTCTGCCCGAAGTGCTCGATATGGAACGCGAACTCCTGGCGTTCAAAACCGGCGATCGCTCGATGTTGCTCTGGAGTGTGCTCAACAGTCCGCAGACCCGCTCATATGAACAGGCGGTCGCCGTGCTCGATGATCTGCTGGCGATGCCCGGTCATGAGGAACTGGCAACGCATTTCCGGTGGCCGGAGACATGGGAGTAAGGAACACGGACATGCCACGCACATGGACCTCGGAGATGACAACCCTGACCGACAGCGCGACCGGTCGCACCATCCGGCAGTTGACCGCTATCGGCAACAATGTGCATCTCTACTTTACCGAGAATTCATTCGACGCCGTCGAACCGGCGATCATTTTTCTATCGGACCGCGCCAGCGGTGAGGATCGCGCGCCGCACGAAGATCCGCGCTACAACGTCTTCCGCCTGGACCTGGTTTCTGGCGAGATCATGCAGTTGACCGACGAGCCGGAAGGAGTTCACAGCGTGACCAAAACGCCGGATAGTCGGATCATCGTCTATATTGTCGGGAATCGTGTGCGCGCGTTCGATACGGCAACCGGTGTTGCCACGACGATCTACGAAGAAACCGACCCCTTTTCGCTCGGCGCGCCGTCGATTGCTCCCAACCGCCGGTATGTCGCATTCTGCCGCAATGAGCAGGTAGACGTGCCGCGCGGACCAAACTATAGCGGCTTCAAGGAGAGTTTCTACCGAATCAAGGATGGCCGGGTGACGATTGCGTATCTGGACGGCTCGCAGGCGTTCGACGTCTGGCGTGATACGCATTGGCTGGGGCACTTCCAATTCTGCCCCGTTGATGCGACGCTTGGCAGTTTCTGCCACGAAGGTCCATGGCATCTGGTGACGCAGCGTATCTGGCTTCTCGATGTCGTGGCGCGCGCGGCAGTTCCTTGCTTTCGTCAAACCGAGGAGGACTCGGTCGGGCACGAGTTCTGGACGCAGGATGGTCTGATCGTTTTCGATAATCGGGGACCCGGACACGACGGGACGATCACCAGCCATCGCGCGCAGGCGGTGGCGGTTGATGTCGCTGTGAAGTCAACTGCATCGACTTCCTTCCGTCCGTATGTCGGTCTGGCAAATCGGCGTGGCGACGTCATTCGGCGGATCGATATGCCCTACTACACCAACCACTACCATGCCAGCCCCGATGCGACACGGTTGGTTGGCGACGATGTGGATGATCTGGTACTGATTGATATTTCCGGCAATGAAGCGCGCTTGGAAACACTGGTGCGCAACCACGGAACCTCATGGCACACGCAGAGCAGCCACTGCCATCCGACCTGGAGTTGGGACGGTTCTCGCATTCTCTACGCTTCTGATCGGGACGGCAGGGTGAACCTGTACCTTGTCGAACTGTAAATACGGGCAGGATGTGACAGGATTTCTGGCATTCCTTGACAACAAACCACATGAGGCGCTGGTATGACAAGCACTGTTTCAATCCCTCCATTCCCCGCCGCCGTCGGCGTGACCCATTTGTTGGTGTACGATACGCTGGCGCCGGATGGGTTAGTTGGCGGCAGTCCGCACGTTCACTTTCTCTGTTCCGAAATGTACATGGTCATCGGCGGTCATGGCGCGGTGCAGACGCTGAGTGCGGCAGGATTTTGCGAAACGCCGCTGGAACCGGGGCAGGTCGTGTGGTTCACGCCTGGCGTCATTCACCGGCTCATCAACCACGGCAAACTCGAAATTCAGATCGTGATGCAAAACGCCGGATTACCGGAGTCCGGCGATTTTGTGTTGACGTTTCCTGAGTCAATCCTGACCGACGACCAGGCGTATTTCGATGCCGCGTCGTTGTCGCCGCGCGGCGCGGTCTATACCAGTACGGAGCGCGCCGCGTATCGCCGACGCGATCTTGCGGTGCAGGGGTTTGTGGAGTTGCGGCAGCGGTATGAAACTGAAGGTCTGGCGGCGCTTGAGCGGTTCTATGCTCAGGCGGTTCGCCTGGTCCAACCGAAACTCGACGCCTGGCGCACGGTGTGGGAACGTGGACCGCTCGCGGCGGCGCAGGCGACAGGACGGCATCTCGCTGCGCTTGCCGAGGGTGATGTCTCCTTCCTGTGCCAGGGAAATGTGCATACGCTGCCGGCGCCTGCGCCGCCGCGTCGCCTGGGCATGTGCGGCACGCTTGGCGTCTATTTGCCGGAAGGAGCGCGGAGGAACGAGTCGTGAACATGTTCGCGTACCACACGACCAATGGTTTCATCGATCACTGGCTCGTCGCCGGTCCGCGAGTACTGGAGGCGCCCAATCTCGAGCGGTTCCACGACTATGATTTTCGAGTGCGTATCGCACGCCATTATGCCACGCCCGCGCTCGAAATCGCGCCGCCGTCGGCGGAGGGTGATACGTTCGAAGCGGATGGTCAGGAGTTGACATGGCAGTACTACGCCTGTGGCGACGATCACTTCGTCGATCTCAGCGACTTCTACCACCTGGTCAGCCACCTGCGCGCCTGGGCATACGCTGAGGTGGTTGCACCGAACCATGGGCGCGTCGGGTTGACGATCACAACCAACGGTCCGGCGGATGTCTGGATCAACGGCTGCCATGTCCATCACCACGAGCACGTTCAACCGCAGATACCGGCAAGCGTGCCGTTTACCGCTGATCTGCGGCAGGGAGCGAATGCGATTCTGGTACGCTTCGAGGCGGTGGCAGCGCGTGAATGCCCGATGGTCATGGCGCTGCGCGTCGATAGCGTGGGGGAGTTGCCGGTGCAATTGCCGACTCATCAGCGCCACATCGAGTTGCGCGCTGCCATTGAACAGGTCATTGCAGCGGCATTTCTGGAGCGCGACGTGTTCGACTCGAGCGAGGAGATCGTTGTGCGCTGGTCGCCAGACGCGACGTTTGCCGAACGAACGGTGTGCGTGCGTTTGCAGAATGCTCACGGACAGATTTTTGCCGAGGCGTTGCCGACGGTTCGCCCAGGCGCCGCGCAATCGTTTGGGCGCGCGGCGCAACTCCGCGATGGAGCGTATCAGATTCTGCTGATGCCACACCCTGAGACATACTATCTCCACAATGTGCGTGTTACCCGTGCCATCCCCTTCGAGGTGTTGAAAAACCGCTACGCTGCTGCGCCCTATGGCGTCTATGAAACACGCCGAATTGAAGCGCTGCGCGACGCAGTTCAGCGAGGCGGGTTGTACGGCGAAATCGCTAAAATGGAACTGGGCGCATGGGACACGCTCAATCTCGATGTCATACTCCATGAAATCGACGGAATCAACCGTCGTCGAGATTGCAGCGATTTCTACCTCATCGGCTTGCTCGGCGCATTGCTGCGCTATGGGAACGACGAACGCTTCCCCGCCACGTTGCGCGAACCGCTTGAAGCGTGCATTCTCGGCTTTCGCTATTGGGCGGATGAGCCGGGGGTCGATGCCATGTGGTTCTGGTCGGAAAATCATCGAATTCTGTTCCACACCTGCGAAATCCTTGCTGGTCAGATTTACCCAGATCGCATCTTCACCAACAGTGGTCTTTCGGGTGAAGAACATCGCCTGAAGGGGGAGCGTCTCGCGCTGGACTGGCTGCGCTCGCGCGCGACCGGCGGATTTCGTGAGTGGGACTCGAACACCTACTTCGAGCATGATGCGCTGGCGTTGAGCCACCTGGCAGACCTGGCAGCGAACGACGAGGTGAGCGAACTGGCGACGGTTGTCCTTGACAAACTCCTGTTCACCATGGCAATCAATTCGTTCCGCGGCGTCTTCGGCTCGACGCACGGTCGAGCGTACACGGTCGGCATTAAGGGAGCGCGTCGAGAGTTGACGAGCGGCATGAGTCGCCTGTTGTGGGGCATGGGGACGTTCAACGAAGCGACGCTCGGAACGGTTGCGCTCGCCTGTGCGCGTGGCTATGCACTGCCGCCGGTCATTGCCGAGATTGCAACGGCGTCGGTCGAGGAACTGTGGCATCGCGAGCGTCACGCCGGGGTCAATGTCTGGGATCTCGATATGGCGGAGGGTCCCTGGGAAGTTAACAAAGTCACCTTCAAAACACCGGATTATATGCTCTGCTCGGCGCAGGATCACCATCCGGGCGAACGCGGCGTACAGCAGCACATCTGGCAGGCGACGCTGTCGCACGATGCGGTGGTCTTTGTAACCCACCCGCCGTGCATTGCCGAGGATAACTCGCACCGTCCAAACGCCTGGCATGGTCACGTGGTATTGCCGCGCGTGGCGCAGTGGCGCGAAACGCTGATCGCCATCCACCACATTCCGCCGCGCAGCGACTGGTTCGATCATGCCCGTCCCGACGGATACATCGATTCGGCGCATCCGCAGGCGTATGTTGACCCGCAGTGGATGGGATGGACGCATGCGTACTTTCCGACCTTCGCCTTCGATGAGTATGCACTCCGCGAGGGATGGGCATTTGCGCGAGTCGGCAATGGATATCTGGCGTTGACCGCCGCCAATGGGTTGACTCTCGTGACGACCGGACGCAATGCCTTTCGTGAACTGCGCTCGCCGGGATGGCCCAATAGCTGGGTGTGCATGATGGGACGGGCGGCGCGTGACGGCGATTTTGCCGCTTTTCAGGAACGAACGCTGGCGCTCCGTGTCGCTTTCGACAACCTGCGGGTGCACTGTGAAACGCTGCGCGGCGACCGACTTGCGTTTGGTTGGGAAGGACCACTGCTGGTCAATAACGAAGAGCAGCCGCTCAACGGCTTTAAACACTATGACAGCCCGATCTGCACCTGCGAGATGGGCGCAACGTCGATGGACATTATCGGGTGGGAGACGGTGCTGCGGCTGGATTTTACGTGAGGCGGGAGGAAGCAATGCGCATCTCTCTGTGGCGGCGCTTGTGGCTGTTGACGGGCATGGCGTTGCGCCACAGTTCTACGAGGCGGGCGCGATTTGTTGCCGGGACGGATCGGCTCTCTATCGCCGACACGAACAACCATGCCATCCGCATACCGGATGTGCAGAGCGGTGAGGTGATCACGCTGGTGGTGCGCGACATCGAGCGCCTGCGCACGGCGCTGATTGCCGACGGATGGGTTCCGACCATCATGCCGCCAATAGCCGTTGCGCCGGGTGAGGGCAGGACCGCACTCGACATCGTCCTTCCACCCGGATACAAAGTCAACGATCTGGCGCCATCGTCGGTACGCTGGAGCATCGATGGAGGCATCACGCTTCCCGCAGATGCAGACCGCTCGCTTGCCGGGATACGCTTTCCCCTCGAACTATCGGCGACATGTACAGCAGCGGGAACGCTGACGGCAGAGATTGCACTGATCTACTGCGAAGCGACAAAGCCAAAGGTGTGCCTGATCGCAGAGGTGCGCCTGGTTGCGCCGTTCACCGTCGCCAACCACGGCGCACCGGTGCTGGCGTTGCGCTCTACGTTGTCCTTTCGTCCTTGAAGCAATCAGGGAACTGCTATGCTCACCCATCCTCTCCTTGAAGACCCCGCGAATGCGACCGGCAAACGATTGTTTGCCGAAGGCATGGCGGCATGGCATGCACGTTTCGATGAACAGGCTGGTCTGATCGAGCAACGCACCGATACCGGCGTCTTCCATCCCATCCGCGAATCGTTTGGTTACGCATACGCGCTGGTGCAGGCGGAAGGCGAAGCGGCGCTGCCAAAGGCGGAGCGCATTATCCGGCGCGCGTTGCAGGCGCAGGAACGCAACCCTGCCCACATCCACTATGGCGGTTTCAAATGGATGGACGAAGACCGCAGCGTGACCGATCTCAACGCGGTTCAGTTCGCACTGGAGCAAATACTGCCGTTGTTGCTCGACTATGGCGAATGGATCAGCCCTGATCTGCGGGCGCACCTCCTTGATGCAGTGCGCCTCGGCGTGGCAGAGATTGCGCGCCTGAACGTTGCGGTCTGGTATACCAACATTACGCTGCTGGATATCCTGAACACGGTGCTGGCGGGACAGGTGTTGGGAGACGAAGGGTTGCTGAAGCGCGGGAGGCAACGGATCGATGAGTGGATCACGTTCACCAATCGCGCGGGAGGCATACCGGAGTACAACAGCCCAACGTATGCGGCTGTTGATCTGGCGGCGCTGGCGGAACTGGCGCACCGCGCCATCGATCCGGTCATCCGGGTGAAAGCGCAGGTGATGGAAGAACGTCTCTGGATTCAAACAGCGCTGCACTATCACCATCCGACGGCGCAACTCGCCGGACCACACAGCCGCGCCTATCACAACGATGTGACCGGCGGCATCTGCATGATCAAGCGTGTGCTCTTCCGCGTCCTTGGCGATGAGCGTCTGCTGCGCCGCTCGACGTATGCGCCGCAGCGCCAGGACGAAGGGAGCGTTGTGGCAGGGCGCTGCCCCTACCATCTGCCACGCTATCTGGAACGGTTGTTGCGCGAAAAACCGGAACGCTTCAGCATCGCCGAGATGTCCGTCGCCAGTGGTGTGTTCAGGCGAATCACCGCCGATGAGACGCCGGAACGACTCGGCGCCGCCGAGGCGGCGATCACCGGGACGGGCATTGACATGATAACGTTTATGACGCCAACCTATGCGCTTGGCACGGCATCGGTCGGTCATCATCCGCAAAATGATCGGCTGATCCTGTATTATCGCGTGCCTGAGCCGCGGCTTGTTGGCGTGCTCTTTTCGCGCTATATCGTCAACGAAAAGGTGTTCGGCAGTTATTATCACGCGACAGATCGGTCACGCGGAAACAATCTCAACGACGAGGGCAAGTTCTGGGGCGTCCAGCATCATGGCAAAAGCATTGCCCTCTACGCGCTCGAGCCACAGCACGAACCTGTACATAGCCTGAAAACCGAGGTGTATGTGCTGGATGCTGCATCGTTGAGCGAGGTCTGGGTTAACGATACACCGATTACGCTGCGTTCGACGCCACGCCGTCTGTACCCGCACGATGCGGTGCTGATCGCCGATGGTGATGTCTATATTGCGCTTCGCCCGCTCGAACCGTCGAATCTTGGCGACGAGGCGCCCATTCTGTTGTCAGAGCGCAACGGCGAACTGGTGCTGTCGATCTATAACTACTACCAGGGCGAAGCCAAGAGTTTCTGGGAGTATGCCAGCCTGAGCGGACCGTTCTACCGCCAGAATATTCGCGCCGGTTTCGTCGTCGAAGTCGGCGATCGTGTCGAATACGGCGATTTTGCAACATTTCGTCGGCATATCCTGCGGAGCGCTATCGACGATCGTCTCGATGACGCCGTTCGCACCGTGCGCTACGCCAGTGGCGCCGATCTGATCGAACTCTCGGTCGATCTCCGTGCCAATCGTCTTCTGGAACGACGGATCAACGGCAGGGTCTACCAACCGCCGCTCCTCGCCAGTCCTGTCGCTGTCCAATCCGCAGAGGGGCGGGTTGCAGTCGGCTCGGCGCATCTCACATGCGGCACAGTTCCGGCATGGGTGGTCGCCGATGACGATGGTGGGCGTTGGGCTGCGGCAAACCCGACGGACGACGAGACGCACTGGCGCTTTGTGACGCCAGAGGCGACGATAGAGTCGGCGGCGTTCGGGTTCGGGCGCGTCGCCGTCTATTGCGAGGATCGTCCGCTCATCGACGTGATTGCGGTTCGTCGCGCAGCGCCGTTGCGCATCGAATGCCGGGCAGCGCCACGTGTCCTGTGGAATGGCGACGATGTGAGCGGCGAGTGCATCTTCGACACGAGCATCGGCGCATATGTACTGCCTGCGCGCTTTTGAGAGAAGACCATGACCGCTTCCACTCGACGCTCTGATTGGCGACTTCTGGCAGTGTGCTATGCGCTCTGGCTGGCGCTCATCCTGGGAGCGGGATGGGTCCTGAGTCAGGCGCATACCCTGCTGTTAGAACTCAGCCTGGAGTTGCGCGCCAATCCGTGGGTTGCGCGCGCCATCCGCCAGACATCACTGCCGTTTCTGGGGGTCATCTGGCTGATCTTCATCTTCTGGCTGGAACATTACCTGCGCACCGGCGTTCAGCAGAGCACTTTTTCACGGCGCGTCGTCCGTGCAGCCGGAGGCGTGATCGGAGGATTTCTGATCGTGAGTATTCTCCGTCTACTTTGAGCATAGAGGAGCACCTATGCCATCCGAAACGGTACGCTTTGCGGCTATTGGACTCAATCATGCGCACATCTACGGACAAACCAATCTACTCGTGCGGGCAGGCGCCGAACTTGTGGCGTTCTATGCGGCGGAGCCTGATCTTGCAGCGCAGTATGGTCGCACCTATCCGCAGGCGACGCAGGTAAGCGATCCTCGCGCCATTCTCGAAGACCCTTCGATCCATCTGATCATCAGCGCCGCCATCCCGGACGAGCGCGCGCCGTTGGGGATCGCCGCCATGCGTCACGGTAAAGATTACATGGCGGACAAGCCCGGTTTTACGACGCTGGCGCAACTGGATGAAGCACGGCGCGTTCAGGCGGAAACCGGTCGCATCTACTCGATCTGTTTCAGTGAACGCTTCGAGAATGCGGCGACCGTGCGCGCCGGGGAACTTGCGCGTTCCGGCGCAATCGGCACAGTCGTACAAACCATCGGCTTGGGACCGCACCGTGTCAATCTGACTGCTCGCCCTCCCTGGTTCTTCCAGCGCAGTCGATTCGGTGGCATCATCAACGACATTGGTTCGCATCAAGCAGATCAGTTCCTCTTCTTTACCGGCGCCACCCGCGCAGACGTCGTCACGGCGCAGGTGGCGAATTATCGCCATCCGCAATACCCTGAGTTCGACGACTTCGGCGATGTGCTGCTGCGCGGCGTCACCCCCGAAGGTCTGGAAGTTTCCGGCTACATTCGAGTTGACTGGCATACACCGGACGGTCTTGGCACATGGGGTGATGGGCGCCTGATCGTGCTCGGCACGGAAGGATACATCGAGGTGCGCAAGAATATCGACATCGCCGGTCGTCCAGGCGGCAACCATCTGTTTCTGGTGGATCAGAAAGGAACACACTGCGTCGATTGCAGTGATGTCGCTCTACCCTACGGTCCCAGCCTGGTCTACGACATTCTCCACCGCACTGAAACGGCAATGCCGCAGGAACACTGTTTCCTGGCGTCCGAACTCGTGTTACGCGCCGAAGCAGCGGCGCACCGTTTGAAATAATCCGGGAGAAGCGCACCATGCCCGAACCTCTCAATGTTGCGATTGTCGGCTGCGGCATTGGTCATATGCATGCGCAGGCGTACCGCACGCTTCCCGAACTGTTTCGCCTGATGGCAGTGTGTGATATTGATCAGTCAAAGGCGCGTCAGTTCGCAGCCATACACGACATTCCGCGCATGGTCGGCGATCTTGCCGATCTCTGCGCGATGGAAGACATTGATGTGATCGACATTTGCACGCCGCCGGGGCTGCACTTCGCGCAGGTGCAGCAGGTGCTTGCATCTGGCAAGCACGCCATTTGCGAAAAACCGCTCGTTGGCTCGTTGCGCGAGGCAGATGCGCTGATTGCTGCCGAAGCCGCCGCAGGGCGGCGCGTGATGCCGATCTTCCAGTACCGCTTTGGTCATGGATTGCAAAAACTCAAACTGTTGATCGAACGCGGTGTAGCGGGACACGCCTATCTGGCGACAGTCGAAACCGCCTGGCGGCGGCGCGCGTCGTACTACGATGTTCCCTGGCGCGGCAAATGGGCGACCGAGATGGGAGGCGCTTTGCTGGGGCATGCCATCCACGCACACGATATGCTCACCTACGCGCTCGGTCCGATTCGCAGCGTGTTTTGCCGCGCAGCCACGCTGGTCAATGCCATTGAAGTCGAAGACACAGCTGCGGTTGCGCTCGAAATGGCAGATGGCTCGCTGGCGACGCTCGCGGTGACCCTTGGTTCGAGCGCCGAGATGACCCGTCATCGGTTCTGTTTCAGTGGTATGGTGGCGGAGAGCAACACGCGCCCGTACAGCAATTCCGGCGATCCGTGGACGTTCGTCGGCGACACTCCTGAACAAACGGCGCTCATCGAAGCAACGCTGGCGACGTTCGAGCCGCTGCCCGAAGGATACGCCGGTCAGTTCTACCGGTTTTACCATGCGCTGCATAACGGCAGTGAATTGCCGGTGACGCTCCAGGATGCGCGCGCATCACTCGAACTTGTCACCGCGCTCTACGACTCACAGCGCCGCAGGCAGCCGGTGAACCTTCCTGTTCAGTCTGACCACCCGATGTATGCGGGGTGGCTGCCTGTTGCGCCCCCGTCGGCATGCTAAGCGTCGCGCAGTCTCTCGTGGCGTTCTGGGCAAGACCCTTTCCCTTCGCCCTGACCCCTGTCGGCGCCTACCAGGAGCGTCCCATCCTGCGGGCGCCTACCGGAGGCGCCCCCACACTGCCGCGCGCCTCTTGTATAATGGTTCTATGCCAGCGTCACTCGAACATCACTATCTGAACGCCAACGGCATCCGCTTTCATGTGGTTCGCGCAGGCAATGGCGACAGACTGCTGTTGCTGTTGCACGGCTTCCCGGAATTCTGGTGGTCGTGGCGGCATCAGATCGAGGTGTTTGCCGCTCATTACACCGTTGTTGCCCCTGATTTACGCGGCTACAATGAAACCGAGAAACCGGCGCGCGGCTATGAACTTCATGTGCTGGTGCAGGATGTCGTCGAACTGATCCAGACGCTCGGCTTTCAACGCGCATACGTCGCCGGGCACGACTGGGGCGGTATGATCGCCTGGTCGCTGGCAATTGCACGCCCAGAACGGGTCGAACGGCTGATTGCGCTGAATATGCCGCATCCGGCGCGTTTCTATGAGGAACTGCAACGCAACCCGGAGCAGCGGCGGCGCTCGCGCTACATCCTCTTCTTTCAGATCCCATGGCTCCCCGAGGCGATCTTGAGCGCAAACCACGGCGCTGCGTTCGACCGCATCTTTCGCTCGACGCCAATTGACCGCGCCGTGTTCGACAACGAAACCATCCGGCGCTACAAACAGGCGATGGCACGTCCCGGCGCACTGACCGCCGCGCTCAACTACTACCGCGCTATTGGTCGCCACGGCGCCGGCGACCTCTTTCGCGGCACAGGTATGCGCGTCCGTGCGCCGACGCTCCTGATCTGGGGGGAGCAGGATGTCGCATTCGCGCCAGAAGTGGTGCGTGAGACCCAACGCTTTGTTCCTGATCTGCGTATCTGTTCCCTGCCGCATGCATCGCACTGGGTGCAGCAGGTTGCGCCGGATGAGGTCAATGCCGCGATGAAGGCGTTCCTGGAGGCGTGAATGCCGATTGTGTACCGCCGCATCGAAACACACGACGAATACCGCGCCGTTGAGGACCTTCAGGCGCAGGTGTGGGGCAGCGATGCGCGCGATATTGTCCCACTCCATCTCCTGCTGACTGCCGGCAAAAACGGTGGTCTGACGCTTGGTGCGTTCGACACCGACCTGACGCCGCCGGATGATCTGGTCGGGTTCGTGTTCGGTTTTGTCGGTCTCACAGCGACCGGTCAGATGAAGCACTGCTCGCATATGCTTGGCGTACTGCCGCGTTACCGCGATCGTGGCATCGGCGAAGAACTGAAGCGGCGCCAACGCGACTGCGTCTTGGCGCAAGGCATCACGCTGATGTCCTGGACCTTCGATCCGCTGCAAAGCCGCAATGCGCGGCTCAACATTCGGAAACTCGGCGCGGTCTGTCGTACTTATGCGCGTGATCTGTACGGGGCGATGAGCGACCGGCTGAATGCCGGCATTCCCAGTGATCGTTTCGAGGTCGAGTGGCATCTGGCATCACGCCATGTCGAGCGGCGCCTGGCGCGCGCCGAACCGGCGCCATCGTTCGCCGCGCTCATTGCTCAGGAGATTCCGGTGCTGAACGAAGCGCCTCCTGGCGCCGTCGCCGATGCACCGGCGAGCATCTGTCGCGCGCCATCTGGCGACTGTGTGCTCATTCGCTTTCCGACCGACATTCAGGCGATCAGGCACATGCGCCCGGCAGAGGCGCTGACCTGGCGCATGCAGTTGCGCGACCTGTGCGAAGCTGCCTTTGCCGGCGGGTATACGGCGGTTGATGTTCTTTCCGAGGGTGCGTGCAGTTACTACCTGCTGCGCCAGCACTGGAGCGTTGTATGAAGATCGAGTCGATCACATTGCACCACATCGACATGCCGCTGGTTGCGCCCTTCGAGACGAGTTTCGGGCGCGAAACGCACCGTCCATGCATTCTGATCGAAATGCGCGCCGACGGATTAACCGGATGGGGCGAATGTGTTGCCGGCGCGGGTCCCTGGTATGCGTATGAGACCATAGGAACCGCCTGGCACATCATCAGCGACTTCCTCGCGCCCATGATCGTCGGGCAAGAGATCACCGAACCGATAGGGATCGTCGAACGCTTCGCGTCGGTGCGCGGGCATCCCATGGCGCGCGCCGCCGTCGAAGCCGCTTTCTGGGATCTCTATGCGCAAGCGCGCGGTGTCTCACTGGCGCGTCTCATCGGCGCTACCCGTGATCGTGTGACAGTTGGCGTCAGTGTAGGCATCGAGTTAACGCTCGAGGCGCAACTGGCGAGCATCGAGCGGTTTGTTGCAGCCGGGTATGCGCGCATCAAACTGAAGATCAAGCCAGGATGGGACGTTGCCGTGGTGCGCGCAGTGCGCGAACGCTGGCCCGATATTGCATTGCAGGTGGACGCCAACTCGGCGTACACCCCGGACGATGCACCGATCTTTCGTGAATTGGACGAGATGAACCTGTTGTTGATCGAACAGCCGCTCCACCACGACGATATTGTGGACCACGCGCGATTACAAGCGCAAATAAGCACACCCATCTGCCTGGACGAGAGCATTCACTCCCCAGAGCACGCGCGTTGGGCGCTCGACATCGACGCCTGCCGGGTGATCAACATTAAGATCGGGCGGGTCGGCGGGCTGACTGCCGCGCGCCAGATCCACGACCTGTGCGCCGAACGCGGCGTGCCGGTCTGGTGCGGCGGCATGCTGGAAACCAACGTCGGGCGCGCGGTCAACCTGGCGCTGGCGGCGCTCCCCAACTTCGCGCTACCCGGCGACATCTCAGCATCGGCGCGTTATTATCACCGCGACATCGCCGCGCCCGATTTCGTGCTGAACGACGACTCGACGATCACCGTGCCCGATACACCGGGCACAGGCGTCGCCGTGCTGCCGGAGCGCCTGCGCGACGTGCAGGTGCGTGAGGTGATCATTGGGAAAGGATGAGACCGATTACAATTGAAGATGCCGCATGCGTGTCATTCCGAGCCCTTCGCTTCGCTCAGGGTAAACTCAGCGAGGAATCTGAGCGGGTCGCGCACGACCCCTCGCTCTGCTCGGAGTGACCATGCCGGATGTTCACAGGTCATTGGTATGAGACCAACACCATCGCTTTGCCCTCCCCCCTGCCCTCTCCCGCACGCAGGAGAGGGGAGACCCGCCCGTGCTCCGCTCCGCCCGCCCGCGGGAGAGGGGCGACCGGCGCCCCTCTCCCGCGGGCGGGCGGGTCTCAGACCCGCCCGCACCCGATCACCCCCGCTGCCTGATCGCACCCTCCCACTCCGCATCCACCCCCGTTGCCTGCGTCACACTCACAAACCCGTCGCGGCGCAGCAACTGCGCCAGACCGCGCTTGATCTCGCGGGCAATGGCGGGGCCGGCGTACACCATGCCGGTGTAGAGCTGGACCAGGCGCGCCCCTGCGCGAATGTGCGCATAGGCGTCATCGGCAGTCAGAACACCGCCGACACCGATCACCGGCGGCGTCCCGCGGGTCAGGCGGTAGATCGCACGGATCACCTGACGCGCGCGCGGCGCCAGCGGACGACCGCTCAACCCACCGGTTTCATTCGCCAGTCGACTACGCAGCCCCTCACGCGCCAGGGTCGTATTGGTGGCGATGAAGGCAGCGACACCAGCCTCACACCCGGCGCGCACCACCTCTTCGATCTGATCCAGGGTTTCGTCGGGCGAGATCTTCAGCGCAATCGGGCGCGGATACAGCAGACCGTGGTTGAGGCGCATCAGTTCACGCAGCAACTCCTCGAGCGCCGCGCGTTCGTGGAGGCGACGCAGCCCCGGCGTATTCGGCGACGAGATATTGACCGCCACATAATCGGCAAGCGGCGCCAGCGCCACGAAGGTCGCGGCATAATCTTCGACCGCGCGCTCCAGCGGCGTATCGCGGTTTTTGCCAATATTGACACCAACGATGACCCGACGTGATCGGCGCGCGCGCAACGCCTTTGCCACAGCGACCATGCCATGGCTGTTGAAGCCGAGGCGATTGATCAACGCCATATCCTCCGGCAGGCGGAAGAGGCGTGGACCGGGGTTGCCCGGTTGAGGACGCGGCGTGACCGTACCGACTTCGACGTGGCTGAACCCAAGCAGCGCCAGTGCATCGACGAGGTCGGCGCGCTTATCGAATCCTGCTGCGACGCCGAGCGGACTGGCGAAGCGCAACCCCGCCCACTCAACCATCAGTGCGGGGTCGTCCCAGGCATACAGCGCACTGATCAACCGCGGCAGCAACGGCATCCGGCTCGTCGCTCGGAACATCGCCGTCACCACGTCGTGCGCGCGCTCGGCATCGAGCCGGAACAGAAGAGGGCGGATAAGATGGTAGAGCAATATCGTCTCCAGAATATCCGAACATGGCGCCAGTCACGCGCAAATAAGGGCGCCAACCGTCGCAATTGCCGGCCCATACGCAACCGTCTGGCAGATCAAGATCCGAATCCAAAGGATTTCCGCACAGTGCAGGCAGACTCACAAGGCGCATCATACCAATGACGATTGAAGATGCCGCATGCGGGTCATTCCGAGCCCTTCGCTTCGCTCAGGGTAAACGCAGCGACTTGTCATTCCGAGCCCTTCGCTTCGCTCAGGATAAACGCAGCGACTTGTCATTCCGAGCCCTTCGCTTCGCTCAGGGTAAACGCAGCGAGGAATCTAAGCGGGTCGCGCAAGACCCCTCGCACTGCTCGGAGTGACCATGCCGGATGGTCACAGGTCATTGGTATCAGACCGTGACACCAACCCAGGAAACGAACGTGCCACCAGGTTCATTCTAGATGAACCACTTCTCTCCAATTTCAGTCTGAGGCAATCATCGGTATGTTTCGCATTGCCGGACACCACTATTCTTATCATATCATCTTTCTTGGACTGCCTGACGACCGGAACTGCCTGGTTGCCAGAGATCAAGAGACCCCTGCTTGAGAATAGGTATCCGTATGCAACTCGGAGTACTCGGAAAGATTCCAGTAGCAATGCCTTAAGCATGTTTTTTCAATGCATATCGCAGTGTAGCGCCCAACGCTAGCGACAGCGGCGCGGCGTCGCCGTTCAACGGCCATGGCTGGCGAAACCACCACTGCCTGGAAACCGCGAATGTTGGCGCACGGCGCAGCCGCGTCCGCTACACGCGGTGTCAGGCTGTGGTTGAGTCAGATGCATCGTCTGGGTGATGTGGACGCCCGCGAGATCGGCGCATTCCTGACCGGCCGGTGGTTGCATAGGATCGCCCAGATGAGAGATCATGCGAATCAGAACTCCCTGACATCACGCAGATCGAACCAGGGACCCTCAACGCACGGCAAGCGTATGCCGCTGCGCAGTTCGACGGCGCACACGCCGCATGCGCCGAACCCGCATCCTGGCGGCGACGCGATGAGCGCATGCGCAAATCCAGACGGCTGGCGCAATCGCACCGCTCGAATGCGCTGTACCAGCGCTGCAAGCGCGTGGTGCGGCAATGCCGCGACGACCGCATCAGCCCACGCCAGCGGCGAGGTTCCGCGTGCCGGTTGAAGCGCCTCTGCAACCGCTGTGGTCAGGCTGGCATTCACAACAGTCTCGTACTCAACCGCAGAGGGCAGCAAAAATGGTGGTGGGAGACCATCCTGGTCGCCGGCAATGGCGATCAGCGTAACAGCGGTATGGAGCGGAGCAGTGCGCGCAACGAAGAGCAATGCAGCCAGCCCAACGCCCGCGCCGATTAGCAGCAGATTGCGCTGGCGATCGGTGAAGAGGAGCGCGCGTCCGCACAGCCCGACCACATCGAGCGTGTCCCCCGGCGTGCGCCGCGCCAGCCACGCCAGCCCTGGCTCGTCCGGTTCGTAGAGCAACGCCACCTGCCCGATCTCAGGCAGCGCCGCAGCGATGAACAGCGGTCGGCGCAGCAAGCGATATGCGTCTCCAGGATCATTGCACCACACCAGCAGCGCATGGCCGGGACGCGCATCCCGCGCCAGGTCGGGGGCGCGTAACGCCAGCCAACGGAGGCGCGGCGTCACCCGACGATGATCGGTGATCTCCAACGTATGCTGGCGCGCCATTATTCCTCGTTCTCACCACCGAGAATGCCTTCCAGCCGCGACGCCTGCTGCAAGGCGCCGGTGCCAACGCCGAAGTTGCCGCGCCGGAAGACAATCTGCCCACGGCACATCGTCAGCATCACCTGACCTTTGAGACGCTGCCCGACAAGCGGCGTATTGCGCCCTTTCGAGAAGAACTTCTCTGGCTCGACCGTCCACGGCGAGTCCGGGTCGAAAATCACGATGTCGGCGGGCGAACCGGGACGCAGGGTTGCCGGCGCGCGCCCCAGCACCGTTGCCGGACCCTCAGTAAACTTGGCGACCAGATCGACCAGATCGAGTTTGCCGCGATGAACAAGTGTCAGCGCAAGCCCCAGGGCGGTCTCCAGGCTGCTGATCCCCGGCGCTGCCAGGCGATATTCGCACGCTTTCTCGACGGCGCTCTGCGGTTCGTGATCGGACGCGATAGCATCGATGGCGCCATCGCGCAATCCTTCGATCAGCGCCTCGATATCCTGTTCCGTGCGCAACGGCGGACGAACGCGAGTTGAGGTATGATAGGGAGGCAGAAGCGTTGGTTTAAGGCGCGAAGGGAGATCAAGTCCATCATCGCTCATCTCACTCTGCTCACGACTGCTGCGTTGTCCCGCCTTTGCCCCGCCGCGCACTGCGGCGAGATTTCCGAGCACCCACTGATCGGTAAGCGTCAGGTGATGGGGCGTCACCTCAGCAGTCACCCGCACGCCACGCGCTTTGGCAGCGCGAATGAGCGCCACACTGCCGGCCGTGCTGACGTGGCAGATATGCAGATGAGCGCCGGTCATTTCAGCCAGCGCAATGTCGCGCGCAACCATCACCTCTTCCGCAGCGGCGGGATACCCCGGCAAACCCAAACGAATGCTGACCGCACCCTCGTGCATGCCCCAGTTGCGGGTCAGGCGCACATCTTCGCAGTGCGCCATAATCGGCACATCAAGCATCGCTGCGTATGCCAGCGCATTACGCATCACTGCCGCATCCGCCACAGCGTTGCCTTCGTCGGAGAAACCGACACACCCTGCTTCGACGAGTTCCGCCATTTCGGTGAGCGTCTGACCTGCGCGCCCAAGCGTGATAGCGCCAATCGGTTCGATACGCACCAGACCGCGACGCCGGGCGATCTCGCGCACCTGACGCGCAACGGCAGCGCAGTCGATCGCCGGGCGGGTATCCGGCATCACGCACAGCGTCGTGAATCCGCCGGCTGCTGCCGCTTTTGTGGCAGTTTCAACCGTTTCTTTGTGTTCCTCTCCCGGTTCGCGCACATGGGCGTGCAGGTCGAGGAATCCGGGGGCGATCACCGCGCCGCGGGCGTTGATCACCTCGGTATGGTCATCGAGCGGTTCCGGCGCCACCGTCAGATCGGCAAGATCAATGACCTGAATGACCTTGCCGTTCTCAACCAGCACATTGCCAATCGTAGCGACGCGCCGTGCCGGATCGATGATCGAACCATTTTTGATCAGATACCGCATAGAAACTCGCTTTACTCGCCGGAGAGACGATACAGCAATGCCATCCGCACCGCCACGCCGTTGGCGACCTGCTCTTCGATGACCGATTGCGCCGATACGGCCACATCGGGCATAATCTCGACGCCTTCGTTCATCGGTCCGGGATGCATTACCAGACAGTGCGGCGCGGCGCGCGCCACGCGCTCGGCAGTGATCGCAAAAAAGCGGGTGTATTCCCGCAGCGAAGGGAGCAATCCTGCTTCCATCCGTTCCTTCTGCAACCTCAGCGTCATGATCACATCAGCGTCTCGGACACACTCATCAAGGTTGCTGGTGATCGTCAGATCGGGCCAGGTCGCTTTCCAGAACGCCTCGGGACCGATCAACGTCTGTGGGGCGCAGAGCGTCACCAATGCTCCCATCCGGGTAAACCCCCAGAGATCGGACCGGGCGACGCGGCTGTGCAGAATATCGCCGACAATCACGACCTTCAACCCCTCGATGCGTCCCAGACGCTGCCGCACGGTAAACAGATCGAGCAGCGCCTGAGTCGGATGCGCGTGCCGTCCGTCACCGGCATTAATGACCGACCCGTGGAAGTGTTGTGCGACGAGATAGGGCGCGCCCGATTCACTATGGCGCATGACCAGCATATCAGCGCCGAGCGCCTGAAGCGTGCGCACCGTATCGATCAGCGACTCGCCTTTCTCCACGCTGCTGCCACGCGCGGTAAAATTCACGACATTCGCGGAAAGCGCTTTTCCGGCAAGTTCAAACGAGATGCGCGTGCGGGTGCTTTCCTCGAAGAACATGTTGACAATGGTTTTCCCGCGCAGCGTCGGCACCTGCTTGATGGCACGCCCGAGCACCTCTTTCATGCTGACGGCAGTTTCGAGGATTTCATCGATTTCTTGCGCAGAGAAATCATCGAGATCAAGCACGTGGCGTCGACGATGTCTGGCGGCTCCTGCTGCCGCAGGTACGCTCATAACCGGCTCCTTATTCCGTTGTGCTCTCCGAAACACGCACGATGAAGACGCCATCCACACCGCCATCGACCTCGTGCAGGCGTGTGGCGATCCGTTCATCCCGCGATGTCGGAACGTTTTTGCCCACAAAATCGGCGCGGATCGGCAGTTCACGATGGCCACGATCAATCAGCACTGCCAGTTGAATGCGCGCCGGTCTGCCAAAATCGGTAAGCGCATCAAGAGCCGCGCGCACGGTTCGCCCGGTATACAGTACATCATCCACCAGAACTACCGTGCGCCCATTGATGTCGAAGGGGATGTCGGTCGCATGCACGACCGGCGCCGGTCCACGAATGCCGAGATCGTCGCGGTACAGCGTAATATCGAGAATTCCGACCGGTACGCGGACTCCTTCGATCTCTTCCAGCGCCGCTGCAAGACGCAGCGCCAGGGGAACGCCGCGCCGCCGGACGCCGACAAGCGCCACATCGCGCACACCAGCGTTGCGCTCGACAATCTCGTGCGCAATGCGCGTCATTGCGCGGCGAATGTCGTCGGCATCGAGGATTTGCTTTTCGCCCATATGCGCTACCCTTCGAGCATCTGCTTCAGATTGCTCAACGACTGCTCCAGGTCCTTCTGGTTCTGGCGCTCGACGAACAGTTTATCGAGAATGCCGCCGATCAATGCGCCACCCGGAACGGTGTAATCGATACGCACATGCACCTGTGTGCCGCTCATTTCCGGCGTCAACCGCCACGACCAGACATTCGACAGATCGCCGCTGCCCTCTTCACGCAGGTAGCGTCCCGGTTCGATAGCGGCAAACGTTGTTTTGCCGCGAAAAGTCAATGTCCCTGCCATTTTGAATGTCCACGCAAAGGTGTCGCCAATGGCGCGTCCGGTGACATCATGCACCTCCTCAAGTCCAACAACCCATTTTGGTGCGTCCTCGACGCGCAGCAGCGCCTCGAACACGGTATCGACCGGCACGTTGATGAAGATGCTGTGTTCGACCGACGACATGGTTGTTCTCCTTTCTCTGGTTCGGTCAGATCGGGCAGGGAACGGCTCAATCCACGCTTCCAGCAAGATCGATGGTCTTATGGTATGCTGGAGGTGATTATATGCGACAGTGTGACGATGCGCAGCACCACCGTGTACATTGGGCTTGGCAGCAATCTCGGCGATCGCGTTGCGCGATTGCGCGAAGCGGTTGAGCGTTTAAGCCGGATCATCGACGTGACTCGCGTCTCGCACTTGTATGTCCATGCGCCGCCTGGCTATGTCAGCGATGATGCATTTATCAATGCCGTCCTCGAGGGGCATACCACGCTCAAGCCACTGGAACTCCTTGCCGAACTTCAGAAGATCGAGCGCGCAATGGGGCGGCGTCGAGGCATTCAGTACGGTCCGCGTCCTATCGATCTTGATATTCTCCTTTACAGCACAGTGCAGATGGAGTCGCTCGAACTGACCATCCCGCATCCGCGCCTGGCTGAACGCGCATTCGTCCTGAAGCCGCTGGCTGAAATTGCGCCCAATCTGATGCATCCTGTGCTGTACTACACCATCACGCAGTTACTATCCGATGTTGACGATGCCGATCAGGTCAGATTGTTCAATCCAGGCGGCAACCGCTAGCGTATCCTGATGCAATGGAGTATTATACGCCCAAGTCTGCGCGCAGATCTGCAATCTCTCGTTCGAGTTCACGCGCCAGCGCCAGGCGATCCGCTTTGGGCAGGAATGCGGCGTGCGCGCCGGTTAGCGTGAGGCGCACCAGATCATCGGCGGTGAAGCCGAAGTGCTGAACTGCCAGACGATACTCACGACACAGGGTCGTTCCAAAAAACACCGGATCGTCAGTATTGAGCGTTAAGGGCACGCCGGCATCAAAGAGACGCCGTAACGGATGCGCATCGAGCGAAGAAACGGCGCCGGTTCGGATATTGCTGGTGGGGCAAACATCGAGAACAACATTGTGGGTGCGCAGGTACGCCACCAGCGCCGGATCATCGATGCTGCGGATGCCGTGCCCGATGCGTCGCGCGCCGAGCGTCTCGATGGCGCTCCAGACGCTCAAGGGACCAACCACTTCTCCGGCATGCGCCATCACCTGCAAGCCTGCGCGACGCGCAGCAGCGAAGACCTCGGCAAACGGCTCCGGCGGATGGTTAATCTCGTCGCCGCCAATCGACCATCCCACCACGCCGTGTTTCATGTTGCGAATGGCGCTTTCCAGCAGATTCCAGGCCAGATCGACGCCGAACTGTCGTCCATAATCGAACACCAGCCCCACACGAACATTGTACTCACGCGCCGCGCGTATAAATCCAGCCGCTGCTCCTTGCACCACCTCGTCGAGATCGAGGGCGCGCCGGTGGTACTGTACCGGTGAAATCATCACCTCGGCGTAGCGCACATTCTGTTCCGCCAGATGCACTCCCAATTCGTAAGCGACCTGCTCGAAATCGCGCCCGGTCGTCAATGATCGCGCCAGGACCATGAAGACGGTCAGAAATTCGTGGAAGTTGCGATAGGTGAAGAGTTGCGCCACCCCCGCTTCGTCACGTGCCGGCAGATCCACGCCATTGCGCTCGGCGAGCGCCAGCAGGGTGGCAGGGCGAATAGCGCCTTCCAGGTGCAGGTGCAGTTCGACCTTGGGCATGCGGACGATAAACTCATCGAGCGCCGAGATACGTTGCTGCTGCGCGCTCACGATCACCTCGTTTCTCTCGCCGGCGACAGAGGTCTGAGCATGCACGGTACGGCGTCGCGCCCTTGCCGCAGCGCTCAGGCTGGCGACTCATGGATTGCGAGCCATTGTGCGCGATCCCGCGAAGGCGAGCATCGCTTCCCGCAGCCGGCAATATTCATCGCGCGGGGCGGGCAGGTCCGTAGCGATTATTCGATTCACCATATAATACCAATTCCCTGTGAACATCCAGCATGGTCACCCCGAGCAGAGCGAGGGGTCGTGCGCGAACCCGCTCGGATTCCTCGCTGAGTTGACCCTGAGCGAAGCGAAGGGCAACGACCGGTCTCATAGAGGGCATGCGCAAGCGAGGCGCGCAGTGCGTTGGCGGCCGGTCGAGATGCCCCCCTTCCATCTCTTTACCGGGCTGCGACGGACTCGAGACGCTCGGCGTTGTCGGCAATGATCAGCATATCGATCAGACGGTCGAGATCGCCATCAAGAATACCCGGAAGATTAGAGAAGTTCTGTCCGATACGATGGTCGGTCACCCGGTCCTGAGGAAAGTTGTAGGTGCGAATCTTCTCGGCGCGTTCACCGGCGCCGACCTGCGCCAGACGTGTCTCGCCCAACTCTTTGCGGCGCTTCTCTTCTTCGCGAGCATAGAGACGCGCGCGCAAAACTGCCAGCGCCGATGCCTTGTTCTTCAACTGCGAACGGCTATCCTGGCAGGTGACAACAATTTCTTCCGGCGTGCCGGGCTTATAGACAATCCGCACGGCCGAGTCGGTCGTGTTGACGCCCTGCCCGCCATGCCCTCCCGAACGGAACACATCAACCCGGTAGTCGGACGGGTTCAACTCGATGTCGGTCTCTTCGACTTCGGGCAGCACCGCCACGGTCGCCGTCGAAGTATGGATCCGCCCGCGCGCTTCCGTGGCCGGCACGCGCTGCACGCGATGAACGCCACCTTCGTACTTGAGGCGGCTGTATGCGCCTTCGCCCCTGACCTCAAAAATAATCTCTTTATAGCCGCCCGGCCCGTTTTCGGTGGCGCTGATCACTTCGATATCCCAGCCGCGCTGCTCGGCGTAGCGCGTATACATGCGGAACAGGTCGGCGGCAAACAACGCCGCTTCATCGCCGCCCTCACCCTGCCGCAATTCCATAATCGCATTCTTCGAGTCATTCGGGTCGCGCGGGAGCAATAAGACCTTGATTTGCTGCTCGAGTTGCGCACGCCGCTCCAGCAGATGATCGAGTTCGTCCTGCGCCAATTGGCGCACGTCCTGGTCGGTCTCGTGTTCCAGCAGGAACGACGTATCCTCAATCTGACGCTCCACATCACGGTACGCGCGATATGCCTCGACAAGCGGTTCAAGTTCGCGCTGCTCACGCGCATACCGCTGCAACCGCACCGGATCGGTCGCAACATCGGGTTGCGCCATCAGATCGAGCAGTTCATCGTAACGCGCCGTGATGCTGGCAAGTTTGTCGATCAGAGCAGCCGCCATAGTTTTGTACCATTCGTTGCATTATAGCATACTCATCAGGCAGCACAGAGCGCCGGGCAAAAAACCCGGCGCTCTGCGCCATATCGTGCGTCACTCCCTCTACTGAGCCTGCTGTAACGCCTTCTTGCGGCGATTGCGCTCAGCGCGGCGACGTTTCTCTTTGCGCTTTTCGCTTTCGGAAACAAAGTGCATCTTCTCACGGAACGTTTTGGTAATGCGCTCAGCGACGACAACTTTGTTGAAGCGACGAAGCAATTGATCGACGGTTTCACCGTCGCGTCGTTCTACTCGCATAGCTTCGGAATATCTACACGCACCAGATCACTCTTTCGGTGCGGAAGAACAACCCGTTCACCCCCTCCCGGCGCACCATTGCGGCGCGAACCCGCTTCTGCACCGCATGCACACGTTTAGTATACACGTTCGAGAGGGATTGTGCAACTAGAGTTAGGGATCAGGGAACTTTTCCGTTTTTCACCGTCTTAGCATCCTCCCTTCGGTGCGCTACCGACGCGTTTCGTCCCGCCATCTGCTGCTCTTGCCTGGCATCTGTTTTCATGGTAGCATACGTTGCTACCGAGACGCAGATTCTCCACACCTGACCCACAGCACAGCAAATGCGCTGCCTGAAGAAAGAAACGAGCAGTCCTATGACCAGCACTGAACGTCCGCCGCGTCCGCGCTTTATCGGCGTTGACACCTATGCCGATCCGCACGGGCGATTTACCTTTCGGTACCCTTCCGACTGGTACCGCTTCGAACTGGATAACGGTCTCGAAGGAGTGATGTTTTCGCCTGAACGCGAGAATCCGCAGACCTTCTTCTCTGCCTGGGTGCGTCAACTTGAAGCCGAAGCGGTCGCGGAAGACCTGCCGCTGCTTCAGAAGGGTATCGCCGAGGGCCTGGCGCAACTTCCAGAGTGCGTTATCGAGTCGAGTTCTGACGACACCTACGGCAATCTGATTAAGTTCGAGCGAATCTACACGTTCCGCGACGGTGATGAAATACGAAAGCGCAAGGTGTGGATCATGTATGTTGCGCAGTGGCAGATTGTGCTGACCTACCAGGGGCGCACGCCAGAAGAATGGGAGTACTGGCTGCCCATGGGCAACTACGCCTTTGCGCTCTTCAACATCCCGCCCGAACTCTGGTTCGCCACCGACCGTGACTTGACGAAGAAGACCGGCTTGCCGAAGAAAGAAAGAGTCAGACGAGGTCACACGAAAGATGAATAAGTAGGGGCGCACTGCTGGCGCGCCCATGCGACAGGCGAACGGCACATCGCCGGCGCGCTCACCTGGTTCGCGGTTCTCAGTTCCCAATCTCTATGCGACCCTCCAGATACACATTCATCCTGATCAGCGCCTCAACCGCCGCCTGCCTCCTCGCAGGAGCGCTTTTGGTCGCCTTGCGCCCACGCCCGATTACTAGCCATGCAGATGCCATTGCCTTCGTGCTCGAACAACGCGGGATTGCGCACGAACGCATTGTTACTGCACAGGTCTGGCCCGCAGCAGTCAACTACTATGCGTATGGACCGTCGGTTTACCCGTACAGCGCCGCAGTCAGCGTTACGCTCCCCGGCGGCGCTGTCGTTCCCGGCAGTCTCGAGTGCGCCGATGACCGCCGTCGTTGCCGGGTGACCATTGCGCGCCTTGCGATCGACCGCGAGCCAATTCCCGACATCAGCGCCGCGCGACCGTTGCCGTGGATGGTTTGGATGCAACGTCTGGCTGAAATCGCGCCTGTAGCGCGTTGAACGTTCCTTGTCGAACGTGGAAGCGCCTGACCATTGACATCTGTGCGAAACCTCACAAAACACGTTCTGCCGATACTCGTCATTGCCGCGTGCATCCTGAGTTGTGTGGCGCTGGCGCTTGCGGCGGTATTTCTGCGCCCGCGGAGTTTCGCCACGTTCTCCGACGCAATCGGATATGTGCTCGATCAACGTGGCATTGCCTACGAGAGCGTCTTAATCGAGCGCACCTGGCCCGACACCGTCAACGACATCACCTACGGCGCCAATCTCCTGATCGTAACCCCCAACAAAGGTACAGTAATTGGACGGCTCGATTGTCGTGGCTGGAAGAAGGATTGTTTCTTCACCGTGCGCGCGTTTGAGATCTATCGTGAGCCATTGCCCGAATTGACAGAACAACGGCGCCTGCCGTGGATCGCCTGGATCGAACAGGCGCTTGGCGTAAGATTCTGAGTCTGTGGGCAGGTGCGGCACGGACACAAGTCGGCAGGCAGGGGCAGATCTCAATCCCACCCAGGAGGACGGACCGAACCCCCGCGCGCACACCGGCGCGCAGCGCCGGTTCCCCGCTCCTGCGCGCGGGAGAGAGGCGGGGGTGAGGGGATTGCTTCGACCGGCAGTGCCGGTCTCGCAATGACCGCGCACACCGGCGCGCCCGCCGTGGGACCGTGGGACGGCACCCCCACGCGCGGCACCGGTCTCCCCGCCCCTGCGCGCGGGAGAGGGGCGGGGGTGAGGGGATTGCTTCGACCGGCTGCGCCGGTCTCCCCGCTCCCGCGGCGCCGGTCTCCATGCTCCTGCGCGCGGGAGAGGGGCGGGGGTGAGGGGATTGCTTCGACCGGCTGCGCCGGTCTCGCAATGACCGCGCACACCGGCGCGCCCGCCGTGGGACCGTGGGACGGCACCCCCACGCGCGGCGCCGGTCTCCATGCTCCTGCGCGCGGGAGAGGGGCGGGGGTGAGGGGATTGCTTCGACCGGCTGCGCCGGTCTCGCAATGACCGCGCACACCGGCGCGCCCGCCGTGGGACCGTGGGACGGCACCCCCACGCGCGGCGCCGGTCTCCATGCTCCTGCGCACGGGAGAGGGGCGGGGGTGAGGGGATTGCTTCGACCGGCTGCGTCGGTCTCGCAATGACCGCGCACACCGGCGCGCCCGCCGTGGGACCGTGGGACGGCACCCCCACGCGCGGCGCCGGTCTCCCCGCTCCTGCGCGCGGGAGAGAGGCGGGGGTGAGGGGATTGCTTCGACCGGCAGTGCCGGTCTCGCAATGACCGCGCACACCGGCGCGCCCGCCGTGGGACCGTGGGACGGCACCCCCACGCGCGGCGCCGGTCTCCCCGCCCCTGCGCGCGGGAGAGGGGCGGGGGTGAGGGGATTGCTTTGACCGGCTGCGCCGGTCTCGCAATGACCGCGCACACTGGCGCGCCCACCGTGGGACCGTGGGACCGTGGGACGGCACCCCCACGCGCGGCGGACATGCATGCCTGCTACGCTCATACGCGCACCCTTCTCGCACCCGGCTCAGGGCACGGGCAGAGTGCAGCACATGGGGATGGCAACGACCGTGCTATGAAGCCCCGTGATTGCGGGGCTGATGCAGGAATGCGCCTCTCTTCACAGGTTGACCGGTTCAGTTTGACAGCCTCTCGAAACAGCGATACAATACTTTATGAATGCCGTGCACAAAAACCTGGAAAGGGGTAACAATGGTGTAGACCCTTAAACGGTGTGTGCTCCGCCAACGGCGAGCATCGACCCCCGGATGCTATTCCACGGTTTAAAGTCAACAACGTACAGATGCTCTGACAAGGAGGTACCACGTGAGCAACGCTCGAAAGCTCAACCGGCGCACATTCCTGCGCCTGTCCGCTGTGACGGCGGCAAGCGCAGCGATTGCCGCCTGTGGCGGCGGCGGTCAGCCTGCCACCGCACCGACGACAGCGCCCGCCGCGCCTCAACCGACCACAGCGCCAGCGGCGCCCGCTCCAACCACTCCTCCAGCCGCAACAGCTGTTCCCCCGGTGACGACCCAATACAAAGAAGCGCCGATGCTGGCAAAACTGGTGCAGGAAGGTAAACTGCCGCCGGTGGACGAGCGCCTGCCGAAGAACCCCTACACTCCGCCACACTCCTGGCTCACAGTTGGCAAGTACGGCGGCGTGCTGAAGAAGACCTACAACAACAACTGGGGTATCACCGGCTTCATCCACGAGATGCAGTATGGCTCGTCGCCGCTGCGCTGGCTTAAGGATGGTCTGGCGATTGGTCCAGGCTTCGTCGAAAGCTGGGAATCGAATGCCGACGCGAGCAAGTGGACGTTCAAGATCCGCGAAGGGATCAAGTGGAGTGACGGTCAACCCTTCACCACCAAAGACATTATGTACTGGTGGGAGTACACGGTCGGCGGCAACGGCAAGGAGAAGGAGTACCCCGCCGGTCTCAAGCCGATCAACAGCCCGCCTGACGAGGCGCGCTCCGGCACCGGCACCCTGATGACACTCAATGCGCCGGATGATTACACCTTCGAGATGGTGTTCGACGCGCCGGCGCCGCTCACGGCGGACCGTCTGGCAATGTGGGTCAACATGTTCATCGGTCCGGCCTGGGTTATGCCACGTCACTACATGGAGCAGTTCAACCCGGTGCTCAACCCCGATAAGTATAAGGACTGGGAAGAGCATCAGCGCAAGTTCAACCACAACAACCCCGACTGCCCGCGCCTGACCGGTTGGAAACTGGATATCTTCGAGGAGGGCGTCCGCGCTGTCTGGTCGCGCAACCCGTACTACTGGGCGGTCGATAAGGAAGGCAACCAGTTGCCGTATATCGACCAGATCATTGTGACGGCGGTCAAGGACAAGGAGATCGAGAAACTGGCGTACACCGAGGGGCGCGCCGATCATGCGCACTTCCACAGCCAGGGTCTGGCGGATGTGCAGTCGTTGCGCGACGCCGAAGCCAAGAGCGGTCTCGAGGTGCGCTTCTGGGACTCGGGTTCGGGCACCGGTTCGCTCTACTTCTTCAACATGGACTTCAAGGACCCGAAGATGCGCGCCGTGTTCCGCGATCCGAAGTTCCGCCAGGCGCTGTCACACGCTTACAATCGCGCCGATGTGCAGAAAGCGGTCTATTTCGGGTTGGGCGAACTGACGACCGGCACCTTCAGCCCCAAGGCCATCGAGTACAACATCAACGATCAGGGCAAGCAGGTGTATGCCGCCTGGCGCGATAGCTACGTGAAGTACGATCCGGCGCTGGCTGAACAGATTCTGGACGAAGCCGGCTACAAGAAGGGACCTGATGGCAAGCGCACGATGCCGGACGGCAGTCCGCTTCAGATTCAGATCACCTATGGCGCCGATCAGGCGCCCGGCGGTGAGCACCTGTCGAAGAACGAGCGCCTGGCGCGCGACTGGCAGGCGATCGGGATCGATGCGGTGCTGACACCTATTCCGGGTGAGGGCGCCGACGAGAAGTGGCGCGCCGGCGAGTTGCCGATGAAGACCACCTGGGAGGTCGGCGACGGTCCCAACCACCTGGTCTTCCCCTCCTGGCTGGTGGCGGATGAGACCGAGCGCTGGGCGCCGCTGCACGGTCGCGGGTATACGCTGCGCGGCACTGCGTCGGAGAAGGAGGAACTGGATAAGAACCCATGGGACCGCAACCCGCCGCGCATCAATCGTGGCGAGCCGGACTATATGCCGGCGATTGGCAAGCTTCACGAACTGTTCGACAAGAGCAAGGTGGAGCCAGATGCGATGAAGCGCCACCAACTCGTGTGGGATATGATCAAAGTCCACATCGAGGAGGGTCCGTTCTTTACCGGGACGATCGCAAACCCGCCGCGCATCATTTTGGTGAAGAAGGGGTTGATGAACGTGCCGACCCGCGATGACCTTTTGAAGGAAGGGTTGGGCGGTTTCGTCAATCCGTGGATCATCCCCTCTCCGGCGACCTATGACCCGGAGACCTGGTACTGGGATAATCCTGAGGCGCATACGGCGTAGTTTCTGAGGCGCGCTCCGCCTCCCGCAGGCGCTGTTGAAGTCTGCGGGAGGCGGGGTCGGTCCCTGATACACCCCCCGCCGGAAGCGGCAATCGGCGCTCTTCCCGGCACATCGCTCAGGCGGGCAAGTATTTGATGCACAGCGCGAGGCTCGGACCCCACCCTTCGGGTATCTATCTGTCAACAGAGTGAGGCGAAGATGCTCAACTTCATTGCCCGACGCCTGGTCAACATGTTCTTTTTGTTGATAGTCGTTTCCTTTGTGGGATTCTGGATCATTCAGTTGCCGCCAGGATCGATTCTTGATGTGCAGATTCAGCGTCTGCGGATGCAGGGCGGAAACCTCCCCGAATCGATGATCCAGGCTTTGCGTGATCGCTACGGCGTCGATGATCCATTCTATGTTCAATACTGGAAGTGGATTTCACGCTCGTTGCAGGGCGATTTTGGCACCTCATTCGAGACCGATCAGAAAGTTGCCGAGCGTATCTATAACCGTTTGGGCATTTCGTTTGGCTTGTCGTTGACGGCGCTCCTCTTCACCTGGCTGGTTGCGATTCCGATTGGCGTCTACTCGGCAACCCATCGTTACACCTGGCCAGATTATTTGATCACCTTTGTCCAGTTTTTAGGACTCTCCATCCCCGGATTCCTGCTGGCGCTGATTTTGCTCATTACAGCGTCACGCCTGTGGGATCAACCGATTGGCGGTCTCTTCTCGCCGCAGTATGCCGACGCGCCCTGGAGCCTTGCCAAACTGTGGGACTTTATTCGCCACGTCTGGATTGCGATCGTTGTCCTGGCAATTGGAGCGACTGCCGGTTTGACGCGCGTGATGCGCGCTAATCTGCTCGATGTGCTGAATATGCAGTACATCCAGACGGCGCGCGCGAAGGGATTGAAAGAGTCGACCGTCATCTGGAAGCATGCCGTGCGCAACGCTATCCACCCGCTGGTCATGTCGCTTGGGACGCTGCTGCCGGCGCTGGTGGTCGGTGAAACGCTGATTGCGATCATTTTGAGCCTGCCGACGATTGGTCCCCTTTACCTCGATGCGTTGCGTTCGCAGGATATGTACCTGGCCGGAACGATCCTCGTCATGCTGTCCGCGTTGCTGCTGGTTGGCAACCTCATCGCCGACCTGCTGCTCGCCTGGGTCGATCCGCGTGTGCGGCTCGAATAAAATGGCAAACAGTGTTGCGCTGAGTGTTACCGGAAGGATAGAACCATGGCAACAGCCGCAGGTGAACTGCCCAAAGTAGCAAAAGGCAAGAAGCAAGAAGATGTCGGCCAGATTCCGCAGTGGAAACTGATGGTGCGACGCTTCAGCCAGAGTAAGCTTTCGGTCGGCGCTCTGATCGTGCTCGGGTTTATGTACACGATCATGATCCTCTCCGATTTTATTGCGCCGTATCCACACGATGTGCTCGACTCGAATAATTCGTTCGCGCCACCGACACAGATTGTCTGGGGGCCGGAAGGTCCGGGCATTTATGGATTGAAGCAAGAACTGGACATGGAGCGGTTCCAGTGGATCTATACGCCCGACACGAGCGTGATCTATCCGATCCGCTTCTTCGTTCAGGGACATGAATACTCTTTTCTGGGTCTGTTCCCGTCGCGGTTGCACCTGTTCGGCATCGAAGCGCCGCCTGATTCGAATGCCAAAATCTTTCTCTGGGGAGCCGATAAAGAAGGGCGCGATCTCTTCTCGCGCATTTTGAAAGGCTCGCAGGTCTCGCTGACGCTCGGTTTCTTTGGCGTCTTCCTGTTTGTTGTGATCGGTTCGATCGTCGGGACGGCATCGGGGTATTTTGGCGGTGCGCTCGATAACCTCATTCAGCGCCTGATCGAGTTGATCCGGTCATTCCCCGATCTGCCGCTCTATATGGCGCTTGCCGCCGCCGTGCCGCTCAATGTGCCGATCACCGTGCGCTATTTCATGATCACCATCGTGATCGCTGTGATCGGATGGACCGGTCTGGCGCGCGAGGTGCGCGGGAAGGTGCTGGCGTTCCGCAGCGCGGATTACACTGCTGCCGCTATTGCCGCAGGCGCGTCGCACTGGCATGTGATCACGCATCATCTGATTCCCAACGCGATGAGCCATATTGTAGTGGTCGGCATGCTGGCAATCCCTGGCGCGATTGGGCTGGAAACGGCGCTGAGTTTCCTGGGGCTTGGCATTCTGCCGCCGGCGGTCAGTTGGGGGATTCTGCTGCGTGATGCGCAGACGGTACAGGCGGTTGTGACCTACCCCTGGCTGTTGATTCCGGTGGCTCTGCTTATCATTACGGTGCTGGCATTCAATCTGCTCGGCGATGGCGTGCGCGATGCCGTCGATCCGTATGCATAAAGGAGTTCTTCCATGACGAATGTAGCGACAGGGACCGGAGCGGCGGCGACCGGCGTCCAGATTGTCAGTGAAGATGATGTCGTGCGCGTTGAAGATCTGCGGCTCAGTTTCTACACCACGCTCGGCGTTGTGCGCGCACTCAACGGTGTTTCGTTCAACATCCCGCGCGGCAAGGTGCTCGGCGTGGTCGGCGAGTCGGGATGCGGTAAAAGTCAGACCGGGTTGTCGATTATGCAATTGACTCCTGGACGGATCGAAGGTGGGCGCATTCTCTTCCGTGAGTTCAACACCAGTGATGTGATCGACATCACTAAACTCGAGAAAAACGGTCCTGAGATGCGCAAAATCCGCGGCAACCATATCTCGATGATCTTCCAGGAGCCAATGACCTCGCTCAATCCGTGTTATACAGTCGGTCATCAGATCGAGGAAGCCATTTTGCTGCATCAGACGCAGGATAAAGCCGAGGCGCGCCGCCGCGCCGTCGATATTCTGCGTAAGGTCGGTATGCCCAATCCCGAACGCATTGCCGACAGTTACCCGCATCAATTGTCCGGCGGGATGCGCCAGCGCGCGATGATTGCGATGGCGCTCTCCTGCAACCCAACCCTGCTCATCGCCGATGAGCCGACAACCGCGCTCGATGTGACCACCGAGGCGCAAATTCTCGATCTGATGCGCGACCTGCAACACGAGATCGGCACCTCAATCATGTTTATCACCCACAATATGGGGGTTGTTGCGCAGATGTGCGATGAGGTTGCGGTGATGTATCTTGGTCGGATCATTGAACGCGCAGCCGTTGATGATATTTTCTACGATCCAAAGCATCCGTACACGATCTCGCTGCTGCGTTCGATCCCGCGCCTCGGTGTTGCTCGCGGTCAGAAACTCGAGTCGATCAAGGGCACGGTGCCCGACCCGTATTCGACCGTGCCCGGCTGTCCGTTCCATCCGCGCTGCCCGGCGGCTATCCCTGGTCTGTGCGATACGGTGATGCCGGATGAGATGTTCGTTGCCGGTTCGCGCACCCACACGGTTCGTTGCCATCTGTATACGTAGAGGAGCGCTATGGATACCGCAAAGAAAAATGGCACATCCGACGAGATTTTGCTCGAAGTTCGTGGGCTAAAGAAGCATTTTCCGATTCAGAGCGGTTTCCTCCGGCGCGTGACCGGGTATGTCAAAGCCGTCGATGGTATTGATTTCTATATCAAGAAGGGTGAGACCCTCGGTCTCGTCGGTGAGTCAGGGTGCGGCAAGAGTACGACCGGACGCACCATCCTTCGCCTCCTCGATCCGACCGCAGGCGAGATTATTTTCGATGATCCGAATATTGGCAAGGTAGACCTGGCAAAACTCAATCGCGCGCAACTCACGCGGGTCCGCCCGAATATGCAGATTATCTTCCAGGACCCCTTCTCGTCACTGAATCCGCGTCTGACGGTCGGGCAGATCGTTGGTGAACCGCTTGAAATCCAGAAGGTTGCTTCCGGTCAGGCGCTCAAGGATCGCGTCGCTGAGTTGCTCCAGGAAGTCGGTATCCGCCCTGAGAATATGACGCGCTACCCGCACGCTTTCTCCGGTGGGCAACGCCAACGTATCGGTATTGCGCGCGCCCTGGCGCTCAACCCAAAACTGATCGTCTGCGATGAGCCGGTGTCGGCGCTCGATGTGTCGATTCAGGCGCAGGTGCTCAATCTTCTCGAAGATCTTCAGGAGAAGTACGACCTGACCTACCTCTTTGTGGCGCACGATCTGAGCGTTGTTGAACATATTTCCGACCGGGTGGCGGTGATGTACGTGGGCTATATCGTCGAAATGGCAAGCACCGAAGAACTCTATTACCACCCCAAACATCCGTACACCGAGGCGCTCCTTGCTGCTATTCCGAAACCCGATCCGCGCAAACGCACGCGCCCGATCAAACTCCCTGGCGACGTGCCCAGCCCGGCGAATCCTCCTTCGGGGTGCTATTTCCATCCGCGCTGCCGGTATGCTGAGGAGATCTGTAAGGTCGAACGTCCACCGCTGCGCGATATTGGTGGTGAGCACTGGGTTGCCTGTCATTTCGCTGAGCAGTTGCAGTTGCAGGGTGTGACGCGCCTGAACGAAATCCCGCTCATTGAGCTTCCCAAGCGCCAGGCGTCTGTGCCGGCGACAACGACAGCAACGACGTAGTCCGTAAAACTTCGTCCGCATCCCCCACGCAGGCAGGAGCGGGACTCAGACCCGCTCCTGCCTGCCGCGTTCCCTATCCCATACTCCGCCCCGCCCCTGCCAACCTCGTCCCATGCCCACTCAAACAAGCCCAAAATAGTTCACGTGCGCGCTCGTTGTTGTGATACGCCGTAGTACCTTCTTACTATTGAAGGTGTATCAATAAGAAGATATGATACAAGGCGATTACGTCGATAGCATTTCTTACGCATATTCCTGTTCGGATACCATCTGTTCGCGCTTCTCAGGGCAGACGATCCGCGCATGACAAAACGCTCCAGACAGACGTTTCTGTCTGGACCATTGACAACAGGAGCACACCGTAAGAATGCCCGCTCTGCATCTCTTTCGTCATCCCAAACTATTCCGCAGGAGGCATGACACTGTGAAAGCGCTCAACAACGCAGCGTTTTTGATGCTCCCTGTCCTCCTTATTGCATTGAGCGGAAGGATCACAGCGCAGGAAGAACGGCCCGAAGCATCACAGATACAGGATGGAGTGGCTGTTCCGTCCGGTTACTTCTTCCCTTTTGTCTACACCGCCGATATCCTGTACGGAAATTTTGGACAGCACCGTTCAAGCGGTTGCCATCCCGTCGATGAAGCCGCAAAGTTTCACCTGATTGTAACCGGACCGCAAAGTCATCGAACACGAAACTGGTGTGGAAATCCCGACAATGCATTTGGCGCCATTAAGAATCTCAGCCCGAATACTCTGATCCTCCTGTACCGTATGGGTCCGGGGCAGTATGTGATCAGCCCGTGGGGCGCAGTGGGCGATGGATGGGAATGGGTAAAAACATACCATGGCAAGGAAGCGCAGGATCGCTGGACGGCATTGGGTGTGAATTCTGGTGATTACCTGCTCAGTTTGAATTATCCTGTCGAACGCGCTATGGAAATCGGCAACAGAAACTGGCAGGAATACTGGATCACCAGAAACCACACAGATATTTGGGTCAACCGTATCAACGGAATGAATGGGAATGCAACAGATGGAATCTTTGCCGATGGCATGCAGTACGGCGTCTCCTGGACGAATGGATGGTGTGCAGAGCGTGCGTATCGCGAACAAGGCTGTGCTCAGATGGATCACCCATCGACCTATTATCAGAATGGTGAGTACAACCAGGAACTCTGGCGTCAGCACTACGATATGTTTCTGGAGCGGGCTGTTCCCTACTATCGGCAACGCAACCTGCTATTTGGCCTCAATGTGTGGCGACTCAGCCTTCCGCAGCAGATCGCTCTGTATGAACGACTGGGCATCGTAGCAATGGAGGAATGCGGATTTTTATGCACAGGGAGAACCGACCTAAGATCGTGGACACAAAAACTACAAGCAATGCAGCAGGCAATGAACTATGCGATCATCTCGGTCAATCTGCCCCCCGGCTACAGTGCGAGCAACGGTCCTGACGCGATGGAGCGCGTCTGGTGTGCAGATGGAGTGTGTCAGACTGGCTGGAAATGGCTATGGTATAGCCTGGGCAGTTACTGGTTGAGCTATGAGCCTTATCGCAAGAACGCATACTTTTATTTCTCACTGTGGGGATATCGCGGAAGCTACTGGTTTGACGAATACGATCCTCGTTATCTCCACCTTGGCATGCCCACCGGATCGGCAGTGCGACTGGCACATGACGTATGGATCCGAGAGTTCGAGAGAGGATGGATTGCGGTCAATCCAACACTCAGACAGGCCAATGTGTCTGTACCTTCTGGAAAAGCACGTATCCTCGAACACACGAACTTCAAGAATCCCGAGTCGGCTCCCCTGGTCGATCAATTTGCGTTGGCGCCGCTGCAAGGCGTTGTCCTGTTGAAGGAAGGTCATTTGTACCCGGTATGGAAGACGTATCTTCCTCTCGTCATAACCTCATCATCTGCATCAAGGCGCTGAACGCGCCCAACATCAGCCCGGTGGCTGCGTATGGACCTCCTATTCTGATGCCAAACGAGGGTATTTACCGCGTCCGATATGGTCCTAAATAACGCTGCACCAGGTTCAGACCGAATTCGTTTTGCAATGCAGTGCGGGCCCCCTCGGCGGTAGCTTCGAGCGCACGCCCCGTCTGACGGCAGATCGCGTCCGCCAGAAACTGCGGTAATGGCTCCTGGATCGCGCCGATGCGCAAGGCGGCCCGAAACGTTGCCAGCACTGCGCCGAGCGGCTCGCGCGCAATCAGGGCGGCGGGCAGTTCGATGCGGTAGGCTGGCGCCGCCGCGTCGGGCCGATAGTAGATGACGTACAACTGGCCATAGCCCTGCTCAATCGCAGCCCGGCGCTCGCCGAAATCTTTCAGGCGCGGCGAACGATACCCGGTCAGCAGATGGGGCCGGTCGCGGCGGATGAGCGGCGCAGGCAGCGAATACTCCCCTGCTTCCAACACCGTACTCCACAACGTCCGGTCGGTCACCGTCCCGGAAAGATGCGGCGCAAGGTGCGCCACATCGTCGGCAGCGGTCGCCAGTTTGGGATGAGCAATCACCCGTCGCGAGGATAGAACCAGCCGCCAGTCTTCACCGGCAAAGAAGGCTTCGAGCAACTCATCGAACGGTTTCCACCATGCCGCCATTCGTCCGCCGCGCGCGTCCTGTGCGTGCCGAACCAGCAGGCGATTGATCTCCAGCAGCGCTGAGTAGAATGACCCATCCAGTACAAATAATCCGCTGCTGGTTGCACGAAGACGCTTTGCCAGCAAGCGCAGCTCCATGACCGTGCGCATGCCGCCGATGATCGTCTCCAGTTCCTCGACCGGCGGCATCAACTGCACCAGCGCGTCCTGGTCGGTCAGTTCCGCATCTTCGACTGCAACGGCGGCAATCGCAGCAAACGTGGCGCCGGCAGCAGGCACGGTGGCATGCGCGCCATCAACGGCGCACAGCCGCCGCACAGGACCATCGGGCGCAGGGTGAATACGGCGCGCCAGCGCATCACGCAGGCGGTCGCGGTCACCTTCGAGCCGCACCAGGGTGGCGCGGCACGCCTCGGCGCATGCATCGATCGCACTCAGAATGGATGCCGGAAGATCGGCGGTGGTGAGTGAGGACTCAATTGCGGGAGGTGTAGACATGGCGCCGTCAAGCGGATACTTGCGCTTCAGTCGTCTTCCGTAGGAGGAAGCGGCGGAATTAGAGGTTCTAAAAGAGCAATCAACTGTGGCGCCTCTTCGCGTGCGATGGCATAAATGCGTTCGTGATCGACTCTATCGTATTCGTGACTGATCAGATTGCGCAATCCGATGATTTGCGCCCGGGGAATTTCTGGATGCGTTTCCCGAAAGTGCGGGCTTACTCGTCGCGCCGCTTCTCCCAGGATTTCGAGTTTGCGCTCAACAGCCAGTCTTATGATTTCCGCGTCTCTATTGTCGCTCAAGAACGCATCACGTGTTATATCGTGCGTAAACTCCACCACTGATCGAGCCACTATAAGCATATCCCAAAGGTAAGCGGGATCACGCTCTTCCGGTTGCATAAATAACCTCGCGATTGTGAAGGATGTGATGCCGGCGGAAGGGATTGCGAACAGCTTTTTTCTCAACCAGATCGACCGGTCGTTCAAATATGCGCTCAAGTTCTTGTTGCGCATGCACCAAGTCGAACAGGCTCCATGACGCCGACTCATCAAATACCACCAGCACATCCACATCGCTGTCGGGGCGGAAGTCGTCCCGCAGCGCCGAGCCGAAGATCGACAGTTCCTTGATCCGCCAGCGCTTGCAGAAGGCGGCGATTGCATCGTGCGGAATGTCGATCTGGAGCGGCATTGAGTTAACCTTTCCTGTCCCATGGTGACTACGCACCATTGTAGAGCAAACGTACTACCATTGCAACTGAACGGCGCCGGCTGGATGCAGCGGCTGCCAGCGATTGAAATCGTTCCTGAAGGACCTGCGGCCGACCGCCTGCCTCCGTGTGAATCCGTGTTCCCCTTATGATACCCACCCATACAACCTGTTCACCACAATCATTCGACAAATCAAGACGCCGTTCGGCTATACCGAATACTGGTCTGGAAGTTTTATCGGATTGGTGGTAACCTTAAGCCATCACAACACCGTTCTTTCAACCCATCGTCTCCGCACGCACAATCGCGCACAAAAAGGCGAAAGCAAGGAGGTGACACAGAGCCGCGCAGCAGGCGGTAGTGCAGACGTTTCCTCATGAACGGCATCAATGGCGATAAGACGAAGAAAAGGGAGGTCACCGCATGACCGTTGAGACTGTGGCAAAAACGACGGTACCCCTCACCGGCGAGGAGTATCTGGAAAGTCTGCGTGATGGACGTGAAATCTGGATCTATGGCGAGCGCGTCAAAGACATTACCACTCACCCGGCGTTCCGCAACGCTACCCGCATGGTTGCCCGCCTCTACGATGCACTGCACGACGCTGAGAAGCAATCGGTATTAACCTGCCCTACCGACACCGGCAATGGCGGTTTCACCCACAAGTTTTTCCGCGCCTCGCGCAGCGCAGACGACCTGGTCGGCGCGCGTGATGCCATCGCCGAATGGGCGCGGTTGACCTACGGATGGATGGGGCGCAGTCCTGATTACAAAGCCGCTTTTCTGGCAACGCTTGGCGCGAATGCGGCGTTTTACTCCCCCTACCAGGAGAATGCGCGGCGTTGGTACCGCGAATCACAGGAGCGGGTGCTCTACTTCAACCACGCGATTGTCAACCCGCCAATTGATCGTAACCGTCCGCCGGACGAAATCCGCGATGTGTACATGCATGTCGAGCGCGAGACCGACGCCGGATTGATCGTCAGTGGCGCAAAGGTCGTTGCTACCGGTTCGGCACTGACACACTATAACTTCATTGCGCACTACGGTCCGCTGCCGATCAGGAGCAAAGAGTTCGCCCTGATCTTCATCGTGCCGATGGATGCCCCCGGCGTGAAGTTGATCGCCCGTCCCTCGTATGAGATGGCGGCAGAAGTGATGGGCAGCCCATTCGATTATCCGCTTTCGAGCCGCCTCGACGAGAACGACTCGGTGATGATCTTCGATCAGGTGTTGATCCCCTGGGAGAATGTCTTCGTCTACGGCGATGTCGAGAAGGTCAACGCCTTCTTCCCGCTCTCCGGCTTTATTCCGCGCTTTACGTTCCACGGCTGCACGCGCATGGCCGTCAAACTCGACTTCATTGCCGGTCTGTTCCTGAAGGCGGTCGAAGCGACAGGCGCGAAGGAATTCCGTGGCGTGCAGGCGCGCGTCGGCGAGGTGCTTGCCTGGCGCAACCTGTTCTGGGCAATCAGTGATGCGATGGCGCGCACGCCGATCCCCTGGAATGATGGCGCGGTGCTGCCCAACCTGGATTATGGACTGGCGTATCGCGTGTTTGCAACGGTAGCATACCCGCGGATCAAGGAACTGATCGAGAGCGATGTCGCCAGCGCGCTGATCTATCTGAACTCGCACGCGGTCGATTTCAAGACCCCCGAAATCCGTGGTTATCTCGACAAGTATCTGCGCGGATCAAATGGCTACTCGTCGCTTGATCGCGTCAAACTGATGAAATTGCTGTGGGACGCGATCGGCTCCGAGTTTGGTGGACGCCACGAACTGTACGAGCGCAACTACGCCGGCAACCACGAAAACATTCGCCTGGAGGTGCTGCTGACGGCGATGGCGACCGGCGCCGCCGACCAGTACAAAGGGTTCGCCGATCAATGTCTCAGCGAGTATGACCTCGACGGCTGGACGGTTCCCGATCTGATCAACCCTGATGATGTGAACGTCATCTTACGACGGTTTGGCAACGGCAAGTAAAATCCTGCAAAGAAGGAGGATGAGCCATGGCGGATCACAAAGAGCCGATCTTCGATGTCGCGCAACTGGCGCACGTCGAAATCCTGACGCCCAAGATGAACGACACCCTCTGGTTCTTCAAGGATTTGCTCGGTCTCGAAGAAACCGAGCGGTCGGGGAAATCAGTCTATCTGCGCGCGTATGAGGATTACTACCATCATAGCCTGAAGGTCACCGAGGCGGATCAGCCGGGGCTGGGGCATGTCGCCTGGCGCACGACGTCGCCGCAGGCGCTCGAGCGACGTGTGCAGGCGATCGAGGCAATCGGTCTGGGACGCGGGTGGATCAACGGCGATCACGGGCATGGGCGCGCCTATCAGTTCACCACGCCTGATGGTCACCTGATGGAACTGTTCTGGGACGTGGAGTACTACCAGGCGCCCGAAGCGATGCGCACCGAACTGCTCAACCGCCCGCAAAAACGACCGCTGCGCGGCGTGCCGGTGCGCCGTCTCGACCACGTGAATCTGCTGTGCCAGAATGTGACGCCCAACAAGCAGTTCATGATGGACCAACTCGGGTTCCGTCTGCGCGAACACATTATCTTGAACGACGGCTCCGAGGCGGGTGCGTGGCTCAGCGTCAGCCCGCTCGTTCACGAAGTAGCGACCATGCGTGATGCCACCGGTGCAAAGGGGCGCCTGCACCACATTTGCTACTGGTACGGCATCCCACAGCACCTCTCGGATATTGCCGACGTCTTCTCCGATTATGGCATTACAATTGAAGCCGGACCGGGCAAGCATGGCATCAGCCAGGCGCTCTTCATGTACGTCTTCGAGCCGGGTGGCAACCGCGTCGAACTGTTTGGCGACGCCGGCTACCTGATCTTCGATCCGGACTGGAAGCCGATCACCTGGCATGAGTCGAACCTGGCGAAGGGAATTATCTGGTTCGGTTCGCCGCTGCCCGCCGAGTACTTCATGTACGGTACACCGCCAGTGCAGAAGGAGGTGCAGGAGCGTACCGAGGAGGAATTGGTTGGCGCGAATTGATGCGGTTTGCCCTCACCCCTTGCCCCTCTCCCGCGCTGCGGGAGAGGGGAGACCGGTGCAGATTCAATATCAGCGTGCGATATCTATTTTCGGCGCATCTCCCGTGCTACGGGAGAGGGGAGACCGGTGCAGAGGTGTTATGTTCGTTCGCGTGTCAGGACGCCCCAACTCCCCCTTCGCCCGCGCTGCGGGAGAGGGGAGACCGGCGCAGAGGTGTTCTACCAATGACCTGTGACCATCCGGCATGGTCACCCCGAGCAGCGCGAGGGGTCGTGCGCAACCCGCTCAGACTCCTCGCTGCGTTTACCCTGAGCGAAGCGAAGGGCTCGGAATGACAAGCATGCGGCGTCTTACCTGTGCACATCCGGCATGGTCACTCCGAGCAGCGCGAGGGGTCGTGCGCAACCCGCTCAGACTCCTCGCTGCGTTTACCCTGAGCGAAGCGAAGGGCTCGGAATGACAAGTATGCGGCATCTTCAATCGTAACTTGGTATAAAAGGTACACCTGCCATGCTTCAAACACTCCAGAAGGCTGTCGAAGTCCTGAGCCTCTTCTCACCAACGCACCCCGAGTGGACGGTTGGCGACATTGCGCGCGCGCTCGAACAGCCGAAATCGAGCACCTCGGAGTTGTTGAGTAGCATGGCAGGACAGGGTTTGTTGCGCCGCACCGGTCCGGGGCGCTACCGGCTGGGTTGGCGATTGCTCGAATTCGGGCAGACGCTGCTCAAGACCACCGAGTTCCGTGCCGAAGCGCGCCAGGTGATGGAAGAAGTCGTGGCGCGCTGGGGTGAAACGATGCACCTGGCAGTGCTCGAAAATGGTCAGGTAATCTACATCGAGAAACTCGAAGGAACACACGCCGTCCACATCTCGCTGTCGGGCGTCGGCGCGCGCCTGCCAGCCCACTGTAGCGGCGTCGGAAAAGTGCTCCTCGCGCATGCGCCCTGGAGCGAGGTCGCACAGATTCTCGAGCAACAGGGCATGCATGCCTTCACCCCGAATACCATCATCACACCGGAAGACCTGGCGCGCGAACTGGAACTGGTGCGGCAACGCGGTTATGCCTGCGATCAGGAAGAGGTCTCGATCGGTCTCTGCTGTGTGGCGGCGCCGATCTACAACTTTGAAGGGCGCGTCATTGCGGCAATGAGCATTTCGTTGCCAACGCACCGCTTCCAGGCGCAGCGCGCCGGGTATGTTACACTCATTGTAGAGGCGGCTCAGCGTGTGTCCGAAAACCTGGGCTACCACAGAGGAATGCCTCGATGGGCGATGAAACGATAAAAGTGGCCATCCTCGGCTCCGGGAATATCGGAACCGACCTCATGTATAAACTCCTTGATTGCCCCGCTTCGATGGAATTGGTGTTACTGGCGGGGATCGATCCAAACTCTGAAGGTCTGGCGCGCGCGCGCGCGCTGGGTGTTGCGGCGAGCGCACAAGGCATTGATGCGGTGCTGGAACATCCCGACATTCAGATCGTCTTCGATGCAACTAGCGCAAAAGCGCATGTGCGCCACGCAAAACTCTTGCGCGAGACCGGCAGGACCGCTATTGATCTGACCCCAGCGGCTCGTGGACCCTACGTTGTGCCGCCGGTCAATCTCCGGCAACACCTCGATGCACCAAATGTCAACCTGATCACCTGCGGCGGTCAGGCGACGATTCCACTGGTTTATGCCGTCAGCCGCGTGACGCCAGTGCGCTACGCCGAAATTGTCAGCACGGTCGCCAGCCGCTCTGCTGGACCGGGCACGCGCCAGAATATCGACGAGTTCACCTTCACCACGGCGCACGGTCTGGAAGTCATTGGCGGTGCGCAACAGGGCAAGGCGATCATTATTCTCAACCCGGCGGAACCGCCGATCCTGATGCGTAATACGGTCTATGCTCTCCCAGAGGATGATTTCGACCCGGCACAGGTGCGCGACTCCATCGAGGCGATGGTGGCTGAGGTGCAGCAGTACGTACCCGGCTATAGACTAAAGAATCCACCGGTCTTCGACATGCGCGACACACCGTGGGGACGTAAGTCGGCGGTGACGGTGCTGCTCGAAGTTGAGGGCGCGGGGCACTTCCTCCCAACCTACGCCGGCAACCTGGACATCATGACCGCTTCGGCGCGGCGGGTTGGTGACGTCTTTGCCCGACATCTGTTGAGCCGTCGGGAGGTGGCGGTATGAACGCGCCGCGCCTAACCGATACGACCCTGCGCGATGGATCGCACGCGATGCGGCATATGTTCACCCGCCAGCATGTGCGCGACATTGTGACCGCACTGGATCGCGCCGGAGTCCCGGTGATTGAGGTGACCCACGGCGATGGACTGGCAGGCTCGTCGTTGCAGTACGGTTTCTCGTTCGTCTCCGACCTCGACCTGATCGCCGAGGCGCGAGAGTCGGCAGAACGGGCGCGCATTGCAGCGTTGCTCCTTCCCGGCATTGGGACGCGCCGTGAACTGAAGGCCGCCGTCGAACGCGGCGTTCAGGTGCTGCGGATCGCCACACAATGCACCGAAGCGGACATCAGTGAAGAACATTTCAAGATGGCGAAGGACATGGGGCTGGAAACCGTCGGTTTTCTCATGATGTCCCACATGCGCTCTCCCGAATTTCTGGCGGAGCAGGCATTGCTTATGGAGTCGTATGGCGCCGACTGCGTCTATGTGGTCGATTCGGCAGGTGCTATGCTGCCGCGCGACGCGGCGGCGCGTGTGCGGGCGCTCAAAGATACGCTGCGGGTGCAGGTCGGTTTCCACGCGCACAACAACCTGGGGCTGGGGATCGGCAATACCCTGGCGGCGCTCGAAGCAGGCGCCGACCAGATCGATGGATGTCTTCGCGGGTTGGGCGCCGGTGCGGGCAACGCCGCCACCGAGTTGTTGGCGGCGGTGCTCGACCGGCTGGGTGTCAATCCAGGGCTGGATGTGCTGGCGCTGATGGATGCCGCTGAGTATGTAGTGGCGCCGATCATGCCGTTTCAGCCCTTTCCCGACCGCGATGCCATTACTATCGGGTACGCCGGAGTCTACTCGACGTTTCTGCTGCATGCCAAACGGGTGGGCGAGCAACTGGGCGTTGATCCGCGCGCTATCCTGATCGAGTTGGGGCGCCGCCAGACAGTCGCCGGGCAGGAGGACTGGATACTGGACGTGGCGCTCGAACTGGTGCGCAAACGAGAAAGGGCATAGGAAACGGAGCCAATCCGTGTCCTATGCGCTCCCTGATGGAGTACACGGATCGCCACGGGTCGGGACGGATGCCCACGGATAGGAAGAACCCGTCTGTATCAACCCGTCGCATCCGTGCCAATCCGTGTCCTGTTGATGGAGTACACGGATCGCCACGGGTCGGGACGGATGACCACGGATAGGAAGAACCAATCCGTATCAACCCGTCGCATCCGTGCCAATCCGTGTCCTGTTGATGGAGCATACGGATCGCCACGGGTCGAGACGGATGCCCACGGATAGGAAGAACCAATCCGTATCAACCCGTCGCATCCGCGCCAATCCGTGTCCTGTTGATGGAGTACACGGATGTTCACGGGTCGGGACGGATGCCCACGGATACGATGAACCCATCCGCGCCAATCCGTGTCCTGTTGATGGAGCACACGCATCCGCGCCAATCCGTTGCATCTGTATCCATCCGTGTCCTATGTACAATCGGAGATGATGATTATGACTGTACAAACCGATGGAGCGACAGTTGCGCCTGTACCGTTCGACTCGCGCCAGTTTCGCGCGACCATGGGCAAATTCGCCACCGGCGTCACCATCGTAACAACCTATCACGAGGGGCAGTCGCACGGCATGACGGCGAATTCGTTTCTGTCGGTATCGCTCGATCCGCCGCTGGTGCTGGTATCGGTCGCCACGCGCGCCCGCCTGCATGCGCTGCTGGCGCCAGGTTGCCGCTATGGCGTGAGCGTACTGACGGACGATCAGGAGGCGCTCAGCCGCCACTTTGCGGGTCGCCCGATCGAGGGGTTGCACATCCCATTCGTCTGGCAACGCGGCGTGCCGCTGATTGACAATGCGCTGGCGCACGTCGTTGCGCAGGTGGTCGATGCGCACCCGGCAGGCGACCATACCCTGTACATCGGGCAGGTCGAATACCTTGCCAGCCGCGACGGACCGCCGCTGCTCTTCTTCGCCGGCAAGTACGGACGGATGGAGACGGTCAGCGACGCCGGTGCGGAGGGTCCGTTCTGGTATCTCTGGTAGAAAGAGTGAGCCATGCTGGTATTGCGGGTGACAATGGTCGAAGGGCGCACAGACGAACAGCGTGCCGCGCTGATGCGTCGTCTTTCGGAGTGCGCGGCGCGTCACTTCGACAAGTCGCTGGAAGAGGTTCGCCTGGTGATCTACGAAATCCCCAAGACCCACTGGGGTGTTGGAGGGAGGTCACTGGCAGAGCGTGAAGGAACGAGCCATGGAACTGAGCGCTGATGCGCTGGCGCTATTGGAAGACATTCGTCAGGCGCGCGCGGATCGCTGCGTGATTGCCAGCCGTGGAAACGCGCGCCGGGTGACGCTGGCGGAGGCGTATGCCATTCAGGCGGCGCTGGGGGAAGAGCAGCCGATCAAAGGGTACAAACTGGGGCTGATCAGCCCGGCAAAGCAGCAGCAGATGGGCATCACCGCACCGGTCTACGGGCGCATCTTCCCCGCGATGATGCTGGAAAGCCCGATACGCCTCAGCCGCTTCATTCAGCCACGGGTTGAACCGGAACTCGCTGCTGTGCTGTGTGCACCGCTGGCGCCAGATGCTGCTCCTGGCGCAGCAGCGGCGGCGATTGGTGGATGGTTTCTCGGCGTTGACATGCTGGACAGCATCTGGGACGGGTACCGTTTCAGCGTCGCCGAAGTCGTCGCCGACAACAGTTCGGGCGGCGGATTTTTGCTCGGCGCGCGCATGATCGATCACCCGCCAGACGGCGTGCTACGCCTCTACCTGAATGGAACATTGCGCACTGAGGGAGATATGCGCTCCCTCGGCGATCTGTACGAACGCCTGTGCTGGCTGGCGACCATGACCGGCGGTTTGCGCGCGGGTCAGATTATCTTCTTCGGCTCACCGGCGGCAGCGACGCCGGCCGAACCGGGGGTGCTGGAGGTGATCGGACCAGACGCAGACTGCCTGATTGTGCGATTGGAGAATGAGTGATGCAATCCCCTTCATTTCATGTGCAACACTATATCGGCGGCGCATTTGTCGAAGGAACGCGCCGTTTCGAGATTTTCTACCCGGCGACGAATGAGATCATCGGCACTGCGCCGGAGGGTCGCGCAGAGGAAGTCGATGCCGCAGTACAGGCGGCGACACACGCCTTCGCCGCGTGGAGTCGCGCCGGCGCTGCCGAACGGCGCCGGGTGCTGAAGGCGTTCGCCGATGCAATTCGCGCGCACGCTGAAGACCTCGAACGGATCGAGACGTGGGATGTCGGCAGACCAATCCGCGAGAACCGCGCCGGGTATGTGCAGCGTCTCGCCGCCAACATTGAGTTCTTCGCCGATTTTGCCGTGACCCATGGCAGCGAAGCCTATCCCATGGACAGCGGCTACATCAATTATGTGCTGCGCCAGCCGGTTGGCGTGGCGGCGCTGATCACTCCCTGGAATGTACCAATGCTCCAGGCAACGTGGAAGATCGGTCCGGCGCTCGCCTTTGGCAACACGGTCGTCCTCAAACCCGCCGAATTGACGCCGATCGGGGCGTGGAAACTGGCACAGATCGCGCACAGCGCCGGTCTGCCGCCGGGGGTGCTCAACGTTGTCCACGGGTTTGGTCCTGAGTCGGCAGGCGCGTTGCTGACGCAGCACCCCGGCGTGCAGTTGATTTCGTTCACCGGCGAGAGCACGACCGGCAAAATCATCATGGGCGCGGCATCGCACACCCTCAAGCGCTTGTCGTTCGAGTTGGGCGGCAAGGGCGCCAACATCATTTTCGCCGACGCCGACCTGGATCGCGCCGTGGCGATCAGCCTGCGCTCTTCCTTTTTCAACCAGGGAGAGTTCTGCCTTGCCGGTCCACGGCTGCTGGTCGAGCGCCCGATCTACGACGAGTTCTTGCAGCGGTTCATCGCCGCCACGCAGCAGTTGCGCGTCGGCGATCCGATGGATCCGGAGACGACCGTGGGGGCGTTGATTGCGCCGGAGCATCTCCAGCGCGTGCGCAGTTACATCGACATTGCGCGTGGCACGCAAGCAGAAATCGTCCTCGGCGGCGATCAGCCCGACCTGCCGGCGCCATTCAATCGCGGCAATTTCCTCAACCCGACGATCATCGTCGGCGTTCAGCCGCAGGATCGCGTCTGCCAGGAAGAAATCTTCGGTCCAGTTGTGACGGTGGCGCCGTTCGACGGCGAGGAGGAGGCGCTTGCGATTGCCAACGGCGTCGCGTATGGTCTCTCGGCGGTCGTGCAGACGCGCAACCTGGGACGCGCCGTGCGGGTTGCCGGCGCCATCGACGCTGGCACCGTCTGGATCAACGATTTCTTCGTGCGCGACCTGCGCGTGCCATTCGGCGGCATGAAGCAGAGCGGCATTGGGCGCGAAGGCGGGCACTACAGCCTTGAGTTTTTCACGGAGGCGAAGACGGTATGCCTGAGCAACCAGTAGGTGGGGAGGACATCGACGCGATAGCGCGTCGACTCGATAACGCCTGGGAGCAGCGCCAACCGCTGGCGCCGTTGAGCGCGAGTATGGCGCTAACGCCAGAACATGCGTATGCCATTCAATCGCGCTGGACCGACCTGCGCCTGGCGCGCGGCGAGCGCGTCATCGGGCGCAAGATCGGGTTGACCAGCCGCGCCATCCAGCAACAATTGGGGGTCAACGAACCCGACTATGGCAGCCTCTGGGCATCGCGCTACTTCCCGCTGGCTGGCGGGCGCGTCGATGTGCCGGCAGACCTGTTCGTGCAAGCGCGCGTCGAAGGGGAACTGGCGTTTCTCATCGGGCGTCCGCTGCGCGAGCCGGGTGTGACTCTGCACGACGTTCTGGCAGCCACCGATGCAATCGCCGCCGCCATCGAGATCGTCGATAGCCGCATCGCCGACTGGCGCATCACACTGGTCGATACCGTTGCCGATAATGCTTCATATGGCGGTTTTACGCTGGGACCCTGGAGTCGCGCCTTGCGCTCTGTTGATCTGCGCACGGTAGGCATGCTGCTGCACCACAACGGCGAACCCGCCGTCCAGGGGATCGGCGCGGCGGCGCTGGGGCACCCGGCGCGCGCCGTCGCCTGGCTGGCAAACAAACTGATCGCATTCGGCATCAATCTCGAACCCGGCGACATCGTTCTCTCTGGCTCACTTGGTCCCGCCATTCCTATGCGCACCGGCGATCTGTTCACGCTCGAAATTCACGGGCAGCCGCCGTTGAGCATGCGATTCGTATAAAGGAAGGTATGCTATGCCGCTCCTTGAAGTTCTTTATGCTGGCGAAGAGCCATTGCAGCCAGAGCGAAAACGCGCCTTTGCGCGCGAAGCAGTCGCCATTTTTCAAGAGGTGCTGGGCACGCCGCCAGGCAGGCTGCGCCTGGTCATCCACCATCTGCACCCAGACGATAGCCTGGGGTTGCTGGCGGACGATGAGGCGGATGCAGAACCATAGGCACGGTGATGCCGTGCCCCCCACGGACGGCGCTGCCGCACCCTCCACGCGGCGTCGGCGTTCCCCCATTCGCCGGCGACGGAGGGCGTCCATATTGCGATGTATTCATTTTGTATAATTGGCTTTGGGCTGAGCCTGTCAGCCAACGCCAAGCGCCTCACGGATGCAATGTCGCTGCGGGCTGAAGCCCTCGCTGAGAACGGGCAAGCCCCGCTGGGGCTTCCACGTCCTGAACGAGGGGTGTAGCCCGTAGATCAGCAAGCGCACGACCTGGCAGCACAGGTCTGCTCACGGATGCAATGTCGCTGCGGGCTGAAGCCCTCGCTGAGAACGGGCAAGCCCCGCTGGGGCTTCCACGTCCTGAACGAGGGGTGTAGCCCGTAGATCAGCAAGCGCACGACCTGGCAGCACAGGTCTGCTCACGGATGCAATGTCGCTGCGGGCTGAAGCCCTCGCTGAGAACGGGCAAGCCCCGCTGGGGCTTCCACGTCCTGAACGAGGGGTGTAGCCCGTAGATCAGCAAGCGCACGACCTGGCAGCACAGGTCTGCTCACGGATGCAATGTCGCTGCGGGCTGAAGCCCTCGCTGAGAACGGGCAAGCCCCGCTGGGGCTTCCACGTCCTGAACGAGGGGTGTAGCCCGTAGATCAGCAAGTGCACGACCTGGCAGCACAGGTCTGGTTTGTAATCCCATCATACCAATGACCTGTGACCATCCGGCGTTGTCACCCCGAGCAGCGCGAGGGGGCTTGCGCGACCCGCTCAGATTCCTCGCTGCGTTTACCCTGAGCGAAGCGAAGGGCTCGGAATGACAAGTATGCAGCATCTTCAATCGTCATTGGTATCATTCCGTTTGGCGCGCGAACGATAACATGCTACAATGAATCGTTCATAATAGTAAAAGAGGTAACACCATGCGACTCTCTGGGAAGCGCATTGCAATTCTGCTGGCGGAAGGCGTCGAAGACCTCGAGTTCTATGTGCCGATGATGCGATTGCAGGAAGAAGGCGCCGAGGTTGTGGCGGCCGGTCTGGATCTGCGCCCGGTGCGCGGGAAGAATGGGCTGGAGATCACGCCGACGACGACGATTGCTGAACTGCGCGCTGATGATCTTTTCGCACTGGTGCTGCCCGGCGGTTGGGCGCCGGATAAACTCCGCCGCTATCGGGCGGTGACCGACCTGGTGCAGGCGATGCATGCGGCCGGCAAGGTAATTGGAATCATCTGCCACGGCGGATCGATTGCCATCTCGGCGGGAATCGTCGGTGGTCGTCGAGCAACCGGCTCGCTCGGTATCAAAGATGATCTGATCAACGCTGGCGCCACCTGGGTCGATGAAGCCGCCTTTCGCGACGAGAACCTGGTCTGGGGACGGGTGGTCGCCGACATCCCCGCCTTCTGCCGCGAACTGGTGGCGGCGCTGGTCGAACAGGTATAAGCCATCGAACCTGTCTCAGTCGGTGCGATTCCGTGTACCATCACAAGCCAGGAGCGTGTCGCTTGATCCGCAGGAATCCGTCTCAATCCGCGCGTATCCGGTTCTCTGACAAACTGCGCTCATAACGGGAAGCGCCGATGGAATCGATTGCACCCCCTCTTCGCATCGTTCTCCTGGGTGATATTCGCCTCGAAGCCGGAGAAGCGCGCACGAATCTGCAACGCGAGAGCCTGCGGCGGTTGATGACCCATCTTGCGCTTCAGCCGCGCCAGCCGCTTCCCCGCAAACAACTGGCGTTCACCCTCTGGCCCGACAATGATCCGGCTGACGCGCTGGCAAATCTGCGCCGTCATCTCCATCTGCTCCGCTCCCTCCTGCCCCCTATCGCTCGTGAGTGGCTGGTTGTTTCAACTCAACATATCGTCTGGAATGCGCCGCCTGAGTGTCAGGTCGATGTGCATGCCTTCGAGCGGGAATGGACGACGCTGCACGAGATGGAGGCGGCGGCTGAACTCTACCGCGGCGACCTGGCGCCCGGCATCGACACAGACGATGATATTCTCGTTCGGCGCGAAGCGCTGCGCCAGCGGTACCTGCTTCTGCTCAAATCGTTGGTGCGTGCCTGGATGGATCGCAGCGATTGGAGTCGTGCATGGAGGTGGGCGCGCCTGCTGGTGTCACATGACCCCTGGGACGAGGAAGCGGTGCGGCTGGCGATGACCGCAGCGGCGCTTACGGGCAGTCGCACCGCAGCGCTCGATATGTACTGCGCGCTGGCGCGGGACCTGGAACGGGAGTTGCACGTCCAGCCGGCGCCGGAGACAACCGCCCTCTATCACGATATTCTCCATCACCGTCTGGCGCGTTCCATGACGCCTGATCGCTCCTCGAAGGCGCCCCTCTTTATCGGTCGGGACGATGAACTTCAGCAACTGGTCGATCTGATGCGTAGCGCCGCGCAAGGACGCGGGCGGATCGTCTTCGTTTCCGGGCAACCCGGCGTGGGAAAGACCACGCTGGTGCAGGAGGCGGTACGACGGTTCGGCGCTATGGACGGCACGTCGGAGCCGCGCGTGTTCTAGGGGTATTGTCAGCCATCGAGGAATGTCGGAGAGCGCCATCCCTACCTGCCCTGGCGACACATTTTTACTGCCGCCGCGCCGCGCCTGCTTCAGAGCGCCGCCGACTGGCTCCGTCGTCTGGCGCTGCTGGTTCCCGATTTGATCGGGTTGCGTCCCGATCTGATCGCGCCTTCGCAACCGGAGGCAGCAGCGTTGCGTTCTGCCATCCGGCAGGGCATACAGGCGCTCGCACTGCATTAACCGTCGATTCTGATCATCGAAGATGCGCATTGGATCGACAACTGGTCGCTCGAAACCCTGATCGAACTGGCAGACATCTGTCTTTCGCTCCCGCTGCTGATCATTGTCACCCACCGATCTGGCATCATTACCCCGTCACTGCTCTCCGCCAAACGAACGATGCGCCGCCAGCGCTGCGCGCTCGATCTGCATGTCCAGCCGTTTACGCCGTCCGAGACGAACTATTTTCTGGAGCAGGCATTGGAACGCGAGGCGATCAGCGCCGATACGCTCGAAGACATCAGACGGTATGCTGGAGGCATGCCGCTCTTTCTGCGCGAAGCGGCTGAGAGCCTGCGCGACGCGCATCATCCAAAGAAGCGCGGACTGACGGGACTGCGCGGCTCGCTCAGAATGCGCCTGCGCGACATCGGTGAGCGCAATCGGCAGATGCTGGAAGCAGCGGCGATCCTGGGGTTTTCATTCGCTGATGACGAATTGCAGCAGATGCTCGGCTGGACTCTGTCGGCGTATGCGTCGGCGCTGGACGATCTGCATGCCCGACGACTGTTGATCGATACCGTCACCCATGGCGCTGACGATTACGCCTTTTCGCACCACCTCATCCACGACATCATTCTGACCGACATTCCTGCCGAACGCGCCGTCATCCTGCACAAACAGGCCGCCAGGAGCCTGGAGACGGTGCATGCCGGTCAGCGTGGGTACGCCGCCAGGATCGCAGCGCATTATGAGATGGCGCGCTGCGCGCAAACCGCTGCACATTTCTGGCTGGAACACGCCCGTGAGAGCACTGACCTGGCAGCCTTCGAGTATGCGCTGGAGTCCATTGCGCGCGCCGAGACGCTCCTCGAAGGAGCGAGCCGTGATGTGCGCGAACTCCGGGCACAGGCCGCCATGCAACACGGCACCATTGCGCTGTATCAGGGAGAGTCCTCCCTGTCGTTGTCGCTCCTGCGCGACGTCGTTGACGTGAGCCGTGAGTTCCCGGCGCTCTACATCCAGGCGCTGGTTGCGCACTCCTACGCGCTCTATACCTGCGACCGCGCCGAAGCAGCGCACGCCGTCGCGTCGCAGGCGCTCGAACTGGCGTTGTCGTTGCACGATGCGCCCAACGCTGTGCGCGCGCTCAATCTTCGCGGCGTCAGCGCCCTCATGCTGGGACGGGTGCGCGAAGCCGTCGATGACCTGCAACGCGCCTGTACGCTTACCGATCAGATGCAGCAGGACGACGTCGATGTCCGAGGAACCATGAAGCGCATGTCCTTCGCGTCCCTTGGCGCCCTTCGTGGTTGCTGGTTGCCGTGAAGTCCTGGAAGGCTGAACCACCAAGGGCACGAAGCGCGCGAAGGGGAATAAAAAGGTGAATAAACATGAAGCGCATGTCCTTCGCGTCCCTTGGCGCCCTTCGTGGAAGTCCTGGAAGGCTGAACCACCAAGGGCATGAAGCGCACGAAGGGGAATAAAAAGGTGAATAAACATGAAGCGCATGTCCTTCGCGTCCCTTGGCGCCCTTCGTGGTTGCTGGTTGCCGTGAAGTCCTGGAAGGCTGAACCACCAAGGGCACGAAGCGCGCGAAGGGGAATAAAAAGGTGAATAAACATGAAGCGCATGTCCTTCGCGTCCCTTGGCGCCCTTCGTGGAAGTCCTGGAAGGCTGAACCGCCAAGGACCCGAAGCGCACGAAGGTGAGGAACCATAAAGCGCATGTCCTTCGCGTCCCTTGGCGCCCTTCGTGGAAGTCCTGGAAGGCTGAACCGCCAAGGACCCGAAGCGCACGAAGGTGAGGAACCATGAAGCGCATGTCCTTCGCGTCCCTTGGCGCCCTTCGTGGAAGTCCTGGAAGGCTGAACCACCAAGGACCCGAAGCGCACGAAGGTGAGGAACCATGAAGCGCATGTCCTTCGCGTCCCTTGGCGCCCTTCGTGGAAGTCCTGGAAGGCTGAACCACGCCGACGCATATGAACAAGGGGTGGAACGAGGCGATGTCTTTACTCATTGTGATGCGGTGATTGACACGGCGCAAAGCCCGTCTCGCGCCATAAAGGAGGAAAACCTATGAAACGTACTACTCTTCGGCTTCTCTCCGCATTGCTGGTTTTGCTCTTCAAACTGACCATTGCCAATGCCAGCACCCCATTGAGCGGAGGAGGCGTTGTCAATTCTGGCACGCTAACCGTGAGGAACAGCACCTTCTCGAACAACACAGCAGGCAGCGGCGGCGGCATTGTCAATTTGAGCAGCGGCACGCTGACCGTGAGTGACAGCACTTTCTCTAACAACACAGCAAACACCGGCGGCGGCATCGACAACGCTGGCGGTACACTGACGGTGACCAACAGCACCTTCTCCGGCAACGTCGCTACCTCAACTGGCGGCGGCGGCATCTGGAACAGCGGCGCGCTGACGTTGACCAACAGCACCGTCTCTGGCAATAACGCGAACAATAGCGATGGCGGCGGCATCGCCAACTTCGGGACGCTCATCGTGGACCGCATGACCTTTGCGAATGGCAGCGCCGCCGCCGGCGGCGGCATCGCCAATTTCTCTGGCGGTACGCTGCTGGTGAGCGATAGCGCCTTCACCGGCAACAGCGCCTCGACCGGCGGCGGCGGCATCGCCAATTATGGCGGGGCCACGGCGTCAGTCACCAACACGACCTTCTTCACCAACACCGCCACCGGCGCTAGCGGCGGCGGCGGTCTCTGGAACAGCGGCACGCTCTCGGTCAATAACAGCACCTTCTCCGCCAACAGCGCCACAAACGGCGGCGGCGGCATCCGCATCGCTGGCGGCAGCGCGACGCTCAGGAACACCCTCATCGCCAACAGCGCGAGCGGCGGCGATTGTGTCGGGACGCTGAGCGGCACGAACAACAACAACCTCATCGAAGACACCGGCGCGAACGCCTGCGGTTTGACCGACGGCGCGAACGGCAACATCATCGGCGTCGATCCCAACCTCGGCGCGCTGACCGGCTCACCCGCCTACTTCCCACTCACTGCGAGCAGCCCGGCGCTCAACGAGGGCGACAACGCCTCCTGCGCCGCCACCAACCAGCGCGGCGTCTTCCGTCCACAGGGAGGCCGGTGTGACATCGGGGCGTTCGAGATGGTGTTCGTGTCGCTGCCCCTTGTGGTTCGATAATCGGCGGCGCGCCAGGCGGGTCCGGTCTGCGCCCCGCCTGGCGCAACAGAATCCGTCGGGGCAGGTCTCAGACCTGCCCCCCATCGCGGTGGATCGGCGGGTTCGGTCTGCGCCCCGCCCCTCATCGCGGCGGATCGGCGGGTCCGGTCTGCGCCCCGCCTGGCGCAACAGAATCCGTCGGGGCAGGTCTCAGACCTGCCCCAGCTCGGTGTGTGCGAACACCGTAGATCTGTGGTACTATATCAGCACTATGTTGTGCTTTTGTTCACAAGCGCGACGATGGCTTGTAGCCGGCACGCTCTTCGCACTCATGGCGCTGGCGACTGTGCCGTCCGCCTCAGCGCACGTCGGCGATGCCGGTCCGGTCCAGACCATTGTGATGGACGCCGGTCCCTACGAACTGGCGATCACGATGACGATTCCTCCTGCGCTTCCTGGTCCGCTCCTGGTGGATATTGCTCCCGACGATGAACCTTTTCCAGAGACCTTTGAGGTTCGTCTGACGCGCTACGGCAGTCCATTTCCCGAAAAACCTGCGGCGCTGCTGACTCTCGGCGGCGCGATCAGTGTCACGACCCGTCTCGACATCGATGCTCCCGGCGATTGGGAGGTCGAAATCGTTGCGCGCGGCGCGTCCGGCGAAGGAGTGATGCGCCTTCCGGTGACCGTGTTTCAGCCGCCGCTGCCGCCAACCACCGTTCCGCTGGCGGTTGCGCTGGGGGTGCTGGTTGTCAGCCTGCTGGCAGGCGCTGCGGTCGGCGCCGGCGGGCGCCATACCCGCCCCGGCTTTGCTGGCGCGCTTCGCTTGTTGAACTATGCCGCCTTTGCTGCGGCAACAACGTCCGCCGTGCTTGCCTGGCTGCAATTCACGCCGCTCCAGGTGGAAACGTCACCTGCCGTTCCGATATACAGCGGCGGTGCGCCACACGTCAATCTGCTGCTGGCAACCGAACCACGAACGCCGGATGTCGGTGCGCCGCTTGTCATGACCCTCGACCTGCGCGATGGCGCGACCGGCCTACCCGCCGACGACCTCTCACCACACCACGATGCCTTGCTCCATCTCGCAGTCATTGATGACAGCGGCGGGTTCTTTGCACATATGCACCCTGCCCGGGTCGCGCCAGGAGTGTATGCGGTCACCCTGATCCCTGATCGTCCTGGCACATACACTGTGTATGCCGAACTCATGCGGCACGGCGGCAGTTTGCAGGTGGTCACGGGGCGCTTTGCGGTCGGCGGGCAGGTGCAGATCGACACTGCCCCGCCGCCTGCGCCTGGATTGGGGGTGCGCTCGATAGGTGATCTGACGGTCGAGGTGCGCGCGCAGCCCACGCCGCTGCGCAGCGGCCAGTTGACGACCCTCTCGGTGATCGTGAGTGATGCAGACGGTCCGGTGCGTGATCTGGAACCCTGGTTGGGGATGGGGGGGCACCTGATGATGCGGCACGTCAGTGAGGCGCTATTCAGTCACATTCACGCTGCTGCGCCAATAGCTGCGCCTGGCAGTACGCTGCGCTACGGACCAGAACTGCGCTTTGTGCATAACTTCCCGCGTCCTGGAGTGTATCAGGCATGGTTCCAGTTTCGCCGCGCCGGTCAGGTGATGACCGTGCCGGTGACGCTCGAAGTGCAATCCGCACAATAGGGCGTTGTTCGTGATGGCAGGCATCGCCCAATCCATACGTATCGGTCCCAATCCGTGCGAATCCGTGTTCCATTGACACTCATGATATTTCAAACAGTACACCCTCGCGCTCTGGTTGCGCTCCTGCTTCTCGCGCTGCTCTTCCTTTCCGGGTGTTCAGCGGACGGACCCTCAACCGTGCAAACCCTGAGTTATAATGTCACCCTGACGCTCGAAGAACGCCGTGTCGGAGAGCACCCCGCCATTATCAGCATCGAGCGCCGTGAAGGTGCGCAACCGGGACCAATCGAATCGGTCAGCATCGTACCGATGATGCGGCAGCATGGTATGGCATCGCCGGAAGTCATCGCCCAACCGCTGCCGGATGGCCGCTACCGCGCTGATGGGTTGCTCTTCTCGATGGATGGCGACTGGCAGATCGAGGTCTATATCGACCGCAGCGATGCGCGGGAGATCGCAACGTTTCAGGTGCGGGTGTGGCCCTAAAGGCTGAATTGATCTGGGAAGGCTCAGACTATGACCAGGACTGTCGTGCTTGTCGGAGCGCTGGACACGAAAGGCAGAGAGTTCGCTTTTGTGCGTGACTTGATTGCGCAGCGCGGACTACAAACGCTGGTGGTGGATTTCGGAGTGATGGGTGAGCCGGCATTTCCACCCGACATCGCGCGGGCTGAGGTGGCGGCAGCAGGCAATGGCGACCTGTCCGTGCTGGCGGATGGTCATCACAAAGACGAAGCCATGCGGGTCATGGCGGAAGGGCTGGCGAAGGTCGTGCGACGTTTGTACGATGAAGGCCGGTTGCACGGCATTTTGGGCATGGGTGGATCGGGCGGCACATCAATCGCAACGGCAGCCATGCGCACACTGCCGGTGGGTGTGCCCAAAGTGATGGTTTCGACCGTTGGCGGCGGCGATGTCTCTGCCTATGCGGGCACAAAGGACATTATGTTCCTCCCGTCGGTGGTGGATGTGGCGGGGATCAATCGGATCAGCCGCGCCATCTACTCCAATGCCGCCGGCGCTATCAGCGGCATGGTCAGCATGGAAATGCCACAGGCGACAGAGGACGCGCCGCTGATTGTCGCGTCGATGTTCGGCAACACGACGGCTGCTGTAGACAATGCGCGCAGTATGCTCGAAGCAGCGGGGTACGAAGTGCTCGTCTTTCACGCTACCGGCACGGGGGGGCGGGCGATGGAAGGACTGATCGCCGATGGCTATATCACAGCGTCGCTTGACATCACAACAACCGAACTGGCTGACGAAGTGTGTGGCGGGGTATTGAGCGCCGGACCGGAGCGATGCCTGGCGGCGGCGCGCGCCGGCATTCCGACGGTGCTGGTCCCCGGCTGCGTCGATATGGCCAACTTCTGGGGCATCGATACTGTTCCTGAACAGTACCGCGATCGCAAACTATACCGGTGGAATCCGAACGTCACCCTGATGCGCACCAACGTCGAAGAGAATGTCAGGATCGGCGAACTGCTCGCTCGCGCAGCGAACGAGTCTCGCGGTCCTGTCGCTGTGCTAATCCCGCTCAAGGGCGTCTCGATGCTGGACAGTCCCGGCGGCGATTTCTGGGACCCAGAAGCGGATCGCGCCTGTTTCGAGACGATCAAACATCATCTGAAACCGGATGTGCCATACATTGAGATTGACGCAAACATCAATGATCCGGCATTTTCGAACCAGGTCGCCCAAACCCTGCTGGACCTGATAGCACAGACCGGTCGGACCGGTCAGGAGGCATAACATGGCATTCACTCGCGAAGAAATCCTCCGGCGCTTGCACGCACAGATTGCGGCGGGCAGGCCTATCGTCGGCGCTGGCGCCGGCACAGGCATCTCTGCCAAATTTGCAGAGGCAGGCGGGGCAGACATCATCATCATCTACAACTCAGGGCGATACCGCATGGCTGGGCGCGGATCGCTTGCCGGATTGCTCCCCTATGGCGATGCGAATGGTATCGTGGTCGAAATGGCGAGCGAAGTGTTGCCGGTTGTGAAGCAGACGCCGGTGCTCGCCGGCGTGTGCGGCACCGATCCGTTTCGCCTGATGCCGGTGTTCCTCAAGCAACTGCGCGAGATCGGTTTTTCCGGGGTGCAGAACTTTCCCACGGTCGGCCTGATTGACGGCAACTTTCGCGCCAACCTGGAAGCCACGGGCATGGGGTACGATAAAGAAGTCGAGATGATCCATCTGGCGCATCAGATGGACATGTTCACCTCACCCTACGTCTTCGATGCCGATCAGGCGCGGGAAATGACGCGCGCTGGCGCGGATCAACTGGTGGCGCATGTCGGGCTGACCACGTCGGGCAGCATTGGTGCAGGTGTGGCGCTGACCCTCGATGAGGCGATTGCAAAGGTTATGGAGATTGCGGAAGCCGGACGACAGGTGCGTTCGGACATTATCGTCATCTGTCATGGCGGTCCGTTCGATGAGCCCGATCAGGTCGGCGTTGCCCTGAAGCGTATGCCAGGGATTGCAGGATTCTTCGGCGCATCGAGCATCGAGCGCCTGCCAACAGAACGCGCCATTCGCGCTCAGGTCGAGGCGTTCAAGAGCCTGTCCCTGGCGTCATAATCCGCTTCAACAACGATCGCCGCCATGCCCGCAAGTGGCGCGTTTTGGGCAAGCCCTTCCCCTGTGGGCGCTCATGCCAAATGCAACCCATTTCCCGCCCCGCAGCGTCAGGTATGGGTCCTGTGGAGCGTTGGCATCGTGCTGGCTCAAAGGTGTGCCCTGACCACGGTCACCGTCTGTCTGACCACGTGGTTCCAGCCACACGACCAGACGGTGTCCAACGGCTGCGCGACCGGTATCGCTATGCGCGCCACAAGGGGGGTGCAGCGCAGGGCAGCCAACGGCGCGAGGCGGCCCCCTGGCGGTAGCGATGGACGCCGCACCCCTGGGGCAGCGCTGCACCATCTTGCATAGCAGGGTGGGCATCCGGGGCAGCGCCATCCCGGTGGCGTGGCTGATCGCACCGGCCACGGCCACAGGTGCGTGGCGACCGCATTGGGACGCGCTGTGTGACCATCGCCGCGATGGGACGCCCGTCGATGGGAGGGGCATCGTGCTGGCGGAGCGCGGCGTGTCCGCCCTGTGGCTAGATCGCCCCATCATGCCCCTGGGCCGGCTGCCGTTCCTTAGGATCAAGCGGCAGGGGCGGTTGCGACCCGCCGGGGAAACGGGCGATCAGCCGCTTTCACGACCCGCGAACGCCAGATCGACGGCAAGTTGCGGGCACGCCGGGATGCCGCCGCGACCGCACCCTGGTTGATGCGAACCGACCGTCCGCCGCCGAGGCGGTCTGGGATGGGATGCGCGTCGGGGTCGAGGGCGGCGACCAGGATGCCACATACCAATGACGATTGAAGATGCCGCATGCTTGTCATTCCGAGCCCTTCGCTTCGCTCAGGGTAAACGCAGCGAGGAATCGGCGCGGGTCGCGCACGACCCCTCGCGCGGCTCGGGGTGACCATGCCGAATGTTCACAGGTCATTGGTAACACGTGGTGGGTGGCACGGGGAACCGACCAACATGACCGAATCGACCGTGGACGCGCTTCCGCCGAGGCATGTGGCGCGCCGCTGCGCGACAGGTCGCCGGGCGCCGCAGGCGATCAGATATTTCCGTCGCGGACGGTTGGTGTTGCTCGCGGCACCGCTCCACGGCGGGCCGCTCCCCGTCATGCGGTTGGCGCCGGAACCCTGGCCGAACAGTCTTGACCCTCCCGTAGGAGGTCAACCCGAAGCGCAACCACATCAGGGCGCGGTCGCGCAAAAACGCTCCACTTGAGAGGAGCGGGGCAGGGGGTGAGGGGATTGCTTCGACCGGCTGCGCCGGTCGCGCAATGACGGCGAACCCGGCATGCCCACCGGGGGACGGACCCGCGCGCTGTGCCACTCTCCCCGCTCCCGCATGCGGGAGCGGGGCAGGAGGAGGTTGAGGGCATTACATCCTGAATGTCACTGTCAGGCGCCCGAATTGCAGGCGCGCACCGTCCTTCAGCGGATGCGGCGCACCCGGCTCGATCCGTAGACCGTCCACTCGGGTGTAGTTTGTGCTGCCCAGATCGACAATCGACCACTGCCCGCCGCTATGGATCAGGCGCGCATGCTGGCGACTCACGCCGCCACTCTCGCCGCCGAAGGGTGTCAGGTCGATCTCCGGGTGAATACCGCTGATCGGGTCTTCGCGCCCAATTGTGATCTCCGCTTTATCCACAGGCACAGCAATTTCTCCCTGTCCGTTGTCGAACACCAGGCGTGGACCGGTCGGCGGGGAGGTGACCGTCACTGCTGTATCAGGCGTGGCCGGTGCAGCAAAGGGAAGCGGCGCCACCGGTTCAACCCGATGCGCAACAGGGGGCGCCACCGGTTCGACAACGGGCGCCGGCGGTACGACGGGTTCGGCTGCGATCTGCGGCGGCGCTTCCGGCGCGGGCGCAATGGCGGCAGGCGCAGCAATGCCGAGCGATGCCAGTTCCTCCCGCGCTTTTGCCAGTGCATTCCGCGCTTCATCCAGCGCCAGCGTGATGGCATGGGGCGTTGCCGCGCCAAACGTCGCCTGCATCTGTTCGAGTTGCGCAATGATCTGCTGCTGTCTGGCAATTTCATCGTTGAGCGCAGCGACGACTGCCGGATCAACAGGCGGCGGAGGCGGTTGCAGCGCATCGAGTTCTTTCTGCGCCTTTGCCCGTGCATTCCGCGCTTCATCCAGCGCCAGCGTGATGGCATGGGGCGTTGCCGCGCCAAACGTCGCCTGCATCTGTTCGAGTTGCGCAATGATCTGATCCTGGCGCGCGATCTCATCGAGCAGCGCCTGGCGTTTCGCTTCGTACTCCGCCTGCGCATCGAGTGCCGGAGCGGCGGGAGCAGACGGCGGTGGAGATTCGACCGGTACAACGACTGCTTCGCTCACCACAGGCGCTGGCGATTCAACGGGGGCGGCTGGCGCAGCAGGCAGCGGAGGCGCCGCTTCGATCAGCGTTGGCATGGGAGGCTCACCAGCCGCTGATGGCGCTACCGAAGGCGCAGGAGCAGTCCAGAGCGGTTCAGGCACAGCAGCAGTGGGCACATCAGCAATCGACGGGGAAGACGCGGGCGCCAGCGCTGCACCGCATGAATCGCAGAACCGATCCCCCGGCATCGTCTGGTGTCCGCATGCGGGGCAGATCGAGCCAGCAACCGGCATCGCTGGCGCTGGCGCCATCATGGTTGGTGCGTCGAAACCAGCCGGTGACGCACCTGAGCCGAGAGGCGGCGGTGTAGCCGTCAGCGCTGTGCCGCACTCCTCGCAGAACGCCTGGCCAGGAAGCACATGAGCGCCGCAGTTCGGGCAGGTCTGACCGGTTGCGGCAGGCGGCGCAACGGATGGAACCGGACCGCTGGGTTCGAGCCGTGCGCCGCACTGCTCACAGAAACGGTTCACCGGATCATTCAGAGCGCCGCACGTTGGACATGTTATCATTCCCCTTCCTCCAAATGCTTCAAGAGGCTACTCCTCGAGTTTTTGCGTCAGGCGACGGGTCGCGTAGCGCAGTTCTTTCTGGCGTTCGGCGCTCATCGCCTGCCCCTGATCGAGTTGTTCAGCCTGCTCGGCGACCTTTTGCGCCAGTTCGAGTTCTCCCAGATCGAGCAGGCGCGTCGCTGCGGCGCGCAGTTTCTGGGTGGCGCCCGATACATTGCCTGCCTCCGCTTCGGCAAGCGCGCGTGTCTGCAATTTGAACGCCGTTACTTTTTCGACCAGATTCATCACACGCGAATCATATGCCGCTTTCGCCGGTTCGGCGACAAATTCGAGCAGAATATCCTGTTTGATCACCTGTTCCGAACCGCCAACCGGCGTGTAGTGCAGCTCAGCCTGAGCGACTCGGAAAACTCCGGCTTCGCGCGCTGGAACCATCATGTCAACGATCACACTCGATGGAGCATCCGTCTCGATAGCGCCCAGACGCACAGCAATCTCACTGTCGCCAATCGGTTGATAGCCAAGGTTGGCAATGATCGGATTGGCGCGATATACGGCGCGCGGCGTCGCACCGCGCACCAACCGCAGGAGCAGGCGCGCATCCTGTGCGATCGTGCCCTGCGCCATACGCACCGCATGCTGGAAGAACGTCGTGATCTGGGACGGATCGGCGATGTAATCCGACAGTCCGCCGGTTGCATCGGCGATGTCGTCGAGCAACTTCTCGTTCCATTCCGCGCCAAGACCAAGCGCCGTGACGCGCACATGGTCGCGGGCAAGTTCCTGCGCCAGCGCGCGACAGCGATCCTCATCGCCCCAAGTCTGCCCGTCGGTCAACAGCAGCATGGCGCTAACCCGTCCAGGGTCATGGTGCTTGCGCAATTCCACAATGCCGGCCGCCATTCCGCCCGACATAGCCGTGCCGCCGGCTTCCTCAATGGCGTCAACCTGCGCCTTAAGCGCATCACGGTCGGTGGCGAACGTCGCGGGCACAAGCGTCTGCACGGTGTCATCGAAGAGCACAATCGACACAATATCCTGAGGTGTCAGGGTGTCAATCACTCGCCTGGTCGCCTCCTTCAGCGCAGCAAGTTTTGCGCCCTGCATCGATCCTGATCGGTCGAGCACGAGGCAGAAATTGAGCGGCGCTTTTTCGGCGACCGCCGATGCCTGCGCTTCCACCAGCAGGTACGCCACCTGCGGCGCGTCACTGGCAACCAGTGGCGCGCGTCCCCATGTACACGTGAGCGTGACCCCTGTCTCCATAACGCTCTCCTTGACGCATGCGGAACCGTCCATTTAGACGCTATTTGTCCGCAGATCGTTGCGCTCACCGAACCCTCAGCCTGATGAGCCTACCATCGTGAAGATGCCACAGCACAAGAGTCCCGTCACCAGTCCGGCGGCAACGGCAACGACAGCATGCTGCCGCCCTCGGACTGTCTGTTGTGTGGCGGGAGAGAGGAGCGCAATCAATCCCAGCAGGAAAGCGACCGGTCCGGTGGCGAATGGCAGGAACGCCATCAGGTAGCCGAAGCCGGACAGTGTGCTGTCAGCGCCTTCCGACGTAACGCCTATGGCGACGAAAATGGCCGCCAGCCCCATAATGACCACGCTCACGATCCCGATCCAGCGACCGGCATTGGCGACGCCGGTCGTCGGTAATGGAGCAGGGGACGCCGACGCAGCCGCGCCGCCAGAGACGGGCGATGAGATCGGCGTCGTTTGCCCGAATGAACCCGCGCCTCCCATCCTGAGTTGCGCCATCGTCGTTGGCGCATCCGACCGGAGGATGACCTGCTGATCACCTGTCAATGCCCGATAAAAGGCGCGCACATCGGGAAAGCGCATTGCAGGATCAGGATCGACCGCGCGCGCAATGGCTTCGGAGATGTGTGGCGGAATTGCGGGATTGACCCGACTGGCGGGCGGCAACCGAAACGGGGTGCTCGTCGGGTCGTAGCCGGTCAACAATTGATGGAGCAGTACGCCAAGCGAATAAATATCGGCGCGTGGATCGGTCTGGCTCTGCCCGTACTGTTCCGGAGCGCTGTACCCCAGTGTGCCGAATGCCTGTGTGTCCCGCTCTTTGCCGGGCTTGAAAACGCGCGCAATGCCGAAATCGACCAGTTTGATGCGACCTTCGGGCGTCAGCATGATATTTGCCGGTTTCAGGTCGCGAAAGATAATGGGCGTGGGTCGGTTGTGGAGGTAGTCCAGCACCTCACAAAGCTGGCGCGCCCAATCGAGAACGCGCGGTAAGGGGAAGGGCAAACCCTCGCGTCGCGCAATCGTCAGGAGTGAATCGCCGGGAACGAATTCCATGACCAGGTACGCCTTGCCATCCTGCTCGAAGTGATCGACGACTTTCGGCAGTCCGGGATGCGACAGACCGGCGAGCAGTTCGGCTTCGCGCTGAAACGCCGCCCGCGCTTCCTGCAATTCCAGCGGTCCGGTGATCTGCGCCTGGCTCATTTCTTTGATCGCCCAGGCAACCGTGCTCAAGCGCAGGTCACGCGCGCGGTAGACTGCACCCATCCCGCCCTGCCCAAGTTTTTGCTCGATGATGTAGCGACCCTGAAGCACTGTCTGCTGTGGCAGCACACCGGTTGCCGATGACACGGCAGGCGTTATCGAGCCTGACAGTCGGGTTCCACACTCAGCGCAGAATGGGGCGCCGTCGGGATTAGGGGTGTTACAGACAGGACATCGCATTTCAGTACGACTCGAAGAGTGCCAGAATAACAGTGATATTATCGTCGCCGCCAGCGGCATTGGCGGCATCGATCAGCGCTTTGCACGCCGCCTGCGGATCGGGATTCGCGGCAATAATGTCCGCCATCCGCTCGTCGCGCACCATTTCCCACAACCCGTCGCTTGCCAGCAGCAGCGCATCGCCTGGACGCAACCGTTCGACAAAGATATCACTATCGACATTGGATTTGTCTCCCAGCGAACGAAGCACCGCATTGCGCTGCGGGTGAGTGTACACCTCGTCGGGCGTGATCTGCCCGAGATCGACCAGCCGCTGCACCAGCGAATGGTCACGGCTGACGCGCCGGAGTTTTCCTTCCCGTAACAGATACGTTCGACTATCGCCAACGTTGCCAATAACCGCGCGATCACCGGCAACCAGCGCCAGGGTGATGGTTGTACCCATATCGTTGCCGCGATTGCGCGCTTCGCGCATCACGTACTCATTCGCCTGGAGCACCGCGCGCCGCACGACATCACGGAGCGTTTCCTCCTTATCCGGTGCATCGGCATCGACCGTTGGCGCCAGATATTCGCGTTGCACAATCTCCAGTGCGCCGCGCAATGCCAGGTCCGACGCCACCTCTCCTGCACTGTGCCCTCCCATCCCATCGGCGACGATGAACAGGCTCCACGAACGCGGTTGGTTGTGACGGATCAGGCGCAGATCGAGCGCCAGCAGACTGTCTTCGTTCAGGTCGCGCACCCGTCCGGTATCGGTGGCGGCGCCGAACCGGACTCGCAGCGGACTCGGCGCTGTGTGGTACGCAATGATAAGATCGAGCCGTTGTGCCAGTTCAGCGGGATCGGTCAGGCGACCAGTACGTATCTCACGCAGTATATCGGCGATGGTCGGTGCGGCATTCAGGGTTATCTCTTCCTCATCGAGCCGTCGGGTGGTGCGCGGCGTCGCCGTCAGCGCTTCGAGCAGCGTCGCCAGATGGAGCAGATCGGTCGTGGCGGGTTCTCCTTCGGCGCGGCGCAGACCACGCGCATTCCGCAGGCGCGTTGCGTGGGTTGGCGCAATCTCCAGATCGTCCGGTTCGATAGCGCCCAGCACGAAACCCTGATCGTGCAGCAACGTCATCAGGCGCGCCAGATCGCGCCCAATAACGAATGCTTCGATCTCACTGAGCGGAAGGGTGAGCGACGTCTGCGGCGTCGCCGGAATGAGCGTCAACGTCCGATCGCCATCGCTCACCTGATCCCAGATTGGCGGCAGGAAGGCGAGCGTGGCGGGGTCGGTGATCTGTGCCACCAGCGCCAGACCGGTCGGCGCTCCGGTTGTGATCTGCCCACGGTAGCGACGACCGTCGAGCGCCGCACCGCACTGGGTGCAGAATGCTTCACCCGGCTCATTGACGGTCGTTCCACACGACCAGCAACGCCGCCATGGCTGGCGGTCAAGCGCTTCGACCATCGTGTCGGATACGGCAACGATTTCATAACGACCGGCAAACAGTGACGACGTTCCTGGCACAGCAGGCGGGGCGTCCATGGCAGACTCCTTATCCAGCCTCATGAGCGGCGCGGCAACCGATGGAAAGACCGCCAGCATCTCACGGGGCGGCGCAGATTGTTCGGAGGCGGCTGAGACATCCGATGGAGGGTCTGGGGAAACACCGAGCAATTGCGCTGCCAGCCAGTCGGTATCGTCGGTCGACGAGCGTTCGACGGCGAGCGGTTGTGCGCAGCGGAGACAATAGCGGGCATTGTCACGGTTGAGTGCGCCGCACGACTGGCAAACACGAGGCATAGGCACATTACGATATGCTCATCATAAGACGATTGCCGCGTTATCCTGTATCGCTCGCGACACGCACCATCACGACACTGATATTGTCTCGTCCGCCACGCTCATTCGCCAGGCTGATCAGGCGGGTTGCCGCGCGCTCAAGGTCCGATTCACCCAGAGCAATCTGCGCAATTTCCTCATCACTGACATGGTTAACCAGTCCATCGGAACAGAGCAGCACGATGTCTCCCGGCTCGAGCGCTTCGGAGCGGGTATCGACATCAACGGACGGATCGGTTCCGATAGAACGGTACAGAATGTTGCGTTGTGGATGGGTGCGCGCCTGTTCGGGCGTCAATTGACCGATATCAACCAGGCGCGCCACCAGACTGTGATCAGACGTCAACTGCGCGGATGGCGCCCCATCATCGGTGACGCCGTGCAGGTTCAGCAGATATGCGCGCGAATCGCCGACCGATGCGATATGCAACCGATCACCGACGAGCAGGGCAATCGTGAGCGTCGTGCCCATTCCGCGGCGCGCGCTATCGGCATGCGCTGCATCATAAATCCGACGATTGGCAGCGCGCACCGCGTCGCGCAACAATGTCTGCCAGGCGTCATCGGTGGGCGGCGGGTGGCTGGCTGACTCCCGTTCAAGATAGGTGCGACTGACATCGGCTGCCAGCCGACTGGCGTACTCCCCCGCCGCCGCCCCACCCATCCCGTCAGCGACCAGGCAAAGGTACGCCTTTTTCTGACCAGGCAGATCGATCTCGCCCGCGTACACTGCATCCTGATTCTGCTGGCGCACCCGGCCCGTATCGGTGCGTGCGACGATCTGGAACGAGAGAAGGCGTGATTGCACAGATCCGACTCCGTAGCGCGGCGCGGCTTGCAGCAATGCGCCGCATCGCTGGCAGAAACGCGCGCCAGCCCGATTACCGCAACCGCACGATGGGCAGGCGACATCGAATGCGCGCAGCACAGGCAACCTTCTGGTTACGCGGATGGTGGTGCGCCCTTGTGCCAGTTGCTGCGAGAGGCTATGCATGATCTGCGACAGGTCATCAATCGCGCGCGCCGCCTGCTCGCGGGTGACGGCATTGCTGCTCGTCAACCCGCGCTGCCACCACTGCACGCTCGATTCTACCACATGGAGCAGTTCACGCAGGTCGAGCGCATCACTGCTGACATGGAACCGTTTGCCGTTCGTCAGCACGCCTTCAACAGGCGGATCGCTCACATCCAGCAGCGGCGCTGCGGAGAAAGGCAGCGCCGCCTGCGGCAACGCTTGCCCACACGTCGGGCAAAACCGCGATCGCGGCATGACTGTAGCGTCACAGAATGGACAGTGGGCATTCAATAGACACCCTCCACCCGCGCAGAACCATACCGGCTCAAGTATAGCATGCCGCTCTGGTTTTGACATCTTCTCATGACCGACTACAATGGTGCAACCTGTTGTTCAGCGATCCACAGGAAAGCCGGGTTTACGATGAGTGCAAAACGGTATGTCTACATTGGCGCCGACGGCGGCGCCACGACCTCAAAGATCGGTGGCGTTTGGGACGATGGAACCATTATCTCCACGCGATTGTTGCAGCGACCAACCGGCTCGATCAACGGACCAATGGCGGTCGTGCACGGATGGGTTGCGGCTATCACCGATTATCTTGCCCAGCATGGGCTGGCATGGGATCAGGTGCGCGGCGTTGGTCTTGCCATTCCCGGTCCGTATGAGCGGTTCGGCATTCTTGGGCGTTCGCCAAACCTGCCGGAGAGTTTTGCCGGGTTCGATCTGTATGGCGCTTTCAGCGCCGCCCTGGCGGAACGCGCCGGTCGCCCGATCCCGCTGGCGTTCGGCAACGACGGCAATATGGGCGGTGTCGCCGAAGCGCAACATGTGCGCGGGAACAGCAGTGCAACCGTTGTTCTGCTGGCGCCGGGCACCGGTTTGGGATGCGCCTATGTCGGGCGTGATGGTCTCCCGCTCGATGGCGACTCGCTCAATGGTATGGAAGGCGGGCACATGCCGGCGCCGCTGCACCTGCTGGAAGCCCGACCCTATCCCTGCGGCTGCGGACGGACATGGGGATGCTTCGAGGTGTATACGACCCTCTCCGGTCTCCCCTATCTTCTGGAAGAGCGGTTGCCGCGCTACCCGGATCACGAACTGACGACCTCGACGCTCAGCATGCGCGAGCGCGCATTTCGTTTGCGCGGGCTGGCGCAGCACGGCGATCCACTGGCGCTGGAGATTTTCGATTTTCAGGCGCGCGCGCTGGGGTTGCTCGTGGCGACCCTGGCAATGGCGCTCGATATGCAGTATGTCGTGGTCGGCGGCGGTTTGATGGACCCCGAAGCGACGACGGCGGAGTTTCGTGAACGCTACCTGCGAATCGTGCGGGAAACCGCCGATACCTATCTCTGGGCGCCGCAACGCGGTTTCTTGACCATCGTTCCGGCAGCACTCGGCGACCTGTCGCAAGCCATTGGCGCGGCGTTGACAAGCCTGTATCAGCAGCGCGCCGCGCATGCCTGAAACACCGGTCGTACACGCTGGTTGTGAAACGTTTCCTCAAGATTTCTTGACAACGGTCATCGATACTGCTATGCTATTGCTACGATCTTCGGGGCAGGGTGAAATTCCCGATCGGCGGTGATGTGCAGGATGCTGCACCAGCCCGCGAGCCGCAAGGCAGGAGACCGGTGCGAAGCCGGCGCCGACGGTTACAGTCCGGATGGGAGAAGATCGGCGAGCATGGTTGCCTTCCACTGATCCGGGTGGCATGCGCGCGCCTGCTGGATCATGAGGAAGGCAAGCATCAGGCGTTGCGCAAGGCGCACACGTCCTGTTCGCTGCAATAATGCCCCGAAGCCGTATGGCTTCGGGTTTTTGTTTCGCATGGCCAGCCTGTTGCTAGCGCAGGCGCTGGTCTGCGTGCGGCAGCCTGCTCCTGTCTTCTTCTCCCCTTCCCCCTGCCTCGCATGAGGTGCGAGGTGTGTTATGGTCAATGAACAGCACTTGCCGCTTCGATCTGATCGAGCAATCCCCTTATACCGTGGGGCTGCACGTCGATGGTCGTTGCGCATCCCCGTCTGGTTGAACTTGACGCTGGCGCTGATCGCGTTGTTGATCGGCTGGCAAGCGTTGGTGACGGTACGCAACTATCCGCCGTTCATCCTTCCTGCGCCGACGCTGGTGTTCCAACGCCTGGCGACAGAACTGGCGGGCGAAACATTGCCGCGCCACATCGCGGTCACCATGTCCGCCGCTCTGAGCGGATTCGGCATCGCGCTGGCGATCAGCCTGTCGCTTGGCTACGCGCTGGCGCAGGTGCGCGCCTTCGACCGTGCGCTGACCCCGCTGCTCGCTGCCAGTCAGGCGGTGCCGATTGTGGCAGTCGCGCCACTGATCGTTCTATGGGTCGGTGTAGGGCTTGAGTCGCGTGTGCTGGTGGCAACGCTCGTGACGTTCTTTCCGATCCTGAGCGCGACTATCGTTGCGTTCCGCAGCGTCCCGCGTGAGTTGATCGACATGGCGCGGATCAGCGGTGCGAATCGCTGGCATCTGTTGCGTTCCGTGGAACTGCCGCTGGCGCTGCCAGGCATCTTTGGCGGCGTCAAAGCCGGATTGGCGCTGGCAACGACCGGCGCGGTCGTCGGCGAGTTCGTCGGTGGGCGCGATGGGCTAGGCGCGCTGATCAACATTGCACGCGGGTTGTTCGATACGCCGCTCATGTTCGTGGCATTGACCGTCCTGGCCGGTATCACGCTGATCCTGTTTCTGATCGCTCTGTTGCTCGAACGCCTGTTGATTACCTGGGAGGCATAATGATGCATCGCCTGGTTATCATACTGATGATCATAGTTGCACTGGCGGCGGCTGGATGCGGTGCAACGCCAGCCGCAACGCCGACTATGCCGGCCGCTGCGCCGCCGCCAACCGAATCGGCGACCCTGCGCCCAATAGTGATGGGATTCCCGTATATTCCGAATGTGCAATTCGCCCATTTCTACCTGGCGGATGCGAAAGGGTACTATGAAGCCGAAGGATTGGACGTCGCCTTCGATTACAATTTTGAGACCGATGTGGTGCAGCGCGTGGCGCAGGGAACATTGCAGTTCGCGCTGGCGTCGGGCGATTCGGTGCTGCTGGCGCGTTCGCAAGGTTTGCCGATTGTCACAGTGATGACGAATAGCCAGCGCTTCCCGACGGTGCTTTTCAGCAAAGCGGAAGCGAACATCACTACGCCAAAGGACCTGACGCGCGACGGGGTGACGGTTGGCATTCCAGGGCGCTTCGGCGCCAGCTGGATCGGTTTGCTGGCGTTGCTCTACGCTGAGAACATCCCGCGAGAAGCGGTCAACGTTCAAGAGATCGGTTTCACGCAGGTGGCGGCGATCACCGAGGGGAAAGTGACGGTTGCAACCGGGTACGGCAACAACGAGCCGATTCAACTGGAGCGGCAGGGCATTCCGGTGAATGTCATCCGTATCGCCGATTATTTCCCGCTGGCATCCGACGGGCTGATTACCGGTGAGCAACTCGTTGCCGGCGATCCCGACGTGGTGCGCAAGTTCGTGCGGGCAACCCTGCGTGGCATGGCGGATGTGATCGCCGACCCTGACGCTGCATTCACCACTGCTCTCGATTACATCCCCGAACTCAAGGGCGCCGATCAATCGACGCAGGACCTTCAGCGCGCCGTGCTCCAGGCGACGCTCGACTACTGGCAGAGCGACAAAACGAAGACCGAGGGGCTGGGGTTCTGCGATGAAACGAACTGGCGCGAAACCTACGTCTTCCTGCGTGAGAGCGGTCTGCTGGCGACCGATGTGGACGTAACGAAGGCATTTACCAATCAGTTCATCAAGTAGACAGCGGACTTCCATGGGGGGATCGAGGGGAACACCATCACCCTCGATCCATTGACAGGCACGTATTACTCGCCACGCGAATCAATGTCGAGCGGCAGCGCTTCAATCTCTGCAATGAGCATGGCAGATTGGGACGCTCAAAGCTTATATTGGGCGCTGGGATGCGATGATGCTTGATATCAGGTGGTACGTGCTTATGGTGCGGAAAGGTAGTCGCTAAGGTTGAATCCTGGGGATGAGGAAAGTCATCGTACCAATCGAGCTTTTCATTGGCTCGGTACCCTTCATAGCCATATGCAGCAATGAGTCTGCGCCCTCAGCAACGCCTGTATAGCGACTGTTGGACCAGACAACCACCGTAGAGCGTTCCACACTTGATTAAGCGTCTCCGCTACGAACTGACTATAAGCATCCAGTGACTCAAGGGCTGAAGAAATCGTCATTAGTAGGCTGGCTGAATTCGTAAAGAATCGACAACGTCGCGCTGCATCAGTTGTGCGTCATAAGCGCGCTTGCGGCGCAACCACGTTTCATAAATGCCTTTCCATCGACTGAAATCAGCGCGGGTCTCGTCATAATCATCGTAGCGAGCGAGCCGACCTGCTGTCAGAGCAGTATAAAAATCCGCGCTGAGCACGCCATACTTTTCCTCGTAAAGAGTCAGGCGACGCTCTAGGATCTTCATCTCGATAACTAATTCATGAATATCCATAGCGTACCTTATCTCCGTGCAGGGTTTATCTGCCTTGTACTTGTGCCTACGCCGCCTGCGGCTATCACCGATGAACAGTTCGTATATTTGCGAATTATAGATCACCGCCTGCCCATTGTAAAGAAAGACGAAGTTGCACGACCCTGCATCGTTGACACCGCGCCCGCCTCAGTGTAGGATAGTGCAGCAGCGACGCATGCCGCCGCGTCGCACGTCGATCCGCCGATATGAAGCGACCTGCGAGCAGAGCAAACTATGGCAGCGCGACGAACCGAGGCATTTTCCAGCGCCGACACCGCGTGGCTGCGGATGGAAGATCCTACCAACCTTATGATGATCACCGGCGTGCTGATGTTCGATGAGCCGCTTGACGTTGCGCGGCTCTATCGGGTCATCGAAGAGCGCCTGCTGGTGTTTGATCGTTTTCGGATGCGGGTCAAACCGGGGCGTTCGCCCAATGCACTGCCAGAATGGGAGATCGACCCGTACTTTAACCTTCACGCGCATATTCACCGGATTGCACTGCCTGCGCCGGGAGGCAAACGCGAGTTGCAGGCGTTGGTCAGCGATCTGATGAGCACGCCGCTCGATTTCAGCAAACCGTTGTGGCACTTTCATATCGTTGAGAATTATAACGGCGGCAGCGCCGCCCTCTGCCGCTTGCACCACGCGATTGCCGACGGTATCGCACTGGTGCAGGTGCTTCTCTCCCTGACCGACGAACAACGCGATGTTCCGCCTGCCGTTGGCATCGGGCATGGAGAGCGCAACAACAATCCTGTTGAAGCATTCCTGTTGCCGGTTGTTCGGTCGTTGAGCAATGCGCTGACGAGCGTTGGGGCGCTGGTCAACGAAAGCCGCGAATTGCTGGAAGACCCCACCCGTGTGATCGATGCAGCGCGTACCGGGGTCAGCGGTGTGCAGGCGCTGAATAAACTGCTCTTTATGCCCGCCGATCCGCCGACGCTGTTCAAAGGGACGCTCGGCGTCCAGAAACGGGCCGCCTGGTCGGACCCGATCCCGCTCGATGAGGTCCGGCGTGTTGGGAGTATGTTTCGCTGCACGATCAACGACGTGCTGCTGAATGCGGTTGCCGGGGCGCTACGGCGCTATCTGGTGAGCCGCGGCGCCATCGTGGATGGTCTCAATATCCGTGCTGTCGTGCCGGTCAATCTCCGTCCGCCAGGACCGATCACCAGGCTTGGGAATCATTTCAGTCTGGTGTTCCTTGATTTACCGGTGGGGATCGAAGACCCGTTTGATCGCCTGCTGGAACTGAAGCGTCGGATGGAGAGCATCAAGGGTTCGCCCGAAGCCGCCATCGCTTTTGGCATTCTCAACACGATTGGCGTGATGCCACAACAAATGGCGGAACTGGTCGTCGATATCTTCGGCAGCAAGGCGACCGCTGTGATGACGAACGTTCCCGGTCCACGGCAGCGGATCTATCTGGCAGGCAGCCCGATCCGCCAGATTATGTTCTGGGTGCCGCAGGCGGGGCGCCTGGGTCTGGGAGTCAGTATCTTCAGTTATGCCGGCGACGTGTTGATCGGCATTGCAGTCGATGCCGGCCTGGTCCCCGATCCGGACACCATCGTCGAAGCATTTCACACCGAGTTCCGCGACCTGCTGCGCCTGGCGCGAATCGTCACCGGCGGCGCAGCGCTCGAATATGCGCGCGCTGCGGGAGAGTAGCATCCATGGGTCGCCGACGTCGGGTTCAAACATATATGCGCGCAGCACCGGCGATCTGGTTCGTTCTGGCGCTGCTCATCGCGGCAGCGTGCAGCCAGGCGCCCGTTGGTGAGCCGGCGCCGAATCCAACGGGTGCGCCGTCATTGGCAAACGGCGCGCCCTCTCCGGCGCCACCGGTTGGCGCCACCGACTCAGGACCATACCCGGCGCCAGAAGCGGCATATCCGGCGCCGGCGATTGTGGTTGTTGCGCCGACAGTTGGGGGGGCAGGCGCGCCGGAAGCAATCGTCGTTCCTGATGCAATTATCGAGATTATCATTGGCGAGCACCGACTGGAGGCTGAGGTGGTCGCCACGCCGGAGAAGCGGAGCGTCGGGTTGATGTTTCGTGACATCCTACCCGAACATCGCGGCATGCTGTTCGTCTTTGCCGGTCCCTATACCGGCGCATTCTGGATGCGCAATACGCGCATTCCGCTTTCGATTGCGTTCATCAGCCAGGAACGACGCATTCTCAATATCGAAGATATGCAACCATTCGATGAGACAACACAGCACACTCCTCGTGGAGCGGCATTCTATGCGCTCGAAGTGAATCAGGGATGGTTTGCAGCACGCGGTATTCGACCCGGCGACGAAGTCACGTTCGAACTGCCGCCAGACCTGACCATCAGGTAAGTATCCAGAGAGGAGCGTTATGACGCAAGACGTCGATCCCCGCGAGAAAGCGAATGTTGTGCGTCGTCTGGTCCGATCAGGGACGGAGTTGCCATACGAAAAGCGTGAGGCATTACTGCGGTTGCATCAGCGCGTCGAACAACTCTGGCAGCAACGCGAAGCCGCACAGGCAAAGCGCACCGGCGCCCCCCACACTCCGTCTGAACCTCCCAACCCCTAATTCGCCTGCCTGCCGAAGGAACCCGATTTGATCCTGTCCGCCAGTTCGTCGTTGGGGGTCTGACGCAGCAGAGTCATCAGATGATCGGCAGTAATCGGTCCTTCTTCGAGCAGAGAACAGATCAGCGTTGCGCGCAACTCACGTACATCGCGCGCCACAACCCGAAACATCTGCGCGAACTGTGTGTGGTACCAGTCGTTGTGCCGTCGCATTTCTGCCAGTTCGTCCTGGAGTTGCGCGATGAGTATCGTCTGATGATTGAGCGCGCGCTGCATATCGAGCAGTGCATTGGCAATCAGGCTCATCTGGTCTGGGGTCAGCGACTGGAGATAGGACGGAAGACCATTGGACGACGACTCGAATTGCATAAGCGTCTCCGGGGAACCTTGATCGGATGCCCTCCGACAAGGACATCGCAATGGTAGCATAGCACCCGTTCCCGGCGAGTCACAACGTGACCTTAGTACTACTTTGTTGCAACCCGGTAAAAACGAATCGTGAACCAACTACAATGCACCGGCGCGTTTACGAAAACGACGCGCTGGCGATACTGCGCGGGGCGGTTCCGAAGACAAAGGCGTAGGGTCGCGCATCAGCAAGGTCTCGAGCAGGGTGTCATCGGTATCGAGCGATGAACAGGACGAGACCGCCGAACCGGACTCCTGCCGGGGCGCAACGCTCTCTGGAGGAACATCGACGCCGGAAGAGTGAGGGAGGGATGTCTGGCGGCGCAGGGCTTCAATCGTGTCCATCAGGCGACGATTCTCGCGTTCCAGTTCCTGAATGCGCCAGGCGGTCTCTTGTTGATCGAGTTGTCGCACCGTGTGATCGCGGCGCGCTTCGATCTCAGCCATCAACCGCTTATTCTCGCGTTCGAGGATGCGGTTGACCTGGTTGGCGGTTTCCAGTTCCTGTTGAAGTGCGTGCTGTCTTTCGGCTGCGTTGCGTTCCACATCTTCCAGGCTGCGGCGGAGCGCAATCAGTTCGTGTTCTTTTCGGATCAGCGATTCCTCGAAGTGTGCTACCAGCAGCGCCAGAAGATCCTGGGGGGTTACTTCTTCGGCGGTCGCTTCAGGATCGAGGATGTCAACATGGTCAATCAGTACATGCCGTTCGTCCGGCGTGGCATGGTCTGAAGCATGTTCCCATTGATCGCGCATGGTATCCTCGCAGTATGCCCATCCCGGAAGTGACGCTTTCGTCCTTCGTGTATCGCATGCTAGAGGCTGTCGATGAACACGCTGTGATCTTCCCCGGCAAACAACATCGCAGTGCAAGCGGCATGGCGCAGCGCATGCGGCGCCTTCGAGCACCCTGGCGCATCTGATAGAACGTTTGCGATGATGCGTCGTTTGCTCCACCGAGCCTGCGGCAGCGTGACACTCCCGATAAAGATGATGAGCACCGCTCTGCTGAAGGCAAAACGAGCCGTCACACAGCCCGTCTGCGAAGCCACCGCATCACTCCTGTGAATGACAGAACGATATGGCCCGTAATGACATTCTCGTTAGCGAGGAATACGCCCCTGAGACGCCAATGCATCAGCGGCGCGGGTCGTCTCCGGCAGGCGGTAGCGAGTCACACACGCCATCACGAACTGTATCGCCGTCTCCAGCGAGACGCGGTGACCAACGGAGACATACACCGGGCGCACGCCGGGGCGGGTGCGAAGCGCCGCCCCCACAATCTCATCATCATGCCGCAACGGCGTCCAGGCGCCGCGCACATCGGGCAGCGGATCGTGGGCGCCGACCAGCACCGACTTGGCGCACCCGATCGATGGCAGATCGGTAAGGACGCCGAGATGGCAGGCGATGCCGCAGCGCCGGGGATGCGCCAGACCATGCCCGTCGCACATGAGCAGATCCGGCGTAATGCGGAGACTCGCCAGAGCATCGAGCACGGCAGGCGCTTCACGAAACGACAGGTAACCGGGAACATACGGAAAACTGATCTGCCGGCGCGCAACCGCATAATCGAGCGCCTGAAGCGACGGAAATGCCAGCACCACAACTGCTGCCAGCGCGCTGTCGCCGCTATACCCGGCATCGACGCCGGCAACGGTGCGGATTGGTCCGAAGGCATCGCAAGTGATCACCTGCGCGCGTATCCGCTCCTGAATCACACGCGCCTCACCGAGATCGACAGGCCAGGGATGATCGGCGGATGGCTTCATTCCCGCACGCTCCTAATGACGCAGATCATTGGGCAGGCGTCCTAGCCACCCGACATCCAGCACGCCCCACAGACCGAGCACGATCGCCTCTGCCGTGTCGTGGCGGAGCGCCGTAGGACGCGGCGCACCCGACCAGGCGATCACCTGCCGTGCCAGCGTGTCGGCGACACGTTTTGCCTGATCACCACTGCGTTGCTCGCGTTCGTAGAGCAGCGCGCGCCGCCATGTTTCGGCGCTGACGACGCGAACGGCAATGCCGAGACGCCCGGCTTCCCGCATCCAGATATCTGCCAGATGTCCGCCCCCTTCGATATAGACCCACTCCAGGTCCATTAGATCGGACAGAACGCCATGGACGCCGCGACGGAGGCGAGCAGCGCTGCCAAAATTGTGCGAACCATAGCGGCGCAGTTTGCCATCGCCGCCATAGATCGCGAAGCCGGTGCGCAATCCCAGATCGATGGCCAGTAATGAGGGCATAACGCCATTATAGTCGAAGTCGCATGCAATTGGATCTTGACACACATGTTCCGATGTGGTATACAAGAGGTAAGAAGGTTGAAGGCATGAAGGCGGCGACGTTGCACCGCAACATTGCGGGGCGTTGCCCGTTACCCCTTGAACGTTGCAGGTGGAAGGTTGCAGGGTGGGAAGGCGTTCCAGACCTGTGACCCCTAACCCCGATCTGGTTCTCAGTTCTTGGTTCTCAGTTCTCTTCATGCAGGTACGAGATGAACACACTGGCAACGAGCGACATTCCCCAGGCAGATGTGTTGTGGCATGTGGCGCGAGTGCCGGAGGCGATCATACGCGGACACACGACGCACGAGGCGATCGGCGCCTACCTTGGCGCCAAGGGGCAGCGGCAGGGACTGTACTATGCCCAGGCAGCACGTGTGCTCGGCCTGGTTGGTGAGCCAGAGGCGGATGGGACGGTTCCGCTGACGCCTTATGGTCGAGCATTCGCCCAGTATGACCGTTCTGCACAGAGCACCGCATTGCGCCGTCTGTTGCGCGAACAGGAGCCGACCCGATCGGTTCTACGCGCCATTCGTGAACGCGGCGGCATCGATTACAACGGCATTGCCGGCGTGCTGCGCCGGCTGGCGCCGCTTGCAGAAAGCACAGCACGACGGCGGGCGCACACCGCTGCCGCCTGGCTGATCGCCGCCGGTCTCGCCGCCTGGCGCGACGGAAAACTCGTTGCGGTCAGCGCACCGTCTGAGCGCATGGGATGGGCAGTGGTGCGGCGCCGGATGGACAGCGCCGCACGGTAATGCGCTGCCAGAGGGCGGTGATCGCCGACTAGACGCCTCGCCATTGCGCCTATCCATTCGCCGGTGGTTGTTCGCCGGAATTCTGCTCCGGTTGCGGCTCAACCCCTGGCGGTGGCGGCGGTTCAGTAGGTTGCTCGACCGGCGGCGCAGGTTGCGCCGGTTGCTCGTTGGACGGAAACGGAATGAGCGGCTTGCTGTCTGGACCAATGTCAGCAGGGTTCAAGGTATAGATGTTGGGCCAGGGTCGGAAGCGAGTGCGAAACAACTCAGGCGGGCGCGGCACACCATTCTCGATCACCAGACGGTACACATCAATCGTCATGCCACCACGCGCCTTATCGGTATGTTTGATCGTCCCCTGCGGCACTTTGGGGTCCGCAACAAAAACCGGCTCCGTGGGCGCGGGAGTGTGATCATACACTTTGTGGGTGAGATCGACCGTCCGATTGGGCTTTGTGCCATACAACTCGATCTGCGCCACACCGGTCTTTGGGTCCGACCATGCCTGAATGAGCAGCCACGCACCGGTATCATTCACAAACTTCAAGTCTGGTCCGCCGGTAAAGATCGTCGCATCAAGTCCAGGACCATTGCCACGCGGACCGAGGGCATATTTATCGTACCAACTGATATAGAACGAATGTCCCCAGCGCTCGGTGATCGGCAATCCAGCCCAGAAAGCGGCGCGAAACAGCGTCGTCGAGTCCTGGCAAATACCGCCGCCGAACTCCTGTTGCGTCCGGTTCTGAATGATCGCGGCGCCCTCAACGAACCCATTAGCAGCATTGATCTGCCCGATATTCTTATTGAACGAAAATTCCTCGCCGGGCGCCACCAGCAACCCGTTCAGCAATTGCATCCCAACGCCGATGTTATGCACGCGATAGGCGGCTGAGCCGGTGAAATCGCTCTTGCCAACACTCACTAATTCACGGATGCCCAGTTGGTGGAGATTCGCTTCCGTCACCGGCGGATCGGTCGGGATCATCGGCAGATCAAGCGTTCGGTCGCGCCCGGTCAGCGCAGCAAGCACCATATCGCGGGCGCGCGCTTCATCGAGACGAAGCCCTGGCTTGCCAGGTTTGGTGATCTTGAGATCACCGTTGTTCCATGCCACACGTGGGCGAGTGCCGGGTTTTTCCGTTTCATCGGCAATTTGGCGAAGGCGCTGCTCAATCGCGCTTCGGTCGAGCGTTACAACAACCCTGTCGCCCTCACCCGAAGGAACGCGCTCGATGACGATCATCTGCGCCAGTTCATCGACCGTCCATTCGTACTCATGTTTCCCAACGCGCAGCGACAACGGACCCTGAAGTATCGTCTCGATCCGCGATCGTGCAGCCGCAACTGCGGCATCATCGAGGCGAGGCGGCAACTCACGGGTCTGGATCGGAATTGTGGCCGGCGCCAGGGACTGCAATTGCTGTGACACCTGCGACAGCGTTGCATCCACCAGCACCTGACGTCCGATAACCGAACCGACAGTTGCGACTTGCTCGCCATCAAGGCGCACCTGAGCATCGGCAGGAGCGCGCTCAATCTCGCGCGCCAGGTGCGCCAGATACGCCTGGGCGCGCATTTCGTCATATGAGACGCGCAGCGGAATCTCAAGACCGTGCTGCCAGATCGCAGCGATTTCCTGCACATCACCGATCAGACCATTGCCACGCCCGGCATTGTACGCTCTATCGACGGCGCCACGAAAATCGAATGTCATCCCCAGATCGTCAAGGGTTGGCGTCCACTGACGGTCGCCATAGGTGATAATGAGAGGTTGACGAAGGAATGCGGCATACCGCGCCCGCAGCGCCGCCTCAGCCTGATCCGGCGTCATGTCGCCAACCGCAATGCCCTGGATCGAAACATTTGGATAGATCCGCCCTTCATACGACCGGTAGACATATGCTGCACCGCCGGCAAGCGCCAGCACAAGAAGCATAAGCGCCGCAAGCGTCAACCACAGCCATCCGTCGCCACGGCGGCGCGGTCGCTGCACGCGCGGATGCGTTGTAACCGGAAAGCCCTGACGCTCCGCCGCTTCGGCAGTTGACGAGAAATGGACCTGGTCAGCCGACACGCAAACCTCCAGTAGCACAATACTGCCGGGGATGTCTGGCGCCCGGCAAGGGACGCTCCGGGAACATGAGATGTGCACGCCCCCGCGACGCGACTCCAGAGGCCGTCACAGGGACGCTGCATCACTATACTTCAAACAGGCGCGTGCTGTCAATGATCGGCAACTGATAGATGTGGTATACTCCCAATATACTCGCAGAACACAGGATGCGGAGCAGGCGTTGACAGGATCAGGGGTTCGTTGTCGTCTGCGCTGCGGCATTGGTGTGCGTCCCCGATTGCTGCACACATTCTGGATCTGGCCATTTGCCTGTCGTGAAGGACACAGAGCTATGCCTGACAATGGTATGACCGAACTCGATCTCCTCGTCGGTTCGATGTTCACCACGCTCCCCGAAGAAGACCGCGAAAGTTACGAGGCGGAACGTGAGTGGTTGATCGATGTGCAGAATCTGCTGCGTGACGAGGGTGTGGACGTCGACCTGCTGGCGAATCCTGGCGTTGAAATCTGGGAAGGCGGCATTGAGCGCTATCACGATCTCTTTCTGCTGCGCCTTATCGCAGCATATCTGGAAAACGGTCGAGATATCACGCCATTGCTGGCGCCGGATTTTGAATTCGATGAAGAACCAGACGCACTGCTGGCAGCGATTTGGGAAGATCAACAAACAACCCGCTTTCCGCACTTGATCAAGCATCAGGGTGAAGGCGGCTATTACCTGCCGGTTGATTTCCCAGAGCCGATCTGGATCGAGGAAGAACCGGCGGACGACAATGAACCGATCGAGGAGTCGGTGGTCAGTTTCGGCTCCTCCATTGGGCTGCAACGCGAACTGGTCGATCTTGAAGGAATGCTGGATCAGGCCGGTGTGAAGCCGGAACACCCGGTTCGCCGTTGCCTGAGTGTGCTGCGTGAAGCCGCCGATGTAAGCATCGCCAATGATCTGCCGATCATCGTCTGGTGATCCGGGCGCTAACCGGTATTCATCAGTCCTGCCGCCAGACCGCTGATGCTCAGCAGGATAGCATCTTCGATGGCAGCGTGATCCGGTCCGTCGGGCGCGGCGCGCAGGCGACGCAAGAGTTCGATCTGAAGGTAACTCATCGGATCGATATACGGATTGCGGCGCTGGATTGAATGTTGCAGCACAGGGGCATTATCGAGCAGGCGTTCGATCCGCGCAACCTGGCGGATCATCCGGCTGGCGCGTTGGTACTCCTCGCGGATGGCGGCAAAGATGGCGGCTGCGGCATTCTGATCGGGCGCAAGTTCCGCATAGCGCGATGCGATGTGAAGATCGGCTTTGCCCAGAATCATCTGGGCATTGTCGATCATGACGCGGAAAAAGGACCAACGGGCGTACATCTCCTGGAGAAGCGCCAGGCGGTCGATGGCGGACCCCGATGCGTCACTCTGTTCTCCTGCGTATACAAATGTTTCGAGGGCAAACCCCAGACCATACCACCCCGGCAGAGTATGCCGGCTTTGCATCCAGCTGAACACCCACGGAATGGCGCGCAAGTCTTCGATCCGTTCGGTATTCCGGCGGCTCGCAGGACGACTACCGATATTCAGCCGACTGATTTCAGCAATTGGCGTCACATTGCGAAAGTAGGGCACAAAATCGGAGCGCTCATAGACCAGCGCGCGGTAGTGGCGTTGCGAAAGCGCAGCCAATCGTTCGAGCGCCTGCGTCCACTCGTCGGGAGGATCATCGCGCTGGAGCAGACCGGCGCGCAATACGGCATTGATAACCTGCTCGATATGCCGGTGCGCCAGCAGCGGCAATCCATACCGATCGGCGATCACTTCGCCCTGCTCGGTGATTTTGATCTGGTTGCCGATGCTGCCGGGAGGCTGCGCCAGAATGGCATGGTTCGCCGGTCCGCCGCCGCGCCCGATGGCGCCGCCACGCCCATGAAACAGGCGCATCTGAATGCCATGGCGTCGTCCAAAGTCACGCAGTTTGCGCTGCGCCTGGTAGATCGCCCAGTTGGCCGCAGCATAACCGACATCTTTGTTGCTGTCGGAATAACCGATCATCACTTCCTGGACGAAACCGCGCAGCGCCAGGTGATTGCGGTAGATCGGCAACCGCATACACGCCTCGAGCACCTCGTCGCAACATGCGAGGTCGGCGCCGGTCTCGAAGAGCGGCGCCATGCTCAGCCGACTGAAACGGAACGGACGGAATAACCCCGCCTCCTTTGCCAGAAGAAGCGGCGCCAGCAGGTCGCTTGCACCGCGCGTCATACTGACAATGCAGGTCTCGACGGCTTCGGGACTGAGACGTTCGAGAATTGAAGCGACGGCGCGGAATGTGGCGATCACCTCGACGGTATCAGGGGAGTAGTCGAGACGGGTTGGGATGAGTGGACGCGGGTTTTCGATTTCGCGCGACAACAATTCGATCCGTTCGATTTCATTGAGCGCAGTATAGTCGGCGCAGACGCCGGCCGCCGCCAACACTTCGGCGAGCGCGGCGGTGTGACGCTCACTGTGTTGGCGAATATCGAGCGTCGCCGTGTGAAGTCCAAAGACCTCCGCCTGGCGTATCAGATCGCGCAGCGCGCCATTGGCGACGATGGCGGCATTATTGCTCAACAAACTGCGCTCCATCACGTGCAGATCATCGAGCAGATCAGTGCGGCTGAAATAGGCGCCCTTCGGCGGTGAGTCGGATCGTCCCCAGTCGAGCGATGCGGTACGGGCATAGTCGAGGGTGCGGATCAGTTTCTCGCGGATATAGGTGCACTTCTGGCGGTAGAGTTCATACGGGTTGCGTCGCGCCAGCATATCGGCGACTTCAGGAAAGAGCGACGCATCATGCGCGAGCGACTCGCGCAACTCGTCGCTGACCGGCGCCTGTCGCACGGACTGACCGAGGCGATGGCTGAGTTCTTCGACAGCGGCAATATGCCGTTCAATAGCGGCGGCGCGCATCATGCGAACTGCCTGAATCGTGACCGTATGCGTGACATTCGGATTGCCATCGCGGTCGCCTCCCATCCATGCGCCATAGCGCAGCAGCGGCGGCACGCGCCACTCGTGGGTTGGATACGTGGTACGGAGGGCGTATTCCAGTTCACGGTAGAGGCGCGGGATCAGGTCGAACAATCCGCTCTCGAAGTAGAACATACCGTTCTTGACCTCGTCGATCACCGTTGGTTTGACAACCCGCACCTCATCAGTTTGCCATAAGGAAACGATCTCCTCGCGAATGCGCATTGTGTTTTCTTCACGCACGAAACCATGCAGATCGCCGGTTCGCTCGTCGAGCAACGTCGCAAGCCGACGCACTTTCTCGAGCGCCGTGCGACGGCGCGCTTCGGTTGGGTGCGCAGTGAAGACCGGCTGGATACAGGCGGTATCCAGCCACTCCTGAATCGTCGTCGCAGGGATGCCGCAGGCATGCAGTTCGGCAATCGCGGCCGCGATCGACTCGGGACGCGGTGTGTCGGGGTATTTTCGCTCACGATCGCGCAAAACCCAGACGCGCTGCATCTGTTCGGCAAGGTTCACGAGCAAAAAGTAGGCGTTGAATGCCTTGATGACGATCTGGATGTCGGCGACGGTCATTCGAGCGGCCATCATCCGCAGTTCGGCATCGGCGCGATCCGGAGCGCCGTTCCGCAACTCCTTTCCCAGGGTCCGCAGGCGCTCTACCAGTTGGAATGCTGCTTCACCCGCCTGTTCACGAATGACGTCGCCCAACAGGTTGCCAAGAAACCGGATCGTTGCTGAGAGGCGCTCGCTTTCGTGGCGCCGGTTGTGTGGCGTATGCGACATGGGTGGAGGAGGAGGAGCGAGAACCGAGAACTGAGAACCAGAAGTTGACGCTTCTTGCACTGAACGCCGGCATATCGGCGCGCGATTCTATGCCCGCGACGACCGATCAGCGGTTGGCGCTGTTGCGGTTCATTATACCATTGACGTCTCTTGCATCGGTTGACGACCTCGCGGCGCTATGGCGCTTCCGGTACGCTCCTGGCGCGATGCCCAACGAGCGTTTGAAGGCTTTGCTAAACGCTGCTTCGGAATGATACCCGATCCGCGCGGCGATGTCGCCAGCGCTGACGTGGGCATGGTCCATCAGCAGGTGGGTTGCCAGTTGCAGACGCCAGCGCCGGAGATATTCCATCGGCGGTTCTCCCACCAGCGCTGTGAAACGCGCCGCAAAGAATGAGCGCGAACAGGCGACGGCGCGCGCCAGCGCAGCAACCGTCCAGGAATGTTGAGGCTGCGCATGGATCAGTTCCAGCGCCCTGCCGATCAGCGGGTCGTGCAGGGCGCCGAACCAACCGCAGCGTTCTATCCCTTCAATTTCGACCCAGCGTTGAATAATCTGAATGAACAGAATATCCGCCAGGCGGCGCAGCGCCACTTCTTTGGCCGGTCGTCCGGCTTCCGCTTCGGAAGCCATCAGCGCCAGAATGCTGTTGAGTGCGCTGTTTTCGCTGCGCGGGATGTGAACCACACGCGGGAGATGTTTCAGTAATGCGTATGTGCCGATATGCTCAAAATCGAACGTCCCGCACAGGATCACCGCTGTGGGAGCGTCGCTCCAGCGCATCAAGGCGCACTCGCCCCACTGATCGAGTTCCAGGTTGCGAAAGAGCGGCGCATCGGGCGTTTCCAGAATGGAATGCTCCTCACCCCCTGGAAGGAGCACGACATCTCCCTCGCGCAACGGCAGCAAACCGGCGTCGCCTTCCACGCAGAGATAGCCGTTTCCCCGGTGCAGAGCATGAAAGACGGCGCACGAACGTGGCGCAAAGTGCAACCCCCACGGCGAACCAAGTTCAGAGCGGCAGTATACACTGCTTCTCAAGCGCACCGTGTTCAAAACGTGAGAGAGCGAATCCATAACTCTGGACCAAAGGCAAAAAGAAATGGACGAATTATCATAGACCGTCCAGACCATTTCGATTATAGTCGCAGTACGCGATTCCTGTCAATGGAGGTCTGTCATGCACCTGCCGCCTGAAGGCGCCCATCCGGTGATCTATACACTGCTCGTTTTCGCGCATATCTTCACCACAATGGCTGCGGTGGGACTGAATGCGAGTTACGTCATCTGGATTGCGCGCGGCACGAGGGATGCTGCCAGTCTGCCCTTCGCCTTGCGCGGGGTCAAGTTCATCGACGATTACGTGGCCAACCCGTGCTATCTGGTTGGCGGCGCAACCGGCGCACTGATGATCGTGATGGGCAAAGCCGTCGCTCCGTTTTTGTGGGTGGCGATTGGGCTGTATGTGCTGGCGATGGCGCTCGCGTATGGAGTGTATACACCGCTGCTGAGCCAGCAGATCCGAACGCTGGAAGCCAGAGGAGCGGACGATGCGGAGTATCAGGCGCTGGCGCGGCGTTCCAATCAGGTTGGCGCCGCCATGGGCGTATTGGTGGTGATCATCCTGGCGCTCAAAATCTTTGAGCCGCCGCTATGGTAAATTGCCGGAGGAGGTCTTGTGCGAAGCATTCGTATCATCCATGCCGTATTCACCTTTGGGATCGGATTGTTTGCCGGACTGCTCTACACCTTTGAGCAGGGAGTGATTCCCGCGCTGATGACGCTGACCGCCGCCGAATACACGAAAGTGGAGCAGGGGCTGATCCGCGCGCTGGACGCCTTCCCCACCGGCGTCATTGTGGTGGCGAGTCTGTCGATGTTGCTGCCGCTCTACCCGCTGGTGCGCTTATGGAAGGAGCGTCACACCCTGTATTGGCGGCTGACGGCATTGGGGTGGGCGCTCTTCTTCTTTGGCGTGGGAGTATTCACCATCGTGCTCAATGTGCCGATCAACAACGCGGTGCTGACCTGGGATCCCGCCGCCCCGCCCGCGGACTGGGCAAACGCGCGCGCGGCATGGAACAGTCTGAACGCGATTCGGACGCCGATCAACTACCTGAGTTTTCTGCTCGTGATCTGGGCGGCTTTTGAAGCGCCGAAGCAACCATAACGACGAAAGATCCGCCAATCACCCGGTATATTGCGAAACCGTTGAGAAACGGTTATGCATTTGTTATCGAACTATGGTCGTTTTCCCGGCGATAGTGCGATACACTGGATGCAGCAAGGCGTGATTGCGCCTTCAGGCATTGATATGACACAACGAGGTGGCTTCTCATGTCGCTCTCTGCAACCAACCACAACACTGAAGCCGAATTGTCACGTCTGCGCCAGCGTGTTGCGGAACTGGAAGAACAGTTGGCGCGACTCGAGGCATCCAATGGCGTGGCGACGGCGAACTTCGATATGCACCGTGTGCTCGACGCTCTGGCTGTGCCGATTTTCTACAAGGACGCCGACGGGCGCTATGTGGGGTGCAATGAGGCGTTTGCCGCATTCCTGGGGCGCGATCGCGCCGGGATCATCGGCAAGACCGCCTACGACCTGGCGCCGCCGCACCTGGCAGAGGTGTACCATCAGGCCGATCTGAACCTGATGCGTCAGCGGACATTACAGGTCTACGAGGCTGAAGTGATGACCGCTCAGGGTGACAATCGCACGGTTCAGTTTTCCAAGGCGCCAATTTTCGACGCAGCCGGGAATGTGGTCGGTTTGATCGGCGCCATTCAGGACATCACCGAGCGCAAGAAGGCGGAACAGGAGATGGCGCGCCTGATGGAAGTCCTCGAGAATACGCCCGATGTCATCGGCATGGCAGACGCGCAGGGGCGGGTCGTCTACATGAACAAAGCCGGTCGGCGGTTGCGCGGGCTGTCTTCCGACGCCGATCTCAAGAGCATGCAGATCGCCGATTTCCATCCTGCCTGGGCGGCGAAGATCATTTATGAAGAAGCCATTCCAATCGCCGATCACAACGGATATTGGAGCGGCGATCTGGCCATGGTCAATGCGCGCGGCGAAGAGATTCCGGTATCGCAGGTGCTTCTGGCGCATCACGATGCCGATGGCAAACTGACTTACGTGACCGGCATCATGCGCGATATTTCTGAGCGAAAGAAAGCGGAGCGCGCTTTGCGCGAGCGCGAGGTTCAGGAACAGGTGATTGAGGCGCAGCGCGCGGCATTGCGTGAACTGTCCACTCCATTGTTGCCGATTTCGTCTGATGTAGTGGTCATGCCGATCATCGGCGCCGTTGATAGCGCCCGCGCGCAACAGATCATGGACACGCTGCTCGAGGGCGTGAGTGAGCACCACGCATCGCTGGCAATCCTCGACATTACCGGTGTCAAGGTGATGGATACGCAGGTCGCCGGGGCGCTGCTCCACGCGGCGCATGCGGTGCGGTTGCTCGGCGCGCAGGTCGTGTTGAGCGGGATCCGTCCCGAAATTGCGCAGACGCTGGTGCATATCGGCATTGATATGCGCGATCTTGTGACCCGCAGCACGCTGCAACAGGCGATTGCGTTTGCGCTGGAGCGATTCCGGCAGTAGACCGACGTTGCACACCTGCCAGCGTTGCTGGCAGGACTCCTGCCTGATACAGTAGACCCTGAGCGCCGCTGATGGCCTGATGGCGATCAGGATCGCTGGCTCAGCCAATGGCGCTGCTCTCACCAGCAACCGAGGCGCTCCGCTCCCCGCATACCTCGTCTTGCTGTCATCGGCATCCTCACAGAAAGATAGGCGTCATCTCAGCCAAACATCGAGTTTTTCCCTCTCCTGCTTGACATTACCAAGTTTGAATACTTGTGGAAAGCGAACATGTGAACGATCCGGTCCGCCGGTTCAAAGCCGAGTTCTTCAAAGCGCTGGGACATCCTGCGCGACTTGCTCTTCTCGATCATCTTCGTAACGGCGAGAAGAGCGTCAATGAACTCCAGGCGCTGCTGAGGTGCGATCAGTCCACGGTATCGCAACAACTGTCTGTGCTGCGCAACCGTGGCATCGTTGAGGGGCGCAAAGAAGGGACGACGGTCTGCTACCGCGTGCGTGATCCGGCTATTTTTCGCCTGCTGGACGATGCACGGGAGATCTTCAACAATCAGTTGATCACCACACAGGAGATGCTGCAACAACTGAGCGAGGTCAACACGACATAATCTGCCTTGACCAACAAAAGCCGAAGCTTCAATGGCGAAGCGCGGGGGAAGCGTGTATGCAGGGGGTGAACGTCGCATTGGCGACCAGGGCGTCCTTTCGGCCCGAACCCGTCAGCGTACCTCGCAGGCATACCGAAAGGCTCGTTTCCGCAAGGGCGGAAGGAGCCTTTTGTCGTTCTTATCGAGTTTTTCAGCGTGGAGGGATGCACCAGTATGTTGGCAATGTTGAAACGACTATCCCTGTTTCAGATTCTGCAACGGGAGTTTTCTACCTACGACATGGCGCATTTTCAGCGCGATCTCCTGGCAGGTTTGACGGTAGCAGCGGTGGGGTTGCCGCTGGCGCTGGCATTCGGCGTGGCGTCCGGCGCCGACGCGGCGGCTGGTCTCGTGACGGCGATTCTGGCAGGTTTGATCATTGGCGGACTGGGTGGCGCGGGGTATCAGATCAGCGGTCCAACCGGCGCGATGTCGGCCGTGCTGATCGTGCTGGCATCGCGGTATGGACTGGACGGCGTGTGGGTGGCGACGGTGATGGCGGGCATTTTCCTGATTGCGTTGGGAGTGTTCCGTCTGGGACGCTATGTTTCGTTCATTCCATCGCCGGTCATTACCGGCTTTACGTCTGGAATCGCGCTCATTATCGCTATCGGGCAGATCGATAACGTCCTGGGAGTGACGACGCCGAAAGCCGAGAATGCGCTGGAAAAACTCTGGCATTATGTGACCAACCCCGTCGTGCCCGACTGGCACACCCTGGCGCTAGCCGGCATCGTCATGGGGACGATGATCCTCCTTCCGCGGGTGACGACGCGCATTCCCGGCTCGCTCGTCGGCATTATGATTGCATCGCCGCTCGCCTTCTTTGCCGGATGGGACGTGGCAGTCATCGGCGATATTCCACGCACGATTCTGCTGAGCAATCGCCTGACGCTGGAGAGCATCCCGTGGGAACACTTGTCCGAACTGTTGCCCGCCGCTGTGTCGATTGCGGCGCTTGGGGCGATCGAAAGTCTGCTGTGTGGCACAGTTGGAGCCACGATGTCGGGCGGGGAGTTCGACAGCAATCAGGAATTGATCGGGCAGGGCATCGGCAACCTGGTGATCCCCTTCTTTGGCGGCGTTCCGGCGACGGCGGCGATTGCACGCACCAGCGTCGCTATCAAGAGCGGCGCCGCTACCCGCCTGACCAGCATCATCCATTCACTGGCGCTGCTGCTCAGCGCATTGGCGCTGGCGCCGCTGATCAGCCACGTGCCGCTGGCAGCGCTCGGCGACGTGCTGCTCGTGACGGCATGGCGCATGAATGAGTGGGAGTCGATCCATTTCTTTGTTCGCACTCGTCTGCGAGGCGCTCTCACCGGTATGATCGTGACCATGATCGCCACCGCAGCCCTTGACCTGACCCAGGCAATTCTGATTGGCGTCGTCATCTCGGCAGTGCTCTACATTCGCCAGTCAGCAATCAGCACATCGGTAGCCAGCGGACCGGTGAAGCCAGAGAAGATTCGGGCGCAGGGGTTCGACCTTCCGGCGGCTTGCCCTGCTATTCATGTCTACTACCTGACCGGTCCGGTCTTTTTTGGCAGCGTGACGACCGTGCTCGAGTCGTTCGAGACAGCAGGCGACTATCATACCCTGATCATCAGCATGCGTGGCGTGCCGGTGGTCGATGCAATGGGCATTCAGGCATTGCAGCAGATTGTCGAGGAACATCACCATCGCGGCGGCAAGGTGTACTTCAGCGGATTGCAGCCAGCCGTGCGGTCGATGTTCGACCGCACCGGCTTGACACAACTGGTGGGGGAGGAATATATCTTTTGGGACGCGGCACAGGCGATTATTGCCAGCCATCAGAGCCACGAACTCGACGGTTGCGCGAAGTGCGACTCGCGCAGTGAGATCTGTGATGTGCTGCGCGCCGCGCGACGTCGGCATGTGGAGTCGGATGAGGCGGCAGCGCCGGCGGTCGCCACCGACTCGTTCCCATCCACAAATATGACATCGGTGTCGTCGGTACAGGGGTGAGGATGGTGGCATATGTGACCATCGTCTCACTCCGCCGGCAGCGGCAGACTATCGAAATCAGGCGTATCGATCAGGTGCAGGTTACCGTACCCGCTGTCGTCGCTCACATAGACGATCTGGCGCCCATCCGGGCTGAAGCGCGGATGGACATGGGTGATCTGCACCTGGAAGGACCCGCGGTGATAAGCGACGGCGCGCGGTCCTTCGAATGCGCCATGGTGAAAACGCCACAACAACAGCCACGGGAATGCACGGGTTCCATCACCGACGATCAGGCTGAGATCGTTGCTGTGAAAGTGTGTCGAGTCGGCAGGGAATGGCGCTTCGATGCAATCAGCGTTGTCGTAGCGGATGCATCCATAGAACGGCTCACCGTCGGCAGTGCGTCCGTGATAGCCGATTCGCTCGCCATCGGCGAACCAGTATTCATGGCCCACCCGTTCACCGGGAGCGCACGGACGAATTTTCCAGTTCCGACCGTTCTCTAGATTAAGACCCCAGATGCGGTTATCGACCTGCTGCCACGGTCCTTCATGGCAATAGGTGAGGATGTCGGGAAGCGTCGGTGACGTGTTGACATGACCGATCCAGTAGTTTTCTTCAAAGACGACATCCGCAACGCCGCTGTCCACATCGATTCGGACGATCTGCGATAACGGGCGCGCCTCCCAGTACTCATAAAACCCGACGTATCCGTGCAACAGATCGATGGTGAACCGATCCGAGAGGTCTTCGTAGAGACCGGTGCAAACATATCTGCCGTCGGCGGTGACGTTGGTGATATTGGTCAGAAATCGATCAGGGGCGCGGTAGATACGCCGCTCATCGAGCGTCTGGAGATCAAGTGCAATCAGATCGCGTCCATGCCAGAAGTAGACCTCGGCGCGCTGCGGATTGACGCTGGCAAACAGGAACGATGTTTCTCCCGGCGGCGGCGGTTGGTCCAGGTCGGTCAACTGCGTGATGCGCCCGTCATCCAGATCGAGGCTGTAGAGATTGACGCGATTGAAGCGCTCAGAGCCAAACAACAGTTTGCGTCCGTTGTCATACCAGCCAGAGTTCGTGAAGTAGAGGTGATGGCTGTGCGCCTTGTGGGAGGTCAGTTGGGTGACGCGCACGCCGGTATGTCGATCGGTGAAGGTGCGCCATTCGGCAGGATAGACGGTCCCTTTGCTCATAGACATTGCTCCTCATCCGGAGACAATTCCGGCAGCGCCAGATTCGGCAGGATAGACGGTCCCTTTGCTCATAGACATTGCTCCTTCTCTAGCGGCGGCGATGGACGATGTCGGCGGAGTGCGGCGATTGTATCATGTATCCCGGATTTCGTGTATACTGCGGAGTGCGCTTCATCTGTCGTCTGGAGAACCGCGTTATGGTTCCTGCTCAGCATGCACGCCGGTTGCACAGGGTTATGCTTGCACTGGTTGCGGCGCTCGTTGCAAGCATTGTGCTGATCGGTCGGCACCCTATCGGCGCGTTCGCGCAAACGGCGTCGAGCAACCCGCCATCGCTGACGATCGCCGGAACGCTTGGCGATCCGCCGCAGGAACGGATTCTTTTCATCAGCGCCGCGACGCCGATTTCTGGTGCGGAGGTGTTGGTCTCTGATTTTGTGCGGGTAGACAATGCGGCGACGATCACCGATCCCATTGCGATCGCGCCGCTTCCGGCGCGTGTCGAGGCAGGCAGACCGCTGACGCTGACGCTGACGGTATCGTTCGCCAATGCGCGCAGCGGCGCATACAACGGCACGATCTGGCTGAACTACGACGCCGATGGCATTCCGTCGTCGCTCCAGATTCCGGTCACGATTACGATCAAGGATCCGCCGGGTCCGCCATTTGTGGCATTGATCAGCGGAGTGGCGGTTGCGGCGTTGATTTCCACCTATCTGGGCGGCGGGCGGCAGCGCGATGACCTTGCGGTGCGGATCGAACGCCTGGCAGCGCGGGTGACATCTGCGTCTGGATTGCCGGATTCGGTGCGCCGCGCGCTGCGCCAGTATCTCAATCGCGCAGATGCGTGGGTGCGGATGGGAAAACTCGCGGAAGCGCAGCACGAGTATGATCAGGCGGAGCAGATGCTCACCCGCTGGCTTGGCTGGCTGGAGTCGTGGCGCGCCTTGAAGACGCGGATCGACCAGGCGCGCGCGATGCTGCAACCCGATGCGCAGGGAAGACCGGCATACGCCGCTGGAATCCAGCGACTCCTCGATGAGATCGAAGGATCAACGCCGACTGTCGAGGATTTGAATGATGTGCAGAACCGCCTGAATGAGGTGATTGAGCGGATCAACGGTTTCCTGCACCTTGTTACTCGACATAAAAATCTTCAGAAAATTCTCGATGCCACGGCGCTGACGCCGGCGGAGAAGGGACCGTATCAGGCGCAGATCGATCACCTGGGGCGACAGATCGATGTGTTGCTGCCAGACGACCAGATCGCGTATCAGGAGATTGACGCCGCCATGACCAGCCTCAATAGCGACCTCAAGACGCTGCTGCCGAAAGGCGCGCCCGAGTCGGCGCTGCTTGGCGGCCAATCAGGGCAGGCAGCAGGACCGGCAGCGCTGGTTATCGAAGATATTGCGCCACAATTCGCTCGCGTGGCGATCAACCTCCCGCCTTCGGAAGCGGCAGCAACGCTGAAATCGGTCGCAGCCGGTTTCCCGGCAAACCTGCCATGGGCGCGTATCCGGCTCTCCGGCTTTCGCCTGGCGCAGTTCCTCATTCTGATCACGCTCTGGGGTTGGACGGGGTACAACGAGTTGTACATCCAGAACCCGACGTTTGGCAGCGACTGGCTCTCGAACTATTTCACTCTCCTCGCCTGGGGCTTCACCTCGGAAGCGGCGCGCGCCACGCTGACCACCCTCTCTGGACGGTTAGGACTACCGGCAGAGCAGTGATACCAATGACGCTTGACGATGCCGCATGCTGGTCATTCCGAGCGCAGCGACTGGTCATTCCGAGCGCAGCGAGGAATCGAAGCGGGTCGCGCCAGACCCCTCGCGCTGCTCGGGGTGACCATGCCGGAGGTTCACAGGTCATTGGTATGAGTGGTCACTCCGCACTGCTGGCGACGCCTGCCATCGCCAGCAGGCGCTGCCACTGCGCCTCGGTCACCGGCACAACCGAAAGACGCGACTGGCGCACCAGCGCAAAGTCGGCGAACGCCGGGTCGGCTTTGATGTCCGCCAGCGCTACCGGGCGCGGCAACGGCGCCAGCGGGCGCACATCTACGACGATCAGACGTGGATCGCTCTGGTGAGGGTCGGGATACGGCGTGCTGATCACTTCCGCCCGCCCAACGGCGCGTCGCTCGTCGCCGGTGTGGTAGATCAGCGCTTCGTCCCCCGGTTGCATCTCACGCAGATGCTTGAGCGCGACATTGTTCGCCACCCCGTCCCAAACCGTCCGCCCATCGCGCACCAGATCGCTCCAGGCGTAGCAATCCGGCTCCGTTTTCAGCAACCAGAAACGTTTGCTCATATCGACTCCAGAATCATATCCGTCATCCCCAGCCGCAGGCGCGTGCCCACTATAATGGTGCGTTCCACGTCACGCACATGTTCCATCGGACCGTCAGGCGGCGTCAGCCACGTGCCATTTTTGCTGGTGTCGCGGATGACCACACGGTTCAATGCGTCGTCGCAGATAATGTGCAAATGGTCGCTCGAAACGAGATCATCGTTGAGAATGGGGATACGCCGCTCGGTTCCCTCGGACGACCTCCTGCGTCCTACAATGGTCTCCCCTTCGTAGAGCGGAACCAACACCGGTGCGCTTCCCGATGAGTGGATCGACAACTGAAAACGCGGCGGCGCCAGTTCGAAGAGAAAGTGGTTGTCGTACCATAACCGGCAGCCGAACAGACTGACAGCGATGGTGTGGATCACCTCGTCCGAAAGCATCACGCCGCTGTGCGACATGGCGGCAACGCCGGGAAGTTCGTCGAAACTGCACACCTTCAAATGATCGCGGTGGTCATCGACATCGAGCGAAATACGCGAATCGGCGGGGAGCGCCGGGAAACCGATGAGCACGCCGATCACCTGCTTGAACGGATGGGACCCGGCAGTTGCGAGACCAAGCCGTGGAGCAGCAGCGTTGAGGCTCATCTGAACCGCGTCGCGCTGCCGGCGCAGCCGATGCAACGGGTGCGCGCCGTCTGCTTCGAGGAGCGGTTGACCACTGGCGCGATCCCGCCAGACCCCTCCCGGCGGCGCGTCGATGGGACCCGCATAGGAGCGCAGCGCCCCGACAATCACCACCGTTGCCCGCAGGATCAGCAGGTCGATCTGCGCCAGCGGCGGGTCGGCGCCGGCAACGATATTGAACGCAATGGCGCATGTTCCCTCTGTCGGCGACTGGCGCGCGTTGCGCGCCAGGATCAGCGCTTGTTCACGCAGCGCAATCCGTTCACGCGCCGTGTCCGGCGTCTGTCCGACATAGACCCGCAGCCGCATAAGCGTGTTCCCACCCGCCTTCTGAACATCCTCTCCAGAGATTGTAGCACAGCTAGGGGCAGGTCTCAGACCTGCTCTTCCATAACAGACATGGCAGTATAATGAGCCGAGTGATCGGTTGTGTGTGACGCATGCTCATTGTGACAGGAACGCATATGGATGTTGTCTCCTTTGTTCCCGAAGCCATGCCCCCGCGCGACGCCTATCGCCTGCTGATCAGCAGCGTCGTGCCGCGACCAATCGGCTGGGCATCGACCATCGGCGCCGACGGGTCGATCAATCTGGCGCCGTTTTCGTTCTTCAATGCCGTCGGTGGACCGATACCGTTTGTTATGATCTCGGTCAGCCGGCGCGCCGGTGCGACCAAGGATACGCTGCGCAACGTGACTGAAACCGGCGAAATGGTGCTGAACATCGTCAGTGAAGAACTGGCGCCGCAGATGAATATCACGTCGGGCGATTGGGCGTATGGCGAGAACGAGTTCGAGCGCGCCGGCCTTGCGCCGGCGCCATCGGTCGATGTGCGACCGCCGCGCGTTGCAGCGGCGCCGGTGGCGATGGAAGTGCGAGTCACCCAGATCGTGCCGGTCGAGGGCAGCAGTTACACCATGATTATCGGGCGTGTCGTGCGCTTCCATATTCGCTGCGACCTGCTGCGACCCGATGGCACGGTCGATCCGCTGCGGCTGAACCCGATAGCGCGGCTGAGTGGCGATGAATATGCCCGTCTCGGCGAGGTCTTCACCCTGCCGCGACCGGGAGTGTAACGCAGCGTGCCATGGGCGTGTTACAATAGTCCTGAAGCGCGTCGTGCCGCACTGGAACCTCCCCGCTCAAGGCGACATAACCTATGGGATTGATCATCGCGCTGGCAATGCAGAAGGGCGGAGTCGGGAAAACGACCACCGCGCTGAGTCTGGGGGTGGCGCTCGCTGCACGCGAGAGGCGGGTGCTGTTGATCGATATCGATCCACAGGCGAATCTGACGCAGGGGCTTGGCGTCGATCCATCGCAGCTGGAGTACAGCGTCTACGAGGTGCTGCTCAACCCGGAGCGCGGCAGCGTGTTTGCAACGATAACGACCGATGATGGCGTCGATCTGATCCCATCATCGCTGCTGCTGGCAGGCGCGGAACTCGAACTGGCCGGGCGCGTCGGGCGCGAATTGCTGCTGCGCAAAGCGTTGCGCACCACGCGCGACGCTTACGATTACATTCTGATCGATCCGCCCCCCTCGCTTGGTCTGTTTTCGCTCAATGCGCTCGCTGCTGCGCAGCATGTGCTCGTGCCGCTGCAACTGCACGCCTATGCGCTCAAAGCGATGCCGCAACTGGAACAGACCATCGATCTGGTGCGCGAGATCAACCCGGATCTTGCCATCGGTGGTGTGCTCTGCACGCTTGCCGACCGCCGCACCAACCTGAGCCACGAGATCGAGCGGCAGGTGCGCGAGCGGTATGGTGCGCTTGTGTTTCAGACGGTCATTCCGATCAATGTCAAACTTGCCGAAGCGCCGAACGCCGGCATGCCGATCCACCGGTATGCACCCGGCAGCGTTGGTGCGCAGGCGTACAACGCGCTGGCTGACGAACTTGAGTTGCGATTGCATCATCAGAGGTGAAGATGAGCGCCGAGCATCCCTCCGATAAGCAGCTGCCCATCCGCCGGGGGCAGGGACTGCGCCTGTCAGTCACATCACACGATGCCGATATTCCAACGCCTGAAGCAAGCGACGAAACGTTGCGCCGGGGGCAGGGGCTGCGTCTTTCGACTCACGACTCGCCCGCTGCTCCTTCCACGCTGCTGCGTGAACTGATCGGCGCACCGCAGGTTGTCGAACTGTCGCACGGTCCGCTGGCATACCGCGCTGCCGGGCATGGTCCGCCGCTCATCCTGCTCCACGGCTGGGCGGCGTCATCGCGCTACTGGCTGATTACTCTGGCGGCATTGTCCGCCGATTTTCGCGTCTATGCGCTCGACCTTCCGGGTTTTGGCGATTCGCCGGCATTGCCCGAGCCGGGAACCGTGGCGCGGCAGGCGCAGACGGTCCTTGAGTTTGCCGATGCGCTCGGGCTGGCGACGTTCGACATCAACGGTCATTCATACGGCGGGGCCGTAGCAGTCGCGCTGGCGGCTGCTCAACCACAACGGGTCAGGCGCCTGGTGATCACTGCGCTGGGGGTGATTGGGGACGAATTCGAGCGACTGATCTTCGCCACTGCCCGCGCGCCGCTTGACCTGACGTTGCGCCTGGGGTATCCCTGGCTCAACCTGATTGCACCGTGGGTTGAACTCTGGCGACCATTTGCAACGGCGCTCTTGTGCATTCCGCCGCTGCCGCAGATGATTGCGGCGCGCTTCATCGAGAACGGACTGCGCGAGAAGTGGATGCTCCAGGAAGGGATCGTCGATCTGACGAAGATGGACCTGCGGGCGCATCTGATGGCCATGGCAAGCGTCGGCGATCCGCAGGTGTTCGATGCATTCCGTGCTGCGCCGCAGCCGACGCTGCTGATTGGCGGTGTTGGCGATAAAATTATGCCACCGGAGGCGCTCCGGGCAGCAGCACAGACCATGCGCCAGGCGCGCCTGGCATTCATCGAGCAGTGTGGCCACATTCCGATGATCGAACAGCCGGAGGCGTACCATGCCGCACTGCGGTCGTTCCTGGTCGAAGGGTGACGGTCACGCGAGGCGGCGCCGGATACTGGCGCATTGCCCACGCCCATGGCGGCAGTCGCACCAGCGGCGCGCGGGCCGCATGTGACCGTCACCACATGGGGGTTAGCGCGTCAGCGTGCGCAGATAGGCGATTAAATCAGCCATCTGCTGGTCACTCAGGGCGCGTCCGGGCATGATGCCGATCTGTCCCTGGTTGGTCGCGCGAATGAAGGCGGCGACGTTCTCTTCAGTGCGCGGCGCGCCGTTGGGCAGCAAACCGCCATAGTTCACCCCCGGCGGATAGACCGGTCCTTCCGGTTGCAGCACGCCTGCCATCCCCGTTCCAACCCGAAATTCGGTGGTCGTCGTATGGCAGGCGCTGCACCCGGCGCGCTCGAAGACAATCTGCCCGCGCGTTGCATCACCGGCAATCGGTCCGCTCGCGGGCGCGGCGGGAGGTCTGCCGAGCGTATTCGCCGCCAGCAGCAGCGCGCCGAGCACCAGGGCAACTCCGATGGTCATCCGAATCAATGGTTGCATACTGTTATGGCATCCGCGCCTGACGTCGTAGCGCAATCAGGCTCAACGCCACCGCGCCGACGCCTGCCCATCCCCAGGCTGCGGAATGTTTGCCGCGCCGCGCCGCGCGCACCCCTTTCGCCATCTCCGGGATTGACTTCAAGCGCTCTTTCGCTTCTGCCTTGCGCCGGGCGAACAGGTCGGGATCGGCGCGCAGTTCCTCCGCCAGTCTGCGTTTGTGCATGATCTGCTCTTCGGTGATATACTCCTCGAAAGAACGCAGCGGCGCCAGCCGGTACCCGTGCTTGCGGAAGAGACGGTAGATCTCCTTGACCCGCTCAGGCGAGATGTTGCGCCCCAGCGTGTAATCCTCAAAACGCCCTTCCATCGCCAGCAGCGACGTTTCCGCCAGACAGGCATAGACCGTCCTGGGCGGAAGCCCAATATCATACCCGATCTCAACATCGCCGGGGATCAGCACCTCGCCGCTTTCGATCACCAGCACATCGGGGCGGAGCGCCGCTTCCGCCGGGTTGATGTCCGGCGGGCGCGCTACATCACAGATGATCGCGCCCGGCTTGCACTCGGTCACATCCAGCACCCGCTGTCCAAAGGCAGAGGTAGCCGTGATGATCAGATCACACTCACCCGCCAGACTGTTCGCATGGGTCGAGATGACGACCCGCGAGCCTGGCGTTTCGCGCTCGATCAGGCGCTTCAAGTCGATCAACTTCTCCGGTTCAATCGAGACCAGCACGACATCCTTTGTCGCCTGCGCCGCCAGCCGCGCACAGGCAGACCCTATCGAGCCGGTCGCGCCGATGACCATGATTCGACCACGGCTCAAGTCCTTATAGCCCATCATGCGCGCGGCAATCTTGGCGGTCTCCAGGGTTGCGGCGACGGTCAGGCTGTTGCCGCTGGTGATGGCGATGTCCGCTTCATTGGCAACCGTTATCCCGGCATCGCCGACGACGCTCGTAAAGGCGCCCAGTCCCATGATGCGCGCGCCAAGCCGTTCGGCGAGGTGCGCCGCCTGGTTGAGCAGATTGTAGGTGAAGCGCGGGCTATGCTTCATCATCTGGCGCGGCGTTGCGCCAAGCGAAATCAGGTATCCCTCGATGCGCTGCCCGGTCGTTGGCGAGCGTCCGCCGGTAATTTTGCCGACATAGATCGGCGGGACGTAGGCGGCAGCGGCTTCGACAATCGTATCGGGAATGTAGCGCGTCCAGTAGAATGGCGGGTAATCGTGAATGAATCGGACGCTCAGCGGGTGGATCACAAACGCAAACTTGTTGACGCCAGCCGCTTCCGGTTGCAGCGTCACGACTGCCGGCGCCCAATCCAGGTTCGCCAGGAGATCGAGGTAGGTGTCCTCGGTCAGCGGCGCCCGTGGATCGGGGCGCAGCGCCGCCAGCAGCGCCTCGATGGTTGTGGCTGAGTGACGCGCCACCTCGCCTTTGCCGCTGAGCGACGGCATAAGCGTTATCAACGTCTCGACCCCGCGCGCGCGCAGATCGGCAATATCCTCGTCGCTTGCGGCTTCGACGATGACCATCTTACGATCCAGTCGTTCAGGCGCAAACCGGCGGATAGCGGCGATGTTCCCTGCCAGAATATCCGCCCAGACAAAACTGCCCGGATGGTGCGGTGCGCCGACGAGTCCGGCAAGCGTCTCGAACGACGCCTCCTTGAGTGCTTCGAGCGTCGGCGCTGCCGCCTGATCGAGAGTCTGCGCACTCCCCACGCCCGGCGCGTCGGGCAGACCAAAGAAGATCTGCGGATCGGCAAAGCGCAGTGCTGGCGTTCGCCGCCCCAGCGCCTGCGCCAATCCTTCATGGTTGACGCCGGGAACGAACAGCACCCGCTTCTGGTTGAAGATCAGCGGATGGGCGCGCTCGGCAAGGATGATGCCCCAGCGTTCGAGTTCCGGGCGCACGCCGCTACCGTCGACGACCGGCGTCACCCGCGCCACGGCGGGCAAATCGGCGCCGATGACGTGCTGCACCTGTGCGGCGCCCAGGCGCAGAATGGCAGGCATGCCATCCAATCCAATCGCATCGACCGCACCGTCGTATTCGGCGATCAGGGCGCGGGCGCGCGCGATGTCACCGCCGCAGCCAATGCGGCGCACCTCGACATCCTGGTTCAGGAAGGTGACCGGCGAGACCATATCGCCTTCACCGGGGTGAATGATGAGGACTCGTTTCATACGTTCCGCCTCCTCGCAGCGCCATACCGGCGGCGCCAACGGTCGCACGTGCTGTCAGGGTAGCACGGCGGCGCATTGTGGCGCGGAAACAAACGGCGACTCCAGGTTTACAACCGGCTACTGTTTGGTGAGAGGCGAGAGGCGAGAGGGGTGAGGCGAGAGGGGTGAGGGGTGAGGTGGCTTAACGCATTCCTTAAAACAACATAATATCTCTTATGTTGTTTTAGGTGCGCGCCATTCACGCGCCAGGATCGCGTAACCGTACTCATCATGCCAGTGCGCGCCATCCTAGATCGTTTCCCGGTAATGTGCCGCGCGCCGCATGCCCAGTTTCTCCATGACCCGCACCGACGCCGCATGACGCGCATCGCAGGTGTCGGCGATACGGTGCAATCCTCATGTCTCGAAGCCGTACTCGAACAGCGCGCGCATTGCTTCGGTCGCATAGCCGCGCCCCCAGTAGCGCCGGTTGAACAGATAGAGAAACGTGGCGTGGCACGGTTCGTCGTTGAGCAGCGCCTGCGTGCAACCGCCAATGACCCGCTCCTCGGCGCGCAGCACCACTGCCAGGTCGTACCCATGACGCGGATGGCTGCGCGCCAGCGCCATGCAGCGCGCCAGATGCTCCGGCACGTCTTCGATGCTGGCGGGACCAAACGGCAGATACCGCTAGAGAAACGTGGCGTGGCACGGTTCGTCGTTGAGCAGCGCCTGCGTGCCAGATGCTCCGGCACGTCTTCGATGCTGGCGGGACCAAACGGCAGATACCGCACGACCTCCGGGTCAGAGCGGCAGGCATACACATCGGGCCAGTCCTCGGCGGTGAATTCGCGGAGTAACAAGCGTTCTATCGTCAGCCGCATGGTTATGTCAAATTGAACGATCGAATTCAGTATACCATATATCATACTGCCTGACATAGGCCGCGGCCGCGCGACGGCGGGACCTTGCATGCGCCTCCGCGTGAACGCTCGCGCTTGGCGAACAAAGCCCCGCCGCAGCGGGGCTGGCGCCGGGGGTGCGAAAGCTTTTGGGTATTTCGCATATGAGCACTTCGTGTATTCCGCCCGACGGTTTACCATCGGGCAGGAATGGATCCATCGATGCAATCACCGTTCCCATGCTGCCACGCCTCCGTCACAGCCATGGTACAATGCGACTATGCGCCCGTGGACTCCACTCAGAGCAAGGAGGCTTGAGATGGACATTGCTGACCTGAGTCAACTCTCGAGCGCCGATGCGCTCGAACTGGTTTCCCGTCTCCATCAAACCAATGAACAACTCCAGGGCAGCGCCGTCACCCTCTCGCGTCTCTCGGTCGCCTTGCAGGAGTCGCTGGGTCCGACGCCCGCCGGCGCAATCGGCGCGTTGCAGGCCATCGGGCAGTTCTTGACGGTGCAGCACTCTTACGAGGAACTGGCGACGCTGGTGCATCAACAGAGCGTTGAGGTCTTCGGGATGGACGGCGGATCGCTCTTCCTGCTCGACGAGAGCGATGTCCTGACGCCGATTGCTCCGTCCGACGCTGCATTGCCCAATCCATCGGCGCTTGAGCATATCGCCGAACTTGCGCGGCGCGCGCTCGATGCTAAGGCGATGATCAGCGCGCCTGGCGCAAGCGGCGCCTACCCGGCATGCATTGTGCTGCCGCTTTCGCGGATGGGGCAGGATGTCGGCGTGGCGGCGCTGTACCGCACTGCGCCGGAGGAACCGGCGCTTTCGGCCGATATGTGGGCGAACCTGACGATCTACGCCGGTGCGCTGGGTGCGATCTGCGCCGGAATGCGCCAGGCGGAAGCGCTGCGACGTAACGCGCGCCTGCTCGAAAGCCTGCTTGCCGAACGCGCCCGTCAGGTGCAGAACAGCCGCGACATTCTGCGCGTGGTGTTCGATCACCTGCCGGAAGGGGTGCTGCTGCTCGACCATGATGATGTAGTGCTCGCCGTCAATCGGTTTTTCGCCGATCGCATCGCCGGCGTGCATCCGCGCGAACTGGTCGGGCGTTCGTATGCCGATCTGCGCCAGCGCCTCCATCTGCGCGGCATGCAGCGCGTCGCCCAGGACGACGAGGGGCGCGCCGAGGTGACGCTCCCCGATGCCGGAGGGCGCCTGCATACCTTCGAGGTCGAGCGCACCGCCATGCAAACCGACGATGGCGCCACACTGGAGTTCTGGCGCGAACGGTGAGCAGGAGGGGTCTAACCTTTTCCAGCGATAAACTCCGTTTTCATTGATTATCAGGAGAAGACCATCCATGAGCGATGTGACGGCAACTCCCGAAAGCGTCGGCCTCAGTTCAGAACGGCTAGAGCGCATTCGCCCGGCGATGCAGCGTTGGATCGACCGCGGAACGATTGCAGGCGCAAGCATGATGCTGGCGCGGCGCGGCAAGATTGTTTATGCGGAACAGGTTGGGCGCATGAGCAAAGAGTCCGATGAGGCGCTGCGCAGCGATGCCGTCTTCCGCATCTACTCGATGACCAAGCCGATTGTCTGTACCGCCCTGATGACCCTCTACGAAGAGGGGCGGTTTCAGTTAATCACACCGCTGGCAACGTTCATTCCGGCATTTGCGAACATCAAAGTGCTGCAACAGGACAAAGAGGTTGCGCCGCAGCGCCCGATCACCATCGGCGACTTGATGACCCACCTCGGCGGGTTCACCTACGACTTTCTGATCGACTCGCCAGTTGGCGAGTTGTACCGCCAGCACGCCCTCATGCACGACGCCAACCGGACGCTGGAGCAGCTCGTGGCCGAACTGGCCCGCCTGCCGCTGGCGTTCCATCCGGGATCGAAGTGGCACTACAGCGTTTCAATCGACGTTGCAGCCCATGTCATCGAGATCATTGCCAACCAACCGTTGCGTCAGTTCCTGCGCGAACGGATCTTCGACCCGCTCGGAATGGTCGATACCGATTTCGGCGTCCCGCCGGAGAAGCGCCACCGCCTGGCGGCTATGTACGGCGTTGGCGATCTGGGGGCGCGCGGCATGACGGTGTTGCAAATGTTCTTGAACTGGCAGCAGGGGATTCTCGAGCGGATCGATCCACAGGAAAGCTACCCCGTGGATCGACCGGAGACCTTCGCGCGCGGCGGGCATGGGTTGTTCTCAACCACACAGGATTATATGCGCTTCGCGCTCATGCTGGCGAACGGCGGCGAACTCGACGGGGTGCGCATTCTGGGACGCAAGACGCTGGAACTCATGCATGCCAACCATATTCCGGCTGCGCTGCTTCCCTGGGAAATCGCCGGATTGACCTACCCCGGCTACGGGTTTGGGCTGGGATCGCGCGTGCTGATGGATGTCGGGCTGTCGGGTATGCCGGGAACAGTCGGTGAATTCGGGTGGGCCGGCGCGGCAACGACCTACTACTGGGTCGATCCGGCGGAGTCGTTCGTTGGCGTCTTCATGACGCAGTACCAGGGGATCGATGAGCCGCAGCGGGATTTTCGCGTCCTGGCGTACCAGGCGATGGTGGAGTAGCGTCCCTCTGGCATGAGCCGCATGCTGCCGATCATTCGCAAGGAGTTCATCCATATTCTGCGGGACCGGCGCGCGTTGATGATCGCCTTTCTGACGCCGGTGATCCAGATGATCATTCTGGGCTACGCCGCCACGACCGATGTGCGCAATGTGCCGCTGGCGATCTTCGACCAGGATCGCTCACACCAGAGTCGCGCGCTAATCACCGCCTTCGTGCAATCTGGTCAGTTTACGGCTCATGCTTATGTCAAATCAGAACAAGAACTGGCGGCGCTGATCGACAGCGGGCAGGCGCGCGCCGGGCTGGTCGTGCCGCCGGAGTACGGGCGCGCGGTCACTGCCGGGCGGAACGCCGATATCCTGTTCATCCTCGACGGCTCCGACCCGTCGGTGGCATCGAGCGCGTTGGCGTCGGCACGGCTGATCGGTGCATCGCTGGCGACCGGCGTGCGCGAAGAGATGCTGGCGCGACGCGGCGCCACGCTGGCGACTATGCCGGGAGCGCCGCAGGTGCGGGAGCGCGTCTGGTACAATCCCGACATGGACAGCGCCGTGTTCATGGTGCCGGGGTTGATCGGGCTGGTGCTCCAATTTCAAGCGACGCTCCTGACCGCCTCAGCAGTCGTGCGCGAACGCGAGCGCGGCACGATTGAACAGTTGATCGTTACCCCGATTCGCCCGTATGAGTTGATGGTGGGCAAAATCCTGCCCTACGCTGTCGTCGAACTGCTCGTTGTCGGCGAGGTGTTGCTGGTGGGGACGCTATGGTTCGGCGTCCCCATTCGCGGCAGCCTGCTCCTGCTGGTGGCTATTGCGTGCCTGTTCCTGGTTTCGACGCTGGCGCTCGGCTTGCTGATTTCGACAATTGCACGGACGCAGTTCGAGGCGTTTCAGTTGTCGTTCCTCACCCTGCTGCCTTCGGTATTCATCTCCGGCTTCATCTATCCGATCGACGCGATGCCTGCCGCGCTGCAACTGATCAGCAAGGTCATTCCGTTGACCTACTTTCTCGTCGTTGTGCGCGGCATCATCATCAAAGGGGTCGGCATTGAGGCGCTGCTGCCGCAGATCATGGCATTGACTGCGTTCGGCGTCGCGCTGCTGACCATCGCCTCACTGCGGTTCAGGAAGCGGTTGGATTGAAACCGAGGGATCGGGCTGCCATCGTAAGCCGGGTCGTGCGCAACCCGCTTAGATTCCTCGCTGCGCTCGAAGCATGTCGTGCGCAACCCGCTTAGATTCCTCGCTGCGCTCGAAGCATGTCGTGCGCAACCCGCTTAGATTCCTCGCTGCGCTCGGAATGACAAGTCGCTGCGCTCGGAATGACCCGCATGCGGCTGCGTCAAGCGTAAGCGAGGGGTCTGGCGCGACTCGCTTAGATTCCTCGCTGCGCTCGGACAAGCATGTCGTGCGCAACCCGCGCAGATTCCTCGCTGCGCTCGGAATGACAAGTCGCGGCGCTCGGAATGACCCGCATGCGGCTGCGTCAAGCGTAAGCGAGGGGTCTGGCGCGACCCGCTGAGATTCCTCGCTACGCTCGGAATGACAAGCATGCGGCTGCGTCAAGCGTAAGCGAGGGGTCTGGCGCGACTCGCTTAGATTCCTCGCTGCGCTCGGAATGACAAGCATGCGGCTGCGTCAAGCGTAAGCCGGGTCGTGCGCAACCCGCTTAGATTCCTCGCTGCGCTCGGAATGACAAGTCGCTGCGCTCGGAATGACAAGCATGCGGCTGCGTCAAGCGTAAGCGAGGGGTCTGGCGCGACCCGCGCAGATTCCGCGCTGCGCTCGGAATGACCAGCATGCGGCTGCGTCAAGCGTAAGCGAGGGGTCTGGCGCGACCTCAACCATCTGGTTGGATCGTGAGAGATCGGAGAGCGTTGTCACCCCGAGCAAAGCGAGGGGTCTGGCGCGACCCGCTGAGATTCCTCGCTGCGCTCGGAATGACCAGCATGCGGCTGCGTCAAGCGTAAGCCGGGGCGTGCGCGACCCGCTGAGATTCCTCGCTACGCTCGGAATGACAAGTCGCTGCGCTCGGAATGACAAGTCGCTGCGCTCGGAATGACCAGCATGCGGCTGCGTCAAGCGTAAGCGAGGGGTCTGGCGCGACCTCAACCATCTGGTTGGATCGTGAGAGATCGGAGAGCGTTGTCACCCCGAGCAAAGCGAGGGGTCTGGCGCGACCCGCTGAGATTCCTCGCTACGCTCGGAATGACAAGCATGCGGCTGTGTCAATCGTAAGCCGGGTCTGGCGCAACCCGCTGAGATTCCTCGCTACGCTCGGAATGACAAGTCGCTGCGCTCGGAATGACAAGTCGCTGCGCTCGGAATGACCAGCATGCGGCTGCGTCAAGCGTAAGCGAGGGGTCTGGTGCGACCTCAACCATCTGGTTGGATCGTGAGAGATCGGAGAGCGTTGTCACCCCGAGCAAAGCGAGGGGTCTGGCGCGACCCGCTGAGATTCCTCGCTGCGCTCGGAATGACAAGTCGCTGCGCTCGGAATGACCAGCATGCGGCTGCGTCAAGCGTAAGCGAGGGGTCTGGCGCGACCCGCTGAGATTCCTCGCTGCGCTCGGAATGACAAGTCGCTGCGCTCGGAATGACCAGCATGCGGCTGCGTCAAGCGTAAGCCGGGGCGTGCGCGACCCGCTTAGATTCCTCGCTGCGCTCGGAATGACAAGTCGCTGCGCTCGGAATGACCAGCATGCGGCTGCGTCAAGCGTAAGCGAGGGGTCTGGCGCGACCTCAACCATCTGGTTGGATCGTGAGAGATCGGAGAGCGTTGTCACCCCGAGCAAAGCGAGGGGTCTGGCGCGACCCGCTGAGATTCCTCGCTACGCTCGGAATGACAAGCATGCGGCTGTGTCAAGCGTAAGCCGGGGCGTGCGCGACCCGCTGAGATTCCTCGCTACGCTCGGAATGACCAGCATGCGGCTGCGTCAAGCGTAAGCGAGGGGTCTGGCGCGACCTCAACCATCTGGTTGGATCGTGAGAGATCGGAGAGCGTTGTCACCCCGAGCAAAGCGAGGGGTCTGGCGCGACCCGCTGAGATTCCTCGCTACGCTCGGAATGACAAGCATGCGGCTGTGTCAAGCGTAAGCCGGGGCGTGCGCGACCCGCTGAGATTCCTCGCTACGCTCGGAATGACAAGCATGCGGCTGCGTCAAGCGTCATTGGTATTAGTCCAGCGGCAACACCCACGACTGTTGTTTAGGAAAAAGACTATTCAGCAGCATCGCCGGTTCGTCGTCTGCCCATACATCATCGTGCCAGGCGCGCAACTCCTCCAGGCTGCGCCGCCCGAAAAGCAATTGCAGGAAGACGAGCGGCGGGAAGCATGCGCTCGTTTCATCGCCGTAGATCGGCGCCTGCCACGGCTCGATGAACGCGATCCGCCCCTCCTCAAAGACCATCCGCAGCCCGCCTTTGAAGAAGTCGATCTTCAGTTCGCCGGTGTACCCCGCCAGGAACGATCCTGCCAGGCGGCGTTCGAGCACTGCGCGAATGTGACGCAGGAAGAGGGGCACATTCGGGACGCGCACGTACCAGCCGTATGGCGGTTCACTCCTGGCGATCAGGTCGCGTCCAAGCGCATCATACACCGGATGGGATGCGCCAAGGACAAAGACCAGCTGGCGCGGCTCGCCGGGTTTTGGAGGGATAACCGGGATTGATGGCGCCATTGCGCGCAGCGCGCGTAGCACCGGCGGCATCACGGCGGTCAGCGGCGCCCCCGGCTCGACCATCATTCCCAGAATTCGCACTTTTTCGGGACTCCAGCGCACCCGCCCGGTGAGCACATACCCGATAGTCTGCCCATCGGGGCGAATGATCATGTGGGTATTCCACCCTTCACCCGCTTCCGCCGTTTGCCCGGTTAGCGTCCAGCGCCAGTGGTCGTGGTCGAACGACGCCGACACCAGGATCGGCAGTCCGCCGGCGAGACGGGAGCGTTCTCGTTCGTAGAGCATCCGAATCTGCGGCAGATCGTCGAGGGTGGCATCGCGCACCATGAACGGCTCCGCCTGGCCTTCTTTCGCCTCGGGAATCGCAGCCAGCATGACTGCGCGCGATCCGCCGAGATCGACGGCGAACTCATAGCCGAATTGACGGTAGAAATACGGGATGCCGGTGATGCACTGCGCCAGATCGCCCTGTTCGGCGCTGCGCGCGTGCATCAGGTCGAACGTCGCCCGCACCAGACCGCGATTGCGGTACTCTTCATGCGCCGCGACCGGCTCGGCGCGGCTGAGGGTGAACGGAATACCGGCATACTCCCAACGCTGCCGCATCACTGCCGTTGCCGCAACGACCATGCCGCTCCGTGTATCCTCGACCAGCGCTACGTCGTTCGGACCGATCAAGGGGTGCTGTCCGCTCATCTGATGATGAACATAGGCGATCATCCGCTCGTTCGGCGGATCGTCGGCAGTGCGGCGGAATACGTGACCAAACAAGGTGGCAATGCGTTCCTGATCCGCCGCCGTGGACCAGCGCGCGATCAGTCCGTTGCCGAGATCTTTGATCGTTGTAGCCATGGAGTCTCCTTATTCTCTTTTGGGCGCCCACAGGGGGGCGCCCCGACACCTGCCTGGCGCCAATTTCCTGTGCACATCCGGCATAGTCACCCCGAGCAGAGCGAGGGGTCTGGCGCGACCCGCTTCGATTCCTCGCTGCGCGCGGAATGACACGTCGCTGCGCGCGGAATGACCCGCATGCGGCATCGTCAAGCGTCATTGGCATCACCCCGCGCCTCGCGCCTCGTCCCTCGCGCCTCGTCCCTCGCGCCTCGTCCCTCGCGCCTCGCCCCTCGCGCCTCGCCCCTCGCCCCTCGCGCCTCGTCCCTCGCGCCTCGCGCCCCTCGCCCCTCGCCCCTCTCATACCACTTACCTGTGACCATCCGGTGAGGGGGCGTGCGCGACCCGCTCAGATTCCTCGCTGCGCTCGGAATGACCAGTCGCTGCGCGCGGAATGACCAGTCGCTGCGCGCGGAATGACACGTCGCTGCGCGCGGAATGACCCGCATGCGGCATCGTCAAGCGTCATTGGCATCACCCCGCGCCTCGCGCCTCGTCCCTCGCGCCTCGCCCCTCGCGCCTCGTCCCTCGCGCCTCGCCCCTCGCGCCTCTCATACCACTTACCTGTGACCATCCGGTGAGGGGGCGTGCGCGACCCGCTCAGATTCCTCGCTGCGCTCGGAATGACCAGTCGCTGCGCGCGGAATGACCCGTCGCGGCGCGCGGAATGACCCGTCGCGGCGCGCGGAATGACCCGCATGCGGCATCGTCAAGCGTCATTGGTATGGGTCCTGTCTGTGCGAGCGCCCACAGGGGGGCGCCCCTACTCATCCGTTCCGCTTGAGCCTGCCGGTCGCTTTGGCGTAGCGCTCGGCGCGCATAAACGCCATCAATCCGGTCGGGATCGTCAGCAACCCGGTCAGCAACAGCGGCAGGATGCGCCCCGACCAGAGCGCTTCGATACCGGCGCCTTCAAGCAGCGCTGCACGAATCCCGTCGAGCATGTAGGTCGCCGGCGAGATGTACGCCAGCGGTTGCAACCATTCCGGCAGGACGCTGATCGGATAGTAGACCCCACTGACGAGCAGCACCATCGCCTTGATAATATTCGTCATCTGCAACCCCTTTTCTGGCGACAGGAGCGGCAGAATGGCGGCGAACATCCCCAGCCCGATAAAACTCGTGCTGCCAGCGATCAGGACGACCAGCATCGCGCCGAAGTCGGCGCGGGTCAGATCGATGCGAAAAAAGGCTGCCACGACTGCCAGGATGATTGCAGTGTGGAGCACCGCAAACAGGACAGCGAACGCCGCCTGCCCGAACAGGTGCGTCAGGCGCGAGATCGGCGCCATGAAGGTGTACTCGATCGTTCCTTCCCAGCGTTCCCACTGGATCGACTCACTGATCAAGTCGAACACCACCGACAGATAATGCCACACAAGCGTTCCGACGAGCAGAAACAAAATGAAGGTATTCACCTGCTCCGGCGCAATCGTCGCGCCGGTGATCTCGCCCGATGCCCGCCCGATGAACGTAATCGACAGCGCGTTTACAATCGAGTATGCCAGCCAGACCAGTTCCCACGCCCAGTAGCGTTTGATCAGGTTGGCGTTCCGTTCAATGAAGGCATATGCGCCGCGCAGTTCGCGCCCCAGTGCGCCGCCGCGACGCGCCGAAAATGTCGTCATAGGTCAACTCGCTATCTGCTGAATCAGATGAGTCAGGTTTGATGGACCAAACTCATCACGGGTAATTTCCATCAAGATGTCCTCGTAGCGCCGACCGTCGAAGAGGATGCCGCCGCGCAGCCGACCCACCTCACGAAACCCGGACTTGAGATACGCCTGATGCGCGCGCAGGTTGTATCCCAGAACCCACAAGTAGACCGTGTAGAGGTTCAGGAAGGCGAACCCGTAGGCGCACATCAGCCGAACCGCCTCGCTCCCATACCCTTTGTTCCAGGCGCCTTTGTCGCCAATGGCGATCCCCAATGCGGCGCGCTGGCGGCGCTGGTCGATGTCGGTCAGGCTGACCGTGCCGATCATCTGCTGACCATCGCGCACAATGATCGCAAATGTTTTGGCGTCGCGTTGGCGCGCGGCACGCTCATACCACTCCTCTTCCTGCTCCAGCGTGTTTGCCATGCCTGGCTGTCCCACGTACAAGGTCAGTTCCAGGTCGCTGAACCAGCGCGCGAAGAGGAGCAGATCGCTGCGTTGCAGCACGCTGAGGAAGATTCGGTCACCCGGAACGACTTCGGGGCGGCGGCCGCCATCGGTTTGGTTTGTCTCCATGGCACATCTCCTGATGCTACCAATTCCTCCCGGTGCACATCCGGCGTGGCCACCCCGAGCAGCGCGAGGGGTCGTGCGCGACCCGCGCAGATTCCGCGCTGCGTTTACCCTGAGCGAAGCGAAGGGCTCGGAATGACCCGCATGCGGCTGCTTCAATCGTCATTGGTAGCTTCACTCGCCCTCGAACAAGCGCACATAACTGTCGTAGCGCTCCGGGGTAATCTCACCGCGCGCTAGCGCCGCGCGCACCGCGCAGTCCGGCTCGTGGATGTGGGTGCATCCAGCGAAGTAGCACTCTCCCAGGTACGGGCGAAACTCGCGGAAGCAGCGCGCCAGTTCGTCTTTGGGGAAACGCCACAGCCCCAATTCGCGGATGCCCGGCGTATCCGCCAGGTACCCGCCGCCCGGCAGATCGAGCGGGATCAGTTCCGCCACGCGCGTCGTGTGCCGCCCTTTGTTCAGCGCAGCACTGACAGACCCGACCTTCAACCCTAACCCTGGCTGCACAACGTTGAACAGGCTGCTCTTCCCAACCCCCGACCGTCCGGTGACAATGCTGATGCGACCTGCGAGCCGCTCCCGCAAGGCATTAATGCCCAAACCGGTCACCGCGCTGGTGTAGAGCACCGGGTACTCCAGGCGCTCATATGGCGCGAACAGGCGGCGGGCTTCCTTCTCACCCACGAGATCGACCTTGTTGGCGACGATCACGGCGTCCAGGTCGCTCGTTTCGGTCAGCACCAGATAGCGGTCGAGCATGCGCGGCGAGAACTCTGGACTGGCGCAGGAAAAGACGAGCAGCGCCTGATCGAGGTTCGCCGCCAGCACGTCCTCCTTCCAGACCCCTTTCGAGGCAGGAGCGCGCCGCGCTAGTTTCGTGCGGCGCGGCAGCACCGCCTCGATGACCCCATGACCCGGCATCGTCGGCGTGACTTCGACGAGGTCGCCGATGACGGCGAGATCGGTGGATTGCCGCTCTTTCTTCAGGCGACCGCGCAGTGTACACATCACGATGCCCTGCTCCGTCTCGACTCGAAAGAAGCCGCTCTGTGCGCGCAGCACCCTCCCGATCAATCGTCCGGTCTCCAGGCACTCATCGTGCGCCGTTGCTGCCGCCTGTCGCTTCGTTCCCATACTCGCTCTCAAAATCGTCCGCAGACTCAAAATCGTCATCGAGACTCTTGCCGGTCAGCGCCATGAACACATCCTCCATTGTTGTGGAACCATTTTTGCCGTTGCGGGCGCCGATTGCGTCCTTCAAGCCCTGCGGCGTATCGAGCGCCACGATCCGCCCGTCATCGATAATCGCAATCCGGTCGCACAAACGGTCGGCTTCGTCCATGTCGTGCGTGGTGAGAAACACGGTGGTATCGTGTTCCGCGCGCATGCGCAGGATGAAGCGTTGCACATCGTGCTTCGAGCGCGGGTCGAGACCGGTGGTCGGTTCGTCGAGCAGCAGCAGCACCGGCGAGGTGAGCAGACCGCGCGCAATGGCGACCTTCTGCTGCATGCCGCGCGACATGTGCTCCAGCGGTTCGTAGAGGCGCTTTTCGCTCAAACCAAGGCTGCGCAGAATCTCGACCGAGCGCCGACGCGCATAGACGCCGGGCAGGTCGTAGAGGCGCGCCGCGTACATCAGGTTCTCCAGCGCCGACAGTTTCTTGAAGAACGACGCTTCGACGCTGACTCGATTGATCAACCGGCGCACCGTGCGTTCTTCACGCTGCACATCGTACCCGAAGACGCGGATCTCGCCGCCGTCGGGGACGAGCAGCGTCGAGATCAACCGGATGAGAGTCGATTTACCAGACCCATTCGCACCGAGCAAGCCGAAAATCTCGCCGCGTTGCACCGTGAGCGAGATATGGTCCACCGCCACGGTCGTCTCCGGCGGTTTGCGCGCGCTCCGTTTCCAGAACGGTTGTTGCTGCGCCGTTTCGCGCCCGAAGCGTTTCACCGCATTCTGCACTTCGAGCGCGACATCGGTGCGCGCTGCGAGGCGCTGAATATCCGGCGACGACATTGTTTGTCCTGCAATCACGGTTCTGCTCCTGATCATTCATCGCCTGTCGTAATGCGCACTTCCAGGAAGCGCGCTCTCAGCGTTGTGAAAGCGTACTCGATCAATTGATCGAACAGACTTGCCTGTTGTTCCACATCTTCGGGCGAAACGTCCACCTGCACACGGTACCGGTCCACCTCCGACGTCGGCGCCAGCAGGCGAATGATCGTCCCGTCTCGTTCCTGGATCAACACCGTTTTTCTCCCTTCCTCAACGACCGTCTCTCTGGTATAGCACACAGGTTCGACATGTACGGTCACTTTTGGTTGCGGTGCTGCGGGATGGAACCACGGCGGGGCGCGGGCGCAAAAAGACCGCGGGTTCCATCGGGACGCCCGCGGCCTGATTGCAAGAATCAAAGAGCCGTGGACGTCGCTTACCTGTCGCCCACGGCCCGGTTGCTCACATTGTATGGCGTGTCAACGCTTGAGCCTCCGGAAAGTGGGCGCATGGCGACCATCAGCAGCGCGCAGCGGAACCATTCCCGTCCCGCGTGCCCGATCGCTCGTGATGAGCTTGTAGATGCTGAGTGTCATCTTCTGATCGCCTTTCTTCCGGTCAGTGTGTGTTCAGTCACGGGGAGAGCATAGCACGAAGCGGCAAGGTTGTCAAGCGTGAGATTGGCTCGCTTATGGCACACGGATTGGCGCGGATCGGGACGGATGCCCGCAGGTGCGGTCGCTTGTCACCACTGATACCAATTCCCGATGCACATCCGGCATGGTCACCCCGCGCAGATTCCTCGCTGCGCTCGGAATGACCCGTCGCGGCGCGCGGAATGACCCGCGTGCAGCATCGTCAATTGTCATGGGTATCACTCCTCGCCTCGTCTCTCTCGCCCCTCGCGCCCCGCGCCCCGCGCCTCGCACCTCGTCCCTCGCGCCTCGCCCCTCTCATACCAATTCCCTGTGACCATCCGGCATGGTCACCCCGAGCAAAGCGAGGGGTCTGGCGCAACCCGCTTCGATTCCTCGCTGCGCTCGGAATGACAAGTCGCTGCGCGCGGAATGACCCGTCGCTGCGCGCGGAATGACCCGCATGCGGCTGCTTCAATGCCTATCCGTCGCACCCGCGCTCATCCGTGTCCTATTGGCTGGGACGGATGCCTGCGGGTCGAGGCGCCTTCTATACAGGACGTTTGATGTCACTCTCCGGCGATCTCCAGTGCGCGGCGCACCAGTGCATCGCCAAGATAGATGCCACGTTGTTGTAACATGGTCAGAAGCGGATGCACGGTCTCTATGTAGCCCAGCGCCTTGGACTTGAGCAAAATGCCAACTGTGCCGGTGATAGTCAGTCCCAGATGCCGGGCTGATCGCCTTCCCAGACGCTCATCTATGATGAGCAGATCGGCGTTGATTTCCTGAGCCAGCGCAATCGCTTCGGCTTCACCGCGATCCAGGTTTGCCAGCGCGTCGGCGCGTCGTGGATCAGAGAGCGGTTGTACCCGTACACAGGAAGCATTGCGAATGTCAGCAGCGTCGATTCGTCCTGCTGCGCCTGCGATGGCTTCGGCATAGACAGTTGGCGGCGCCGCCACCTCGCCGTACAGATCGCTCAGGAGGCTCAATTTCCCAATCAGCGCCAGTGCGATCAGCGGCGTTGTGTCAGTCACAACCAGGCGCGGTCTGTCAGGCATGCCTCAGGTCCTCATCGAGATCATCGTCCTCTGCGGTGATCGGAGAAAGCCCGAAGCGACCGAGTGCAAACAGGAAGTCGACGCGGCTCATACCGGACAAGCGGGCGGCCATGCCGGTGGAAATCCGCCCCATCTCATAGAGCTTGACCGCAAGCAGCAGTCGCGCCTCTTCCGCAAAGGCGTCTTCGCTCTCGTTGAGTGCCAGGAGGAGATCGTCGGGGTAAGGAATGGTTAGTACGCGCTCGTTTGACATGAGATCTTATTCCTGCTGTGTGCATCGTTTTCTATCTTAGCAGATTTTCCGAGATCTTTCGCCCTGTTCTATGTTCGGCGAGCATGGCTTGTAACAGAACACGGATTGGCGCGGAATATGGCACACGGATTGGCGCGGATCGGGACGGATGCCCACGGATGCGGTCGCTTGTCACCACTTACCTGTGACCATCCGGCATGGTCACCCCGAGCAAAGCGAGGGGTCTGGCGCAACCCGCTTCGATTCCTCGCTGCGCTCGGAATGACACGTCGCTGCGCTCGGAATGACCAGCATGCGGCATCGTCAAGCGTCATTGGTATGACAAATCCGCGCTTATCCGTCGCACCCGCGCTCATCCGTGTCCTATGAGCGCGGATCGGGACGGATGCCCACGGATGCGGTCGCTTGTCACCTCCGACAAATCCGCGCTTATCCGTCGCACCCGCGCTCATCCGTGTCCTATCACTCCCGCTTATGGCACACGGATTGGCGCGGATCGGGACGGATGCCTGCGGTTGCGGTCGCTTGTCACCACCTCCCATTACGTCAGCAACGGTTTGTCGGCATCCTGCGGCGCGCGCAGTTTCAGGCGGATCAGTCCCTGGGCGAATGCCGCATCAATTGGCGTATCCTCGTTTGCGGCGATTGCCTCGTAAAATCCTTCGGCGAAGGCAATGGCGGCGTCGACGCTGACCTGCCCGCGCATAGCGATCAGGCGGGGTTCGCCGCTGCCGGCGACGCTTGCAGCGAAGGCTGAGTCGCAGGCGCTGAGGAGCACGCAGCGCAGACCGGGCGCGTGCCGCGCCATCTCCGCAAGCAGCGAGTAGGGGAGCATCCAGCCGCGCCCGTCCTCGCCGTCGTCGAGCAGCACGCCAGAGGCGACGCCGTGGGCGAAGAGGTGCAGGTAGCGCGGACGAGAGCGCAGCAACGCGCGTTGCACGTCCTCCGGCGTCGCCAGCGGCAGAATCTCGACGCGAAAGCGGTCGGGGTAGGGCGCCAGCGCATCGCGCAACGCGCGCGCATCGCGTTCCCAGCGCAGTGGCGCGCTGCCAGGAGGGGAGGCGTAGACCGCCAGCACCGTCGCCGGTTCAGGGCGCGCTGTGGGGTCTGGCGTTGGCGCATTGACGACTGTGGCGTTGCCGCCGCCTTCGGCATGCGCCGAGCCGATATAGGTGCGGCGGGCTTGCGCCAGCGGCGTCGTGGCGTCGGCGCCCTGATTTTCTGCGCGCGCATCGCCGCCGCCTTCGGCGTGCGCCGAGTTCTGGTAAAGCCGCGTTTCGTCAGGCGGATCAGGGTTGAAAAGCATGATGCGTCTCCTTTCGCAAGATGTCCATCCATCGGTTGCGGCGTGGTAAAATGGGAGCGTCGTCGCGCGAGAGACACACGTATGATGCAAGAATCAGAGTACGCTTATCCGCCCGTCACCGATGCGCTGCTCCATGAGATCGTGCGCCGTATACGCACGGTCAGCAATCCGATCGCCATTATTCTGTTCGGGTCGCACGCGCGTGGTGATGCCCGCCCTGATAGCGATCTCGATATTCTGATTATCGAAGAGACCAGCCTGCCGCGTCATCGGCGCGGTGCGGCATACCGTCGCGCGCTTGCGGGCGTGTTCCCCGCCAAAGATATCGTCGTTCGGACTCCGGCGGAAGTGCAGAAATGGGCGGACACGCCGAATGCGTTCATCACGATGGCGCTTCGTGAAGGCAAAGTCTTGTATGAGCGGAACGACTGAGCTTGCAAAAGAGTGGATTCGTAAGGGGGACAGTGATCTGTTCAATGCACGCCTGGTCGCAGCAAGTACAGGTCCGTATGACACCGGCTGTTTCCATGCCCAGCAGGCGATTGAAAAGTACCTCAAAGCGTTTCTGGCATTCCACCGGCATTCCATTCCAAGAACTCACGATCTGGAAGAACTGGCGCGGCTGTGCGACGCCATTGAACCGCTCCCGGAATTGGCATTGTTTGATCTGGCTGCCCTGAGCGATTTTGCCGTACAACTGCGCTATGACTTCACTATCTGGCCCGATGTGCGTGAACTCGAGGACGCCGTTCGCCAGGCGGAAGGCATACGTGATGTGATTATGCCGCGACTCAAGATTGTCCTCTGATGCGGGCGCACATTCGGGCGAGGCGCGATGTGCCCAGCCCTGCTCTCCACGTTCTGCCCGCCACTCACGGCTGATCTCTCAGCCGCGCTTCGAGTTCCGCCAGGCGCGCGGCGTCCGGTTCGAGCGCGCGGGCGCGGGCGAGTTCTTCCGCCGCCTCGTCGTGCCGCCCCAGGTCGATCAGCGCACCGACGCGATTGCACCGCCACATCGCTTCCTCCGGTTGCAGCGCAATGGCGCGATCGTAGGCGGCGAGCGCTTCTGCGGCGCGACCGGCGTCGTGGAGCGCGTTGCCGAGAGTATTACAGGCGGACGAAACCATCTGGCGCACAGCGCTCCAGTCAATCCCCGGCGTGGCGGCGAACTCCGGCGCGAGCAGCGCCTCGCCGGCCGCCACCGCCGCCTGCCACGCGGCAATATCATGCCCGGCCGCTTCCGCCGCCTGGACAAGTTCGACATAACGCTGCCACGCCTGCTGGATAGCCTGGCGCATTGGGTTTGCCTGCTGGTCGGCAATGGCGCGAATCGCGCGCAGCCCTTCAGCCCGCTCGCGCAGCGCCTGCGCCAGCGCCGCATCGCCCGCCTGTTCCGCCTGCCGCGCGAATTCCTCGGCGGCGGCAGCCAGCGGTTCTTCCAGTGCGGCGGGCAATGCGCGCCAGAAGTCCAGCAACTCCTCGCCAGACGACACCGCCAGCAAGCGTTGCACCAGCGGCGCCCACAGCGCTGCGCGCAACTGTGGGTCAGCCTCCAGCGCAGCCAGGAGACCGGCCTCGTCGGTTACGCCAGCGGCAGCCAGGCGCTCCAGCAGATCGACCAGAGGTTGCGGGAGGTCCGGTTCATCGGGAGCGCTCAGCCACGCCGGCGGCGGACCCGCGTCCAGCGACGACCACAGCGCGTCGAAGTCAGCGCCGCAGGCAGCGCGGAGAGCACGAAGCTGGCGTATCGCCCGTTGCTGAAATTCAGCGTGCTGTAATGCCGTAAACATGTGGAACGCCGTCCAGCCGGCGCGCAGCGCTTCCAGCAGGCGGGTCGCGCGCTCCTCCCCCGGCTCATTCGCCAGGGTTTGATAGAGGATCAGCAAATTACCCTGCGTCATAGCGTAGTCGAGCGGCGCCGTGGCGGGGGTAGAGAAGCGCAGCGCCTCGTCGTAGGCGGCGAGCGCTGCGCGCAGCCGTGCGGCGCGGTCTTCCCCCGCCAGCGTCGCCAGGTCCTGCAACACATTCCCCCGGTTGGTCTGCGTCCTAGCGTAGTCGAGCGGCGCCGTGGCGGGGGTTCTGAAGCGCAGCGCCTCGTCGTAGGCGGCGAGCGCTGCGCGCAGCCGCGCGGCGCGGTCTTCCCCCGCCAGCGTCGCCAGGGCCTGCAACACATTCCCCCGGTTGGTCTGCGTCCTAGCGTAGTCGAGCGGCGCCGTGGCGGGGGTAGAGAAGCGCAGCGCCTCGTCGTAGGCGGCGAGCGCTGCGCGCAGCCGCGCGGCGCGGTCTTCCCCCGCCAGCGTCGCCAGGGCCTGCAACACAGTCCCCCGGTTGGTCTGCGTCATAGCGTAGTCGAGCGGCGCCGTGGCGGGGGTAGAGAAGCGCAGCGCCTCGTCGTAGGCGGCGAGCGCTGCGCGCAGCCGCGCGGCGCGGTCTTCCCCCGCCAGCGTCGCCAGGGCCTGCAACACATTCCCCCGGTTGGTCTGCGTCATAGCGTAGTCGAGCGGCGCCGTGGCGGGGGTAGAGAAGCGCAGCGCCTCGTCGTAGGCGGCGAGCGCTGCGCGCAGCCGCGCGGCGCGGTCTTCCCCCGCCAGCGTCGCCAGGGCCTGCAACACAGTCCCCCGGTTGGTCTGCGTCCTAGCGTAGTCGAGCGGCGCCGTGGCGGGGGTAGAGAAGCGCAGCGCCTCGTCGTAGGCGGCGAGCGCTGCGCGCAGCCGCGCGGCGCGGTCTTCCCCCGCCAGCGTCGCCAGGTCCTGCAACACAGTCCCCCGGTTGGTCTGCGTCATAGCGTAGTCGAGCGGCGCCGTGGCGGGGGTAGAGAAGCGCAGCGCCTCGTCGTAGGCGGCGAGCGCTGCGCGCAGCCGCGCGGCGCGGTCTTCCCCCGCCAGCGTCGCCAGGGCCTGCAACACAGTCCCCCGGTTGGTCTGCGTCCTAGCGTAGTCGAGCGGCGCCGTGGCGGGGGTAGAGAAGCGCAGCGCCTCGTCGTAGGCGGCGAGCGCTGCGCGCAGCCGCGCGGCGCGGTCTTCCCCCGCCAGCGTCGCCAGGGCCTGCAACACAGTCCCCCGGTTGGTCTGCGTCATAGCGTAGTCGAGCGGCGCCGTGGCGGGGGTTCTGAAGCGCAGCGCCTCGTCGTAGGCGGCGAGCGCTGCGCGCAGCCGCGCGGCGCGGTCTTCCCCCGCCAGCGTCGCCAGGGCCTGCAACACAGTCCCCCGGTTGGTCTGCGTCCTAGCGTAGTCGAGCGGCGCCGTGGCGGGGGTTCTGAAGCGCAGCGCCTCGTCGTAGGCGGCGAGCGCTGCGCGCAGCCGCGCGGCGCGGTCTTCCCCCGCCAGCGTCGCCAGGGCCTGCAACACAGTCCCCCGGTTGGTCTGCGTCCTAGCGTAGTCGAGCGGCGCCGTGGCGGGGGTAGAGAAGCGCAGCGCCTCGTCGTAGGCGGCGAGCGCTGCGCGCAGCCGCGCGGCGCGGTCTTCCCCCGCCAGCGTCGCCAGGGCCTGCAACACAGTCCCCCGGTTGGTCTGCGTCCTAGCGTAGTCGAGCGGCGCCGTGGCGGGGGTAGAGAAGCGCAGCGCCTCGTCGTAGGCGGCGAGCGCTGCGCGCAGCCGCGCGGCGCGGTCTTCCCCCGCCAGCGTCGCCAGGTCCTGCAACACAGTCCCCCGGTTGGTCTGCGTCATAGCGTAGTCGAGCGGCGCCGTGGCGGGGGTAGAGAAGCGCAGCGCCTCGTCGTAGGCGGCGAGCGCTGCGCGCAGCCGCGCGGCGCGGTCTTCCCCCGCCAGCGTCGCGGCGTGTTGCAGGGCGTTGCCCAGCGATCCCTGCGCGCGCGCGACATGCGCCGGCGTGCCGCGACGGACGGCGCGCGCCAGCGCCTGTTCCGCCCACTCCAGTCCATCGCGCCCATACCCGTGCGACCGCTGAAGGTTGGCGCTGTTATTGATCAGGTTCTGCGCCAGGTCCAGATCGTTCTCAATCGCCCAGGCGAAGGCGTGCCGCAGGTTCGGATAGTCGCCGAGCAGTTCATAGAAGCGCTGCGCATCGTCGGCGGCGCGCATGGCGTCGGCGTAGAATGCGGCATGGCGCGCTGCGGCGGCCTCGTGTTCGCCGTCGCGCCGCAACAACGCCAGAGCGTAGCCGCGCAGCAGTGTATGCTGGCGCCAGCGCCTGTCGCCATCGCCCGGTTCCAGCAGCGCAGCGTTCGCCAGTGCGCTCAGCCCGTCCTCCGCCGCGTCGCAATCGCACTGCCAGAGCGCTGCCGCCGCGTCAACGCCGAACGACGCTTCCGGCGCGAAGGCGCCGAGCGCACGGAAGCGCGCGCGCGCCGCGTCGTCCATCTGCGCGTAACTGTAGGCGAGCACGGCTTCGACGCTCTGGTTGCGCTCGCCGTCCGGCAGCGCCAGGCGCTCGAACCCATTTCCGCTGCGTATGTGCCCCAGCAGCCGTTCTATCTGCTCGCGCCAGCGCGCCGTTCCGGGCGAACGAGCGTCGAGGCGCAGGCGACGGATGGCGATGTCCAGCGCCAGGGCATGGTGGTCGACTCCCTGCGCCAGCGCATCCGCCCATGCATGATGCTCAGGCGGCAGGTCGTTCCATCCCAGCCGTAGCGCAATCAGCGCGCGCGCTTCGTCTGGCGTCAGCAGCCCCAGCACATATTCGCCGCCTCCCAGCCCGACCATCACCGTCTCCAGGCGGGTGGTGATCACGAGATGGGCGTTGTCCGGCAGCGCGCTGCGCAACCAGCGAATGCCCTCCAGCGACCAGACATTGTCGAGGATGACGAGGAGCGGCTGCCCCTGCGCAGCGAACAGCGCGCGCACCGCGCCGGCGTCGAAAGCGATGCGGTCGTCGAGGTGCGGCGGCACGCTCAGCGCATAGCGCGCCCAGCGGTTCAGGATGGGCTGCGTCGCTTCCGGCGCGGTGATCTCCGGTCCGATCTCCTCCCAGATCACGCCGCCGGGGTAGCGTTCGTCGAGCGCCAGCGCCAGTTGGCGCGCCAGGACGGTTTTGCCGATGCCGGGCATGCCCTGGATGGCAGCCGACGCCGTGCGCTGCCCGCCGGTGATCGCCAGTTGACCACGCTCGGTGAGGAGACGCGCGACTTCATCCAGGGCGCAGGTGCGTTCGATAGTGTCGATCGGCAGGCGCTCCGGGCGCGGGCGGGTCCAGCGCCGTTCAATGACGATGTTGTTCACGACGATTGCATCGCCGCCGCCTTCAGCGTTCGCCGCGTTGATATAGATGCGCGCGCCTGCCGACTCCGGCGCGCGCAACGCGGGTTCGCCGCGCAGCGCGGGAGACGGTGCAGGGCGCGGCTCAGGCATGGCGCCGCGCAGGGAGCGCAGCAATGCCGCGCGCGCCTCGAACAACGGCTGCGCATCCGGCGGCGCCTGCTGCGCCAGGGCGTCGAACGCGCGCTGCGCCTCGAAGGGCTGCAACAGATCGCGGCGCTCATTGAACACCCGCGTGGCGTCGGCGTCGGTCGGAGCTTGAAGGAATGCCTGTAATGCCTGGGCGACAGGGTGATTGTTCTGTTCGTGACGGCGGGCGCGTTCCGCCTGCATACGGGCATGCGCAACGCGCAGCCGTCCGGCGCGTTGCGGCTCGTTGTTCTGTTCGAGTTCAGCGGCGCGGTCAGCAACGTTCTGAAGGAACCACTCCTCGAGTTCAACCGGCAGATCGAGCCAGACCTGCCAGGCTTCGTCGTCGGTTGCGGCAGCCTCCAGGCGTTCGAGCGCCTGCTGAACCATGCTTCTGGCAATCTCACGCGCTTCGCGCGCCTGGCGTAGCATCGTTACTCGCTCGCGCAGGCGCACGGCGGCTGTGCGGTCGCCAGTTTGATCGAGTTCAGCGGCGCGCGCTTCGGCGAGTTGCAGGAAGGGTTCTTCCAATTCGAGCGGCACATCGCCCCAGAGCGCCTTCAGGTCATCATCGGACGCGGCAGCCTCCAGGCGTTCGAGCGCCGCGCGCAGGATTTCGCCCTTCTGCGCAATCTCGGCGCGATAGGCGTGCAGCACGTTGATGCGTTCGCGCAGGGCTGCGGCGCGCGCCGCGTCGCCGGTTTGATCGAGTTCAGCGGCGCGCGCTTCGGCGAGTTGCAGGAAGGGTTCTTCCAATTCGAGCGGCACATCGCCCCAGAGCGCCTTCAGGTCATCATCGGACGCAGCAGCCTCCAGGCGTTCGAGCGCCGCGCGCAGGATTTCGCCCTTCTGCGCAATCTCGGCGCGATAGGCGTGCAGCACGTTGATGCGTTCGCGCAGGGCTGCGGCGCGCGCCGCGTCGCCAGAGGCTTCGGCGGCAGCGGCGCGCTGTTCGGCAGCGGCGAGGAAGGCGTCTTCTTCCTCCGCCGGCGCCATGTGCCACAGGTCGCGGAGTTGCTGCATATCGGAAATCGACGGCAGCGCATCGAGCAGCATTGCCAGGACAGCAGCGGCGTCGGTGACGTTGGCAGCGGCGAGGCGGGCTTTGAGGCTGTCGGGAAACTCTGGGAAATCTGGCATACTCAGACAGTTTCTGCGAAGCGCGGCGTATACCCAATGTATCAGTATTATACCAATTCCCTGTGACCATCCGGCATGGTCACCCCGCGCAGCGCGAGGGGTCGTGCGCGACCCGCGTAGATTCCTCGCTGCGCTCGGAATGACAAGCATGCAGCATCTTCAATCGTAAGCCGGGTCGTGCGCGACCCGCTGAGATTCCTCGCTGCGCTCGGAATGACAAGCATGCGGCTGCGTCAATCGTAATCAGTATCATACAATACGGAGGAAAGGCGAGTCAATCAGATCACGGCATGTGCGAGAGGACACAGATGCGCGCAGATCAGAACGGATGACGGGCATCCCGCCCGCGCCCCCGTTGCGGACGGGATGCCCACGTTATAACGCCAAAGTGCCTGATGTCACCGGCACTATTGATCCCGCCCGCGCCCCCGTTGCGGACGGGATGCCCACGCACCCGGCAGGATGTGGAAGACCTGGGATGACTGATCCTGTCACCCCTCGCCATGAACGCGGGCTTACCGAAAAATCGACACGCAACAACCTTATGTCAAATCCTGACGGTATACCACCAACCCCGGATGGCGGGTGAAACCAAGGCGTTCGTTAATCGCCAGCATGCTGGCGTTGGTCGATTCGACCCAGGTGCTGATCTGGGTGTAGCCGCAGGTCTGCGCATAGGCAATCGTCAGCACCTTGAGCGCCATGGCTACGCCACGCCCGCGATACTCGCGCAACACGCCGGTCAGGTGCTGTTTGAGCGCACCGGGTTGCCGTTCATCGGGGTGCATGACACTCTCGCCGATGTAGCGGTCGCCATCCATAGCGATGAAAAATGCCTCCGGGCAGGTCAGCGCGAACTGCTCGAACCATTCGAGCGTAATGTTGGGCGCGTCGGGCAGCGGCACGTCGCGGTTGAGCGTGAAGTGCAGCGCATGCAACTTCGGCAACCAATCGGGATCGACCGCGCGTTGCGCGGCGAGCGTCGTCAGGCGTATACCGGATGCTTCAGCGCGGGCAACGTGGCGTTGGAGCGGCGCAACATCCACCACGCGCGGGTCAAGGAGCATTTCCCAACTGCGCAGCATCTCGGTGAAGCCGGTCTGCTCAGCGAAGTCGGTGGCGTCCGCCAATTGTTCGCGCACCTGCGCCAGCGCGAAGAGGCCGCCGGCGGCGTGCGCTTCGCCAAGCGCGCGGGCAAGCAACTGCCGCCCGATTGTCAGGCGCCGGTAGGCGGGCAGAACGCGGACGGCCGCCCAGAATCCTCCCGGCTCGGCGATCCAGGTTGTGGGGAAGGTGTGCGCATACCCAATGATGGCGCCATCGGGCGCCACGGCGACGTAGCGACGCGGTAAAGCGTCGGAGGCGAACACCTCGTCGAAAGCGCGGAGAGCTGCGGGGTTGCTGTACTCGAAATCACATACCTCGCCGGCAGGCGCGCGCGCAACGATCGCTGCGACTGCCGCGTACTCTTCGTCCGTTCGCCGGAACGGCCGGATCCGAATCCCGATACATCCCTTGACCGGCCGGGTTCGCGGTCGGACGCGGACGCCTTCGTCCACCTTCCACGTATGTAACATATACCCTCACTTACTCCACCCCTTGCCCCTGCACCCCATCCCGCGCGGGACTGGGGCCCCTACCGCTGCTGCGTGTAGAGCATGTCGCGCAGATCGCTGCGCACTCCACGGTCAACGCTGCCGTGGGCAGAAAACAAGAGGTCTCACGAAACCAATTTGCGCAGGCGCCGATCTGGTGGTATTCTCTGGCGCGCCTGCGCATCTCTATTCTAGCCGAAGAAGCGGGGGGCGCGCAAGTGCCGGGTTTGTCCTTTTTATGCGCTATTCGGGCATGCAGCCGCCTGGTGCGGCGGTCGCCCGCCACGCCCGTTCCTCTGTGCGGGAGAATTGCCGACGAGAGTATGGTTCCTTACGACCTCTATCGCCTGCTCCGATGCCCGACGTGCGGTTCGCGCGATCTGATCGTGACGGACGGCGGCGTTGCATGTGCGGCGTGCCACGCCGAGTATCCGCGCCGTAACGGGTATCTTGACCTTATGCCGCGCGGCGTGGAGTTTGGCTATGTCTCGAAGTATGTCAGCGAAGAGGAGGAACTGGCGCACGAACTCGACTACCGCGACCTGGCGCCGCCGTTGCTCGCGGCTGGGGTGCGCAATCGGGCGCTCCGGCGTCTGCTTGATCTGCGCCCGACCGACATTGTGCTCGATAGCGGCTGTGGCAATGGCCGATTCGCCGCCTGGAACGCCAATCGTGTGCGCTTGATGGTCGGCGTCGATCCGGCGACGTTGTTTGCCGACGAAGCGATCAAGACTGTGGCGCTTGTTCAGGGGGATGCGCGTCGTTTGCCGTTCGCCGATGGCATGTTCGACAAGGCGTTTTCGATTGATGTGCTCGAACATTTTCCGCGCGATGTGATCGATGCGTATCTCAGTGAAACGGCGCGCGTGCTACGCCCCGGCGGGCGCTTCCTGGTCTTCTCGAATACGCGCGAGCCGTCGCGCCTGCAACCGCTCGTCGAGGCGAGCCGCTGGCTTGGACGGCAGTTCGTTCGCGCCGGCGTCTACGATTTCGAGCGTGAGGCGCGGCGTAAGTCGGACCATATCAAGGCGCTGGCAACCTGGGAGGATGTGCTGGAAGCGATGCGACACGCCGGGTTGCGCCCGGTGCGGGTGGTGTTCTGGAATAGTGTGGCGACCAGTTTTGTTGAACATGTGCTGATGAAACTCGGTGAAGCGGTCGTTGGGCGGAGCCGGAGGGAAGCGCCTCACCGCGCCGCCGCCGCATCAACTGACGATGGCGCGCCAATCGGGGAAGGCACGGCGCGCGAGATTCGGGCGCGGCAGCGGATGCGCGCGCGCCTTCAGCGTCGCGGGCCGGTCTACTACGCGCTCCTGGCAGTGACGCTCTTCATGGAACTCGATCTGTGGTTGTTCGGCCGCGCGCGTTCCGGCAGTTATTTTATCGTGGTTGAGAAGCCAGAGGTAAGGCGACTAATCGAGGATTAAGAAATGAGTCCAGTAAACCCGTGCTGCCGAGCCGCACGTCCTCTGAGCTGCGGGCTAAAGCCCTCGCTCAGGACGTGGAAGCCCCGCAGGGGTTTGCACGCGCTCAGCCACGGCTACAGCCCGCAGCGCGACGACAGACCAGCCCCGCGCTTGCACGCGCTCAGCCACGGCTACAGCCCGCAGCGCTCGTGGCGCCTGGCGGTGCGCGTATCCCTTAGAATAGAAGGCATCGGCGCAAAACGATGAGCAGCGCTGGAGACGATCTTTCCTATCGCGTGGTTGCGCCCGACGATGAGCAGTTTGCGCTGAATGCGGCACTGGCGTACAACCGGCCAACGGGTGAGACGCATCGCGCGCAGCGGACCCCATCGCCCGAAGCGCGTCGTGGACTCTACCGCGATGGTCGCCTGGTGACGCAGTGCGTCCTGCTTCCTCTGCGCATCGCCCACGGCGGCGGCGGGACGGTCCCGGTCGGCGGCATCGGCGCGGTCGCCACGCCTCCCGAAGAGCGACGACGCGGATATGTGGCGCGCCTGCTCCGCGAGGTGTGCGACGAACTGCGCAGCCAGCGCGCACCACTGGTTATGCTGAGCGCGTTCAAGGAGTCGTTCTACCGGCGTTACGGTTGGGCAACGTTTTACGAAGCGCGCCAGTTCAGTGGCGCCCCGGCATGGTTTGCGCCATTTCGCGCGCAGCAAGCGGGGCGTTGGGTGCGCCTTGATGAGAGCGCAGCAGCAACGGCAGAACTCGACGCCGCCTACCGCAGCGCGTTGCGCGGCCGATTTGGTCCGCTGGAGCGCAACGCCGTCTGGTGGCAGACGCGGGTGCTCCACGCTGGCGACGGGTCGCCGCATTGGGCGTATCTCTGGCGGGACGACGCAGGTCACGGGCGATCATACGCTATTTTTTCCATCGAACGCGGTGAACGCGGGCAAGAACTGCACTGCCGTGAGGCGGCAGCGCTCGATCCGCAGGCGCGCGCGCAGATTTTCGCCCTCTTCTCGATGTTCGAAGATCAGTGCGTCGATGTGATCTTCACGGCGCCTGCCGACGCGCCGGTGCAGGCGCTGATGTCCGATCCACTCCGGTGTGCCATGGTTCCGGGAGCGATGCTGCGCATGATCGATGTTGCAATGGCGATGGAAGCGTACTCCTTCCCCCGTGATGTCGCCGGTCGCCTGACGATCCGTATCACCGACGACTGGCTGGATCACAACAACGGCGTCTTTGCGCTCGATGTCGAAGGCGGCAGTGCGCGGATGACGCGCCTGAGCGACGGAGTAGACGCCGACATTCACTGTGATGTGCGCACACTGACGCAGGTGTACAGTCGGTATCTGCGACCGCGCACGGCAGCGGCATTTGGATTGATCGACGCGCGCTCACGCCCGGCGTTGGCGCTCGTTGAACGGCTTTTCGTCGGTCTCGCGCCGTATGCGTCGGACTGGTTCTGACCGCAGCGTATGGTTCGTCCACTCTACATTTCGCCGGTTGGTCGCGGCGGCGTCGATTTTGGCATTCAGAACATCACTCGCGCAGTGCGACGCTACGGCGCGCCGCGTGCCGAATTGCTGCGCCTGCCGGAGATCTACAATTTTCTGCCTATACTGATCCCGCGCGGGTTGCCGCGTGGTTGGTGGCGGGGATTCGACCTCATTCAGGGGCGTTCGCGCGTGGCATTTGCGCTGCGCGCGCCGGGACGCCCCCTTGTCACAACCGTTCACCACCTGACGACCGATCCTGACCTTCAGCCCTACAGCACACCGGCGCAGCGGTTGTTCTATCGCCTGATCGAAGCGCGCTACGACTGGTGGTCGATCAGTTCCGCCGATGCGGTGGTGTGCGTCTCGCGCTACACGCAACAACAGGTCGCCCGCGCCTACGGATACACCAACACCACCGTCATCTACGATGGGATCGACACTGATGTGTTTGTGCCGCCTCCCGACATGCAACGGCGCAACGATGGATTGCCCGACTGCGACGGACGCATTCGCCTGCTCTTCGTCGGCAATCGGACGCGACGCAAGGGGTTCGACCTGCTGCCGCGCATCATGAACCTGCTGCCGGAAGCGTATGTTTTGTATTACACGAGCGGCTTCCAGGACGTTGATGAAGGTCCACCGCACCCGCGCATGGTTCCGATTGGCGCGCCGGACCGCGATGGATTGGTGGCGGCGTATCAGTCGTGCGACATCCTGCTGGCGCCGTCGCGCCTGGAGGGGTTCGGGATCGTGCAGGCGGAGGCGCTGGCGTGCGGACGACCGGTCGTGACCACGCGCATTTCCGCGTTGCCGGAAGTCGTCGATCATGAACGGTCCGGTTTTCTCTGCCCGCGCGATGACGTCGCCGCTTACGCAGAGGCGGTGCAGCGGCTCGGCGAAGATGAAGCGCTGCGACGGCGCTTTGGCGAATACGGGCGCGAGAAAGTGGCGCGTTCATTTGGATTCGAGCAACTGGGGCGTGGATTTCTGGACCTCTACGAGCGTCTGGTGCGATGAGACGCCCGGATTGGGCGGATCACCCGTTCCTTCCCGGTTGTATGCCGCAAGTGGCGGCTATTCGTGGCGCAAGATTAATCTTGCGCCACGTGTACACCACAATCGAGACCCTGCCTCCTTCCCTCGCCGGTTCCGCCCAAGATGAGATTTCACTGAGAATAAATCCGATTTCGCACCTCATTCGTTACCTGTTATGAAAGTGCAAAGCAGCTGCACAGCAAAGTGACTGGCAGCACGATGTATCGAAGGAGGACAGGTTTATCATGCGAAGCAAGTCGTGGATTCTTCTCCTGCTCGGCGCGCTGATCGCGCTGGCCGTGGCGCCGGCGGCATTCGCCCAGGTCGCCACAGCCAAGGTGCGTGTCATTCACGCCTCGCCGGACGCTCCGGCTGTTGATGTGATTGTCAACGGCAACAGGGCGCTCACCAACGTTCCGTTCTTCGCCGCCAGCGCCTATCTCGATCTGCCGGCAGGCAGCTACGACATCCAGGTTGTTCCGGCAGGCGCCACGTCGCCGGTCGTCATCGATGCGAAGGGGGTTCGAATCGAGGCTGGCAAAGCGTACACCATCGCCGCAACCGGCAAACTGGCAGAGATCAAGCCGACCATTCTGATGGACGACCTGACGGCGCCGGCAGCAGGTAAGGCGCATGTGCGCGTGATCCACTTCTCGCCGGATGCGCCGGCGGTGGACATCAAGGTTGCCGGTGGTCCGACGCTGATCTCGAATCTGGCATTCCCGAATGCCAGCAACTACCTGCCGGTCGATGCCGGTTCGTATGATCTGCAAGTCACTCCGGCGGGTGGCACTGCCGTCGTGCTGGACTTGAAAGGCACGCGCCTGGAGGCCGGCAAGATCTACGACGTGTTCGCCGTCGGCGAGTTGGCGAACATCAAGGTCGAGGTCGCCGTAACGACGCCAGCCGCCGCTCCGGCAGCGCTGCCGCGCACCGGCGGCGAAACGGGCATCGCAATGTGGGCGCTGGTTGCGGCTATGGCGCTGATCGGCGCAGGTCTGGTGATGCGCCGCCGCGTGGCTTAGCCTTATCGATCGCTCAACGATCCAGGGCAGGGGTGGGATCATCCGATCTCGCCCCTGTTTGTTGTTAAGGGCGGGCAATTCTCTTCTCCAATGCGAGCGCGACGCCCGCGCGCCAATGGGCGCGATGCCGCCGCCGTTGCGAGCGCGACCCCCGTGCGCCCATAGTGGCGGCACATGTGGTATTTATACCAATTATCTGTGACCATCCGGCATGGTCACCTCGCGCAGCGCGCGGGGGCGTGCGCGACCCGCGCAGATTCCTCGCTGCGCTCGGAATGACCCGTCGCTGCGCTCGGAATGACCCGCATGCGGCATCGTCAATCGTCATTGGTATTATACAGGTCAGCCAGCCCGCGCGCCAATGGGCGCGATGCCGCCGCTGTTGCAGGCGAGACGCCCGCCGGAAGATGTTCCGCAATCGCCTGTGACAGAACAATTCTGGAAGCGCCAAGAAAGCCAGGAGCGTTCAATAACGATTTCCAGTCCGACAACTCTATGCTATGATAGTTGTGCTCACAAACGACGCGAACACTGTTGTAGAGGTCGCCCATGCGGGTAGTGATGTTCATTCTGATGACCGTGCTCTCAGTGATGCTGGTATTGTTCGGCGTGCAGAATCCGCAGCCGGTCGAAGTGCGCTTTTTGATGTTCACATCCGGTCCGATTTCGCTGTCGTTGGTCATGATTCTGGCGGTGATCGCAGGCGCCACGCTGGTCGGATTATTTACCGGGTACAGCGGCATTCGCCATTCGCTGCGCGAACGGCGGTTGAGCAAGGCGCAGGCGGCGCTGGAGCAGCGGATCGCCCAACTTGAGAAAGAGAACGAACAACTGCGCGCGAAAGCGCCGTCCCGCCAGGAACCGGTGAGCCAGAAAAACAGTCAGGGTTGACGAGTGCTTGCTTCTTGTCTCAATTTCTGGTACCGTTATATATGCATCTCATCACAGCACCATTTCTGTGCATAGAGTGACAATGGAAAGGAGTTCACGATGAGCGCCGAGATTGGAACGGGACGTATCACAACGACCCCGAAGCCTGATATTGGCTTGAGCGAAACGAGTATTCAGGGCGTGACCGCAATTTTGAGCCGTTTGCTGGCGGATGAGCACGTGCTCTACACCCGGTTGCGCAACTATCACTGGAACCTGGTCGGAATGGCGTTTGGTCCGCTTCATGCGCTGTTTCAGCAGCAGTATGAGGCGCTTGCCGACGACATCGACGATATTGCCGAGCGCATTCGCATGCTGGGACCGGCCGCGCCCGGCACGATGACGGAGTTTCTCCAGCTGGCGACACTCGCCGAGCATCCCGGCGACCTGCCCGATGAACGTGGCATGGTGCGGCAATTGGTCGCCGATCACGAGGCGATCATTCGCCACCTGCGCCAGGACCTGCGCGCCTGTGATGAGCAGTACGACGATATGGGCACGAGCGACTTCCTCACGACGCTGATGGAAAAGCACGAGAAGATGGCGTGGATGCTGCGCGCGCATATTGAGGAGCGCAACCAGGGCTAGCAGTCGTCCAGGTGGTGTAGCGCTATGATGCAAGGGCGGGACTGAGACCCGCACCCGGGAGGGCAGGACTCAGTCCCGCCCTTACTTAGTTCTGGTTGTGCCCTTTGCGCGGAGACGCAATAAACTTCCGATACCCCAGTCCAAACGGCGCTTTTGGTTGACGACACAACGGGCGGCAGAGTTCCTCAACGGTTGCATTGACCAGAGTCATGAGGATATGCACATCCTGATGACTCAACCACAGACCGGCGGTGTGCAGCCACAACTGATACCCGCCTTCCGGGCTATGCATCAGGCGGTAGTAGCCACGGCGCAACAGCGGCGGCTCTTCCTCCAGCAGCCATAGATCGAGGAGCGCCGCCAGATGCGGCAGATCGAACACTGGAATACGGATCGTCGTGTAATCCCAGACCAGCCGGAGGTCACCGTCCGGCGCCAGACCGATCAAACGTCCGGGCGTCACCTGGATGATCGTTGTCAGTTCCATGAGTCGCCTTTCTTGTGATAGTCGTAACAAGAATAGCATAACCCTTTCACTGCTCGCAAGTGACGATCTGTTCATTTGGGGTTAAGGGTTAGGGATTAGCCTGCTTGACCCAACTTTCACCCATTCCACCTTTCACCATACCTGCCCTGGAGCGACGCGCTGCGTAGGTCTAGGAGCAGGTCATAGGACGGCAAATCGGCAATGATGTTTCACCATACCTGCCCTGATCGGAGCACCTCTGCGCTCGCACGCGCTGGATGTTTCACCATACCTGCCCCGGAGCGACGCGCTGCGTAGGGTCATTGCGCGGGCACAGGGGGGCGTGCCGCAGGCAACGTCTCACGTTCACAGGCTCCGGCTCACTCCCATTTCGGGCATGATCAGGCGCTCAGGGAGCACAGCGCGCAGCGTATCGAGGTAGTAGAGCGCTTCTTTATTGCGCAGACGATAGCCCCACCGGTGCAACAGGCGTTGACGTTCGCGCGCAAAGGTCCGGTTGTCGAACCGTTCCTCGGCAACCTTTGCAAGTTCATACATCGAACCGGCGCCAGCGGAAAACTTCTGCTTCGGTCGCTGCACAATCGACTCGGGCAACTCGTCGGCGAATGCCCGGCGAAGCAGCATTTTTGTCGGTTCGCCAGGCGCCGCCTGCTTCCATTCCGACGGCAGGCTCAACGCCAGAGCAATCGACTCAACGTCCAAAAATGGCACGCGCGCTTCGACGCCGAATGCCATAAACATGCGGTCGGCGCGCTGAAGGTTGGTGCGGTGTAACTCGCGGATCGACGTCTCAAGTTCACGGTGCAGGTCTTCTGGCGACGCAATGGATCGCATATAGTCGTACCCGGCGTATAACTCATCGGCGCCTTCGCCGGTCAGGATAACTTTGACCCGCTCCGACGCCAACCTCGCCAGAAAGTAGTTCGGCAGCGCACTGCGCACCAGCGCCGGATCGGCCGACTCGAGATAGTAGATGACATCGGGCAGCGCGGCCTCCATCTCGGCGCGGGTGTAGACATACTCATGATGGTGCGTTCCCAGGTAGCGCGCCATCTGACGCGCGGCCTCCAGGTCGGCGCTGCCCTCCATTCCGACTGCGAAGGTTTCGACCTGGTCGAGTTCGGCGCACGCCAGAAGCGCAATGATACTGCTGTCGAGTCCGCCGCTCAAGCTGACGCCGACGGGAACATCCGCCAGTAGACGTTTGTGAACAGCCGCACGCAAGACGGCGCGAATCGCCGTGATCGCCTGATCGGGCGTCTCGAACATGCCGCTCTGGGGCCATCCCTGAGCAATCTCGTAGTACGTATGGCTGCCGAAACGCGAGTGGTACCATGTACCGGGAGGAAACGTTGTCACCTGATCAGCGTGCAACGCCAGCGCCTTGATTTCGGATGCGAACAGAAGAGCATCGCCGCTCCGCGCCAGGTAGAGCGGCTTGATGCCAATCGGATCGCGCGCCAGGAACAGATCGTCGCCATCAAGGATGGCGAAGGCGAACATGCCTTCGAGCAGACGCACACATCCAGGACCGAGCGTGCGGTACAGGCGCAGCAACACTTCAGTGTCGCTATCGGTCTCCAGCGCCTGCCCACGCAGATACCGGTTGCGCAGCGCGCGGTAGTTGTAGATCTCACCGTTGAAGCAGATCAGTGCGCCATCGTGCTCCATTGGTTGCCTGCCGCCATCCAGATCGATAATCGCCAGGCGTGTATGCCCTAACACGCCACTATCGGCGGCAACAACGCCGCGTCCGTCCGGTCCGCGATGGCTGAGCCAGGCAAGCATGCGCTCAATGCCTGTTCCATCGGTGCTGCGGTAGACGCCTGCTATACCACACATAGGCGTTACGCTCCTTTCATCTGCCACTCTCTGATCCGGGTTCAAGGACGGACTGCGCGCATGCTCATAGCGGGCATGCATGGCGTTGGGATGCGCCGTTGTGCCCTCGCCCCCTACCCCTCTCCCGCACGCGGGAGCAGGGAGTTCACCAACCGGCGCCCCCGTGATCTCACGCGATCCCCGATGATCCCCAAACCCGCACGCGGGAGCAGGGAGACCGGCGCCGCGCGCGCGGACATCCCCGTGCCGGGGTGCGCTGTCATTACGAGACCGGCGCAGCCGGTCGAAGCAATCCCGTCGCCCACCCCGGGTTTGATCCTCTTGCCCCATGCCTTTCCCCTCTCGCCTCTCGCCTCTCCCCTCTCCATAAATGCGAGATACATCTCGCGCGACGCCCTTGTCGGACGCCTCTTGCCTCTCACCGCTCCCCTCTCACATCTCCCCTCTCACCCCGCGCCTCTCACCTCTCGCCTCTTGCCTCTTGCCTCTTGCCTCTCACCGCTCACCGCTCACCGCTCCCCTCTCACCCCGCGCCTCTCGCCTCTCCCCTCTCCATAAATGCGGGATACATCTCGCGCGACGCCCTTGTCGGACGCCTCTCGCCCCTCCCCTCTCCACAAATGCGAGATAAATCTCGCGCTACGCTCTCGCCTCTCGCCGCTCGCATCTCCACAAATGCGAGATACATCTCGCGCGACGCCCTCGCCGCTCGCCTCTCGCCGCTCCACAAATGCGAGATAAATCTCGCGCTACGCCCTCGCCTCTCTCCGCAAATGCGGGATACATCTCGCGCGACGCCCTTGTCGGACGCCTCTCGCCTCTTGCCTCTCGCCTCTTGCCTCTCGCCTCTTCCCTCTCACCTCTCGCCTCTCGCCTCTCCACAAATGCGAGATACATCTCGCGCGACGCCCTTGTCGGGACCTTCGCGCCTCTCGCCCCTCCCCTCTCCACAAATGCGAGATACATCTCGCGCTACGCTCTCGCCCCTCTCCACAAATGCGAGATACATCTCGCGCGACGCCCTTGCCTCTCTCCACAAATGCGAGATACATCTCGCGCGACGCCCTTGTCGGACGCCTCTCGCCCCTCCCCTCTCCACAAATGCGAGATAAATCTCGCGCTACGCTCTCGCCTCTCGCCGCTCGCATCTCCACAAATGCGAGATACATCTCGCGCGACGCCCTTGTCGGACGCCTCTTGCCTCTCGCCTCTCGCCTCTCACCCTACTCCAGCGTTCCCTCTTCAACATAGCGCGTCAATTCGCTGACGCTGAGATTGGCAATGCCAAGCCTATCGAGGGTGCGTCCGCGACGCCAGTAGTCGGTGCGGTGAATGATGCACGCCAACCGGATGATACTGTCGATCCCGGCAACCGCGACGCCATACCGCTGACCAAGAGCAGCAATCGGCACCAGACTCATCGGCACATCCTCGAAGATATACCGGTGGTTGAGAGTCGGCGGCGCCTTAATGCCATAGTATCCCGGTTGATTTTGAATGGCTTCATAGAGCGAGTCGCCGGTGGCATTGTACGCCAGCGCCAGCCACTCCTGTGCGGTGCGGGCGCGAATGCCGAGCGCGGCGGCAACAGTGACGCGCTCACGGTCGATCACTTCGAGCACGCGCGCCACCGAGGGAGTTACACCGTCGATGTAGAACTGAAAGTCACCGCGGGTCGACTCAATGCGCCCGGCGTTGAGCAGGGTCAGTGCCGGATGGAAAATCGCCCCCATGTTGTTCAGACCGGTGCGCAGCACGTTGCCGCCATCGATGTACTGCGGAAACGCATCGCGGATCACGCCGAGCACATCGCCGGTGCGGTATGCTGGCAGCGCCGCCAGTGGAACCGCTTCCTTGATGCGAAAAATACGCGCCTGCGCCGGTCCGTCCGAGCGGCTGGCGTAGATAAACGTCTCGGCTTCGGCAACGGTGACATCCGCCCGACAACGTTCGTCGCGCAGCACTTTAGCAACCTCAATGGCGCCACAGGTACGACCGGGGTGAAGAAGAATGATCTGTCCATCGCGCAGGTACGGCGCCATCGCGCGCGCCACTTCCGCGTGCGCAGATGAAGGCACAACGACCATCGCCACATCGCAACGGTCGAGCGCCTCTTTCATATCCGACGTGACCAGCGCCAGCTGACCAAAACCACGTGGACCGGTTTCGCCCGAGTCCAGTTCGATGCCACGCCGCTGCCGGATGGCTTCGATATGTTCGGGAGTGCGATTGTAGAGCGTCGTCTCAAAGCCCATCAGAGCCAGGTGCGCTGCCATCGCCTTCCCGCCATTCCCGGCGCCAATGACGGTGTAGCGGGTTGAGGATGTCATGACGTTTCTCCTTTTATGTCAAATTCAGGCTGACATTGTTGCATGATCCAGCGCCAGTCGGATGCGTTCTTTCTCGTCGAGCGGGCGTCCCTGCGCATCGACGGCCAGGCACATGCCGTTGATGAAGCGGGTTGCGACGCGACCCGGTGCGAACGGGTTATTGCGCAATTGCGGAGCATCGAGCAGTCCAATCTCCACGGCTTTCGTCAGTGTGGCGGGGTCGGTCAGCGGGTCGGTCACGCCGGGAGGCGCAAGTTGCGCCATCGCATTGAGGAGGAGATGGGTTTCTTCGACCAGTTGCGCCGCTCGCGCGCGCACGGACGGATCGGCGGTCATGTCGGGTTGCCCGCGCAGCGCGTTTTCAATAGCGCGGCGAGCTATGCCGCATGCTTCGATCACATCATCGGCGGTGGCAGCATGGTGCGCTTCGGTATGCCCAACGACGTGAATGATGTGCGGACGCAGCGCCATTTGCAGGTAAATGCTTGCCGAAAGATGCGCCCGCGACGCAGCCGGATCAACCGGGTAACTCAGCAACCCGGTGCGGGTCTGTTTCCAGATGCGGAAATCCGGTCCTGCCAGCGGCGCAGTAATCTCGATCACCGCCAGCATCTTTGCCAGGTCCATGGCATCGGACAAACCGGGCGGGCTGTTGAACATCAGTTGCGCGATATAGTCGCGCACGCCGAACGCGCGCGCATTGTACGCCGAGAGATAGGCGCTGGCAACAAAGACCGTATCGGGCGCATCGCGCATGCCCCAATGGTGCGGCTCATTGAGTTCAACCGGAATGTCCCGCTCGCCATACCAGCGCATAATCGTCTGATGTTCGCGGATCGACCCTTCCAGGTCCCACGGTCCGCGCCCGTCCATGCGGTTGAACCAAAAGAGCGGGATGGCGCACCAGGCGATGTTGATCGTTTCGACATACAACTCTGCCAGGCGCACGAAATCATCAGTGCCGGAGTAGGTGCGCATAAGCGGGTAGTTGCCACGTCGACTGGCAGCGTAGAGGGCGCGATAGTCGTCGGCGCTACGCACCGGCACGCCGCCGGCGCCGGTACGCGCCGGGTCCTGACGTTCGGGGCGGAAAAAGTTCTCCTGGGCGTCCTGATCGGTGCCGAGCGAAATCACATCGAGACAGCGCGCTTCGGCGATGCGCGCAATGCCATCGATGGTCGCCTGCATCGTCGGCAGACCAAAGTGATGACGGATCAGGGGAAATGGCGCTTTCCAGCGAATGCGGTCAACGGTGCGTTGCGGAAAATCCGCCTCGGTTGCGTGTGCCGGATTTTGCCCCCTGAGATATGCCAGAACCTGATCGGCCGGTTCGCTGCCATCGAACACCTGCTCGAAGAAACCGAGCGTGGCGGCTTTCTCCGCCAGCGGCGGCGTTCCGGCGAAGGCGAAACGCACCCCTGCGGCATGCAGATCGTCTGCCGCTTCGGCGAAACGCCCCAGGAGATGCGCGCCGGTTTCCGGCGTCAGGCGGTAGGACACGCCAACCAGATCGGCCTGCTCCTGTCGCGCGGCTTCGAGCACCCGCTCAATCGGCGTGGCCGGACCCAGAAAGACCGTGCGCCAGCCGGCTTCTTCCGCCAGGCGCAGAAAGTTCATCACGCCGGCAACATGCACACATTCGCCGAGCGCAGCGGCGACAACGGTTTTTTGTTTTTCGGTCATGTGCTTCCTCCGTATCTCATGCGCGCCAGAGGTGGGTAAGCGCATACAAAGGCACAAGGACTCCGAGCCTTTGTATCCTCCTGCTCTTGCCTCACCTCGCTGCCTCTATGAGACGCGAGGCACGTAGCACGCGGCAGGTCCCAAGGTCCGGCTCGCCTCTTCCCGAAGCCTCTGCAAGACACGCGGCACGAGGCGCGCGACGGTTCCGATGCCTCACGTGTTCGCATCTCGCCGCCCTCTCCTTCTCAAGGATCGCATGTGTTCAGGTGCGAGGAGTATCGCCGCGTCCTGACGACTCTCCGGCGATGCAGGGAAAGGCATATCTGGGCATCGTAATGACCGAAACCGATGATGCACGATGTGAGATTGCCGGAAAAATCGACAGGTGTGCGTATCCTCCAAGCCGGTATGCCGGGCACACGATGCCAAAGAAGGGACGGTCACACCACGCTCTCCGCGCTTCCGGGCGCCGGTATCGTCTGCTGAATGCCGCTTTATGTCCTTCGCCTGCTCGAAGCGCGCGTCTCCATTGTACCATCTCTCACCAATCGGCGGAGAGCGCGAGCGAGCCTGATCGCCGATTGGTTAAGTTATGTCAATTCATGAACGGTTCGCCAGATTCTCACCGGCGTGATCACCATGTTCCAGACCTCTCGATAATCAGTGGCGCCGACAAGAACGCGCCTCCTGTCCGAATCTGGCGTGGGACCGATGGCATCCCCTTCCTGAACTGGAGTCAGGCAGGGGATGCGGTCAGCGCGATTGCGGCGCGCACGGCTACAGCAATCGCGCGTTCAATGGCGACCGCCTTGCGTTCGACGATGATCGCTTCACTCGCAGTGCGCTGCGCAACTATGCCGCAGACGCATCCAGCCGCAAATCCGTAGACCAGCCCCATTTTGAACAGCGTGCCGGCTTCCATTTCGTAGTTGAGGATGTTCAGGCGGCGGTACTCGTCGGTAATGCCGCGCAACCGGCGCAGCAGGTGCGGATTGGCGGAGCCGGTGCGCTCCTGCCCTTCGTAGAAGGTATCCACCGATGCCGTCACGCCAGCGAAATACTCGACCCCTGCGGCGCGCGCGGCTTCGATAAGCGCGACGGTGACGAACGGATCGGCGGCAGCCGGGAACTCGCGCGGCGCGATGTCGTCGGCGGCGCCCTGACGACACAGTGCGGCGCTGGAAATGACAATGCTCCCCGGCGGAATGTGCAGCTGGATCGAGCCGCTGGTGCCGACGCGGATGATGGTGCGAACGCCGACCTGCACGAGTTCATTCACTACAATGCTAAGCGACGGCGCACCCATGCCGCTGGTTGCCGAAAGGATCGGCGCGCCGTTTGGCAGCGTTCCGACAGAACTGTGCAACCCACGATTCTCCGAGAGAACGCGCGCACCGCGGAGCGCCGTCTGCGCGATCAGGCGCGCGCGCTCCGGGTCGCCGCTCAGCAGCGCGATGCGCGGCGGATCGTCGCCCAGATCGCTGCGCCCAAACCCGATGTGATAGAGGCGATCATTGCCGTTCATAGACTCTCCTTTGAGGCTGTACTATTCGGATAGAGGAAACAGGAACGTTCCGAAACCCAGAAAGAGAAAGAACACCCCTCCAATGCAGCCAGCAAGAATCCTGATCTATCCATCAATCGCAATCCCGCGCTGGTATGAAGGGTAGTCGGCAGGGGCGCCGCCGAAGAGGAACGCGGCTTCGATCGCTCTTCCTGAACCATGGTCAACAATACGTCCGAGCACAGTCACCCGCTGGCCTGCTACAAAGCCGACATACTGTTTGAGCGCGAGGATTGCACCTGTTCCAGCGCACCAGCGGACGCACCAGAGCATAGCCGCTATTGGCGATCCGCACCACGCCGTCGGGAGTCTGCAAGAGCAATGGCACGGTCTTTAGTTCTCTGCCATTCCTCCCTGAGAACGTTGATTCGCTCTCATTGATCTGGTCTGCGTACAAGACGAGATTGTACCGTTGTGCAGGATTGCTGGCGCTGACAATGCCTGCGACGACCACCCCGGCGCCTACCGCGGCTGCCTGGATGTCCGACGCCGTTGACACCGGCAGGCTCCGGAAATGAGGCACTGCATGTTGGGCGCGTCGCACGGAGATGACGCCGTTGATGCCCATGCCAACGCACATGACTCCCATCGGGATAAGCACGATGCTGAACAGTGTCATATGTCCCCCTTATACCAATGACCTGTGACCATCCGGCATGGTCACCCCGCGCAGCGCGAGGGGTCTTGCGCGAACCCGCTCGGATTCCTCGCTGCGTTTACCCTGAGCGAAGCGAAGGGCTCGGAATGACACGCATGCGGCATCTTCAATCGTCATTGGTATTACAGATAGACGCTCACCAGACCATATTGACGTTCCTCTTCGACAATGGTCAACTTTTACCGCTCTGTGGCAACTTCTCACCTTCGCTGCTCCTGTCGGTCGTGTACGATCAACGCACCGAAGCGGTTCTGGTGAATAACGGAGGTCGGACGATGGCTCAGGACTCCCATCCCCTCGGCGCCGTTGACAGCGCCTGGTTGCATATGGACGACCCGACGAACCTGATGATGGTGACGGGCGTGGCGTTGCTCGACGGTCCAATTGATGTCGAGCGTTGTTACAAGACGTTCGAGTCGCGCTTGTTATCGTTTGAGCGCTTCCGCATGCGCGTGACGGATCAGCGTGGTTCATTCAGCGCTCCCCGATGGGAACCCGATCCCCACTTCTCGATCCGCGCCCATGTGCATCGGGTGGCGCTGCCATCGCCCGGCGACATGACAACCCTCCAGGAGTTTCTTGGCGATCTGGCGAGCACGCCGCTCGACTACACCAAACCACTCTGGCAGGTGCACCTGGTTGAGAACGTGCTTGGCGGTTCAGCCGTCGTGATGCGGTTCCACCATTGCATCGGCGATGGCGCCGCCATGAACACGGTGATGCATCGGTTGATGGACAAGACGCCCGATGCGCCGATTGAACTCCCGCGACCGCAGTCCAACCACAACCACACCCTCGGTCCTTTGCTGGAACCAATCGTAGCAACAATTGAAGGTTCGATCAAACTGGCTGACGAACTGGTTCACGAAGGGATGGAATTCTTGCGACATCCCGAGCATCTCCTCGACCTGCCGGCGCAGGCAGCCAGCGGGGCGATGGCGTTGAGCCGGGTGCTGCTGCTGCCGCCCGAAACAAAGACGCTCTTCAAAGGTCCACTGGGGGTGCAGAAACGGGTCGCCTGGTCGTCGCCGACGCCACTGGAGCAGGTGAAGCAGATCGGGAAGACCGCAGGGGCGAAAGTCAACGACGTGCTCCTGGCGGCAGTGGCGGGGGCGTTGCGCAACTATCTCATCGGGCGCGGCGCATCCGCCGATGGAGTGGAAATCCGCGCCGTGATCCCGGTCGATCTGCGGCCACCCTCCCGCGCCCACGACCTGGGGAATGAGTTCGGACTGGTGTTTCTCTCGCTGCCGCTGGGCACGCCGAGTCCGGTCGTGCGCCTTGCCGAAGTCAAGCAGCGAATGGAGGCGCTCAAACGATCTCCCGAAGCGTATGTCTTCTACGGTCTGCTCAATTTCTTTGGGCGCACGCCGGCGCAGGTGGAGGAGCAGGCGGTCAATCTGTTCGGCAGCAAGGCGACCGCAGTGATGACGAATGTGCGCGGTCCAACGGAGCAACTCTACCTGGCGGGCAATCGGATCAAGAACATGATGTTCTGGGTGCCGCAGTCAGGTCGGTTGGGGATGGGGGTCAGCATTATGAGTTACTGCGGTCAGGTGACGCTCGGTGTGATTACCGACGCCGGGCTGGTTCCCGATCCAGAGACCATCACGGCGGCATTCGAGCAGGAGTTTCATGTGTTGTACGATGCGATTGTCGCGCCGACATCGGCAACCACGCCGTAGCAACGACAGATCGACGACAACGGCGCAGCAACGGAGAGACGGAGCAAGCACTCCGTCTCTCGCGCGTCACGACGCCTACCACCAACGATATGAGCGCGCGCTATGGTCATCACGACTCGCGCCGGATCGGTTCGCCGGTGTACGGGTCGTATTTCCATTCTTCCACAGGGCGGGGATGGTTCAATTGCGGCGGCGCCGGAACTGCCCCTTCTTCCGGCATCACAATCCACAGGATAACGTACACCAGCGGGCTGATGCCGCCGAAGAGCACCGCCAGAACAAACACCAACCGCACGATCACCGGGTCGATGTTGAAGTAACGCGCAAGACCACCACACACGCCCGCGATCATGCGGTCGCTTTTGCTGCGCACTAACTGGCTACCCATTGGGAACCGTCCTTTCTCATTCGACTCTTCCTGCATTGTGTGACGAATGCGCATCGCCAAAGGTTGCGGCTCTCGTCTCCGGCGACCGTCACCCGCGCTCTGCCCGCAGCACGCACCGTTGCCCCCGATCCCCGGCGATTGGCTATGGTTTTTGCCCCAATCCGGTCAAGCGCTTGAATCTCTGCCCGAACCATAGTACGATGTCCGTAATTGCCGACTGTCATCATTCTGGCATATATCCAATGAGCAATCCGGGACACATCGATATCGGCGGCGATGCCACGCACTCCATTTTGATCACCGGCTCGCACAATGTAATCCAGATCGGGCAGGCGGCGGCGCAGGCGCGTTCCGCCGGGTGTGACCCGGCGCAGATGCTGCGCGTCGCGGCGATCCTGGCGGCGCCGGTCTTCGACCCGCGCGACCACAATCGCCCACCTGCACTCCTCGATCTGCGCGCCGAGTGGGCGCGGCTGGCGCGTGCCATCCATGACGCCCACGCTCCCACTCTCCTTACCCGCCTTGTTCCGCCAACCCTCGCCACGCTCCGTCGTGAACTGTCGCCGCGTGTGGCGGAGCAGGGCCTCTTTCCGCATGTGTTGCACGTGAGCGGGCGCGCCTGGGCGCAGGGGCTGCTGCTGGAAGAGGTAACACTATGCTATAATCATCCACATACCCTTTTATCTTCGGACCCTTGTGGGGGTAGCATTGTATGTCAATCGATCGCGAACAACTACGCGACCTCATCTTGCAAGAACTACCGGCGCTCTTCGAGCGGGATCCAGAATTGCAGCGCTTGATTGTGCGGCTGTCGCAACAATATTTTGCTGACCGCCGTGAAACAGAGAGTCGATTTGATCAAATGCTCGACGAGCTACGCCGTGATCGCGAAGAGCAGTCACGACGTTGGGCAGAACAAATGCGGTTGTGGGACGAGCAAAATCGGAAGTGGGACGAGCAAGTACGACTGTGGGACGAGCAAAATCGGAAGTGGGACGAGCAAGTACGACTGTGGGACGAGCAAAATCGGAAGTGGGACGAACAAGTAGGACTGTGGGACGAGCAAAACCGGAAGTGGGAGGAGCAAAATCGGCGATGGGAAGAAAATCAACGTGAGATTCGCGAACTGATCCAGAGAACAGACGTCCTGAATCGTCGGTTTGATTCGACCATAGGCGCCTTAGGCGCACGCTGGGGATTGTCGTCCGAACACTCGTTTCGGAGTGCACTCCAAGGCATTTTGACCGATTTCTTCCCGCTTGAGGTGATTCATGTCAATGAATATGATGATAGTGGGGAGGTGTTTGGTCGTCCCGAACAGGTTGAACTCGATCTGATCATTAAAAATGGCGTTTTGCTGATTTGTGAGATTAAATCTTCAATGAGCAAAGCGGACATGTATTTGTTTGAACGCAAGGCTCGTTGGTATCAACAACGCCATGGCCGGACAGCACAGCGACTTATTGTGATTTCGCCGATGGTCGACCCGGCAGCGCGGAAGGTGGCCGAACGTTTAGGGATTGCCGTGTATAGCTTTCCCGAAGATGCCGGTAAGGCGATTACAGAACCGTAATCACCTCCGGGTCGTTCCACGTTGTGCCCAGGTTCTGTCTGACAGAGGGGTGTGTCGGTTACCCTCTGGAAGGCGCTGGCGGCGGCGCAGCCGGACGCCTTCAGTTCCGAGCCGGTGCGGAGACCATGACCGCCGCAGCGCCGCATGTGCGCAGCGAGGCGATCCGAGCAACACGCAGCCCCGGCGATGGATTCCAGGTAGGGGCGTGTATCGTTAGATCCAAGGGGTTAGTTCCTGTGCAGCGTCATCATCTCAAATGCGAAGGCGCCGATATGTTCCTTTGTGTCTTGGTGTCTTAGTGGTGCGCCGATACACCTGCATGGCGTGAGCGCGTTGGGGCGCGAAGGGTGTCCCGCAGAAACCGCATTAGACCGGTGTATCGCTTGCGCTCATGGCTGTGCGCCGCCATCGCACAACACGTCGGGGGCGATCCTTCTGACGTAAGCGGCGCGATCAATCGCAGCGGCTGTCCGTTCTGCGCTGGTTCCCTATTCCTCGTGCCTGAAAAACTCTCCACCTGAGAGGTCCTCCCCTCTCCCCGCGTGCAGGGAGAGGGGTCGGGAGTGAGGAGGTGAGCAGTCAATTCCCGCACGGCGCCACATTGCGCCAGTTCGGTACGCTGTCGTTCACGACTTGCGTGCCATCCACGCCGTAACTCAGGGTCAACTGGCGATTGGCGATCTCGTCGCACGCCGCACCCTTTTCGACGTAATCCCACGAACCCAGGGTGTACTTGTACTCGATCTGGGTTGTTTCCTTGCCGGTGAGCGTGATCGACCACCGGTTCGGTCCGATCTGCGTCAGCGCGACGCCGCCGGGGTTCCACTGCGGCAGGTTGCCGTCGAGTCGATCAAGGAACCCGGCGATATAGACTGTGCTGCCTGCCGGTGTCGTTGCCGGAACGGTCACGGTGAAGGTAACGCTCACCGTCCGCAACTCGGCAGTCGCCGCAACTTCGGCGGATTCGCCGGACCGGTTGAACGATGTGTCCACCGCGCGCACGACGTAGTAGTAGGTCGCCCCTTGGATGATCGACGTGTCGGTGTACTCCGCGCCGGTGATCGTCGCAATCGTGGTGTACGGTCCGCCGGAGACGCTGCTGCGCCGCACTTCGTAGCCGTAGAGCGTCGGGTCGCCGGTGACTGCGTTCCAGCGCAGCGCAATGCCGGTCGGCGAGGCGGTCACCACCGTCAGTCCGGTCGGGACCACCGGCGGGGTGGTGTCACTACTGGCGACAACCGTCAGTTTGCCTGCCTGCGATGGGGTGTAGCCGTTGCCGATGCCGTCAAGATCGGCATAGACCCAGGAGCGCCCGTTCGTTGTGCTGTAGCGATAGGCATAATCGAACGCACCGGTCTGATCCGGCAGCAGGCTGGCTTTGAATTCATCGTTGTTGCCGGCATCGACATTGAACTCCGCCTCGATCCACGTCCAGGCGGGGTTGCCCGCCGGGTCGCTGTCGCGTGGTCCGTAGCCGAGTTGCGCGCGCAGCCCTTCCGTTGCTCCCGGACGGTTGGTAACGCCGTTGATCCAGACCTGACCGAAGATCAGCGGGGTGCGGTTGATGGCGCTGATGGTGTGGGTGATCGATGGGGGCCATTGCAGGTTCGCCCATCCGATCTGGAGGCGCGGCATAGCGCGCACTTCGTTCGAGACGGCGCTTTCGTTCCCTTTCTCATCGACCGCAGTCACGACATAGAAGTAGTCGCGCGCGTTGCGCAACCCTGTGTCGGTGTAGACAATCGCCGTCAGCGGCGCGTCGTTGACCTTCACGAACCCGCCGCCGCTCAATGGGCTGCGATAGAGGTTGTACCCCGCAGCGCCGGGAACGCCGTTCCACGTCAGGCTCACCTGCCCGTCGCCCTCGTCCGTCACCCACAGGTTTGCCGGAGACGCCGGCGGCGTCAGATCCGCCAGGTAACTGGTCAGCAGCACAGCGCTCATCGGGTTGAGCGTCACCCGTAGCCGACCGTTCTCGACATGCAGCCAGTCCTTCAACTGGTCATTGGCAACGCAGTAGGAGGGGAAGAACGCTGTGCCGTCAGGAATGACGCCGGAAACCGGAATGTCAACGGTGCGTGGCTGCGAACTGCGGTTGATGGCAACAATGGCCGCATCGTCGCCACTGATGCGCGAATACGCCACCGTGCCGGCGGTATCGTCTGCCAGCAGGAAGCGCAGATCGCCGGCGCGCAGCGAACGGTAATGATGGCGAATGCGCGCCAGATCGCGGTAGTGGCGCAGCAGCGCCCGATCCGGGTTGCCGCCGGTCTCGACCCACGGATACGTGCGTCGGTCGTCGGGATCGTCATCGCCGGTGACACCGACTTCATCGCCGTAGTAGATCGTTGGCGCGCCGGGCATGGTGAACTGAATGAGCGACGCAATACGCAGCCGCTGCTTGCCGTTCGCCAGATTGGCGGCGTTGAACTCCTTGTCGGCGCGCGTCTCGGCGCCTGGCGTCAGCGTCCACAGAATGCGCTCGGTGTCGTGGCTGCCCACCAGGTTCATCAACGTCAGATACGCGGCGTCGGGATAGTCTTCGCGGATGGAACTGATGCGATGAGCGAATTCCGACGGCGCAATCGGGCGTCCACTGTCGGCGAACCCCTTCGAGTCGAACGGTCCCGGCGTCAGCAGCCCAATGATCGCATCGCGCAGGCGGTAATTCATCGTTGTGTCCGCTGTGTCGCCGCGCAGGTGCCGCAGCAATGTGCTGTCCTTCTGCCACAGTTCGCCGATGATCAGCGCATCGTGGCGCGTCTCGCGCACAACGCGGCGGAACGTGGGCCAGTAATCGGGCGGGAACGACGGGTCACCCATTACGTCGAGGCGCCAGCCGCTCGCACCCTGGCGCAGCCAGTAGCGCGACACACTGTTCGATCCGGTCACGAAATAGTTCAGCACTGCCGGATGTTCCTTGCGAATTTCGGGAATGCTGTCGAACCCGAACCATCCGACATAGTACGTGTCATCGCCGCCGGGTGTCGAGGGAGCGCACGGCGACGGCTCGCCCGGTCCGGGACGACGGAAGCGGAACCAGTCGCGGTAGGGCGATGCGGCCGATTCACATGCGCCGAGCGAGGCGTAGTATCCGTAACGGTCGAACTGTGGGCTGTCCGACGACATATGATTAAACACGCTATCGACGATCACACGAATGCCGCGCCGCTCCGCTTCGCGCACCAGACGCCGGAAGTCGGCGAGTGTGCCGAGCGCCGGGTCGATGCGGAAGTAGTCGTAGGTATCGTAGCGGTGGTTCGATTTCGCGTGGAAGATCGGGTTGAAATAGATGACCGTCACACCCAGGTTCTTGAGATAGTCAAGGCGACTGATCACACCACGCAGGTCGCCGCCGTAGTAGTCCCGTCCGCGCGGACCCTCCTTCGTCGGACTCCAGGAGGGCGGTGTATCGTCGAAGCGCCAGGGGCAATTCGTCGCAGCATCGCTGTAGTTGCGGCAGTGCCCTTCGGGCAGTTCACCCCACGGCAACGCGATAACCGGGTCGTCATACCGGCTATCGCCGGTGCGCGGATCGTTGCGCGGGTCGCCGTTGCGGAAGCGATCCGGGAAAATCTGGTAGATCACCGCACTCGTCGCCCACTCCGGCACAGTAAACGCCGGATCGTAGAACATCAGCGCCCAGCTGTGATCTTCCTGCTCATCGGTCATCGCGCCTAAACCGCCATCGAGCGCCGGGGTATTGTCGTCGTAGTAGTCGGTGTCGGTTCCGTCGGTAACAATGAAGCGATACCACAGGTTATTCGGCGCTGCCTGAGTGAGCATCACCTCCCAGAAATCGCATGTCTTGCCCGCCAGACTCGCCTCATAGCAGTCTACATCGGTCGCGGCCGGCGCCATGTCGTAGAAACGCTGCGTGCTGGCATTCAAGTCGTATACCCGCAGCCGCACCGACGTGACATCATTGTGGAACGTTCGGAGGCGGATGGTGACCGGCGTCCCGGCTGGAACCGCCCCTCCCGGCGCGCGGTAGAGCGGGTCGCGCGAGTCGTGGCGCACCCCGTCCCATTCGACATTGTTATCCGGCTGTGCTCCGGCGCTGACGACCGCAACGGAAGGAGTGTTCGTCGCAGAGACGAAGGTAAACGTCACCCGATAGCCGGGCGCAGGCACGGTGAAGGGGATGTTCGCGCCGCCGGGTGCGCCGCCGGCGCCATAATTTTCGCTCCAACTCTCATGAATGGCAATCTTGAACTCATAGTTTCCGGCAGGCAGTCCGGTGACGGTTCTGACGAACACCTCGTCGCCGTTCGGGTCTTGCAACCAGGAGCGCAAACAATCGGGCTGCCAGTCGCCCGGGCAACCCAATTCGCTCTGGTAATTGCCCGGCGCCGTCACAATGCGCGTGTTGCGGTCGCTGACAACCCAGTGCGTCTCATGGTCGTAGTAGAACCTGACGGATGCCGCAGCACTCAGCGTGAGCGGAATATTCGCGCCGTTGCGTTGCGCATTCGCGCCATAGTTTTCGTCCCACGACCCATTCAGCGCGGCTTTGTACTCCCAGGTTCCGGCAGGGATGGTGAACGTCGCCTGCCAGACCTGATCGGCGGCATCGTAGACCAGGCGGGTGATGGCGCATTCCGGCTGCCAGTCGCCTGGACAACCCAGTTCGCTTTGAAAACTTCCGGCAATGGTAACGGACGACGGATCAGGGGTGTCGGAGGCGCGCGCGACGGGTAGCGCGCCGGGGAGTGCAACGACCGTGAGCAGCATGCCGATCAGCGCCAACAGCACGGTCCCGCGACGATGACGATGGTGGCTCATCCATAGCTCCTTTGCTCACACGAGTAGTGCGGGAACACAACGCCCAGATCGAATCGGCGCGTTTTCCGCGTCTTGCCAACACCCTACGCCCACAGGCACCAGGCAACCGCAACCCTTCACACCTTCCTGGAGCAAAACCGGCGAGCGGACAGTGCTCCCGGAAGGCAACTGAACGTTCTCGGATGCGGACCGATACCCCCCCACACTGCGTGGGCAGATTGCCTGCGCGCCCGGCATCCTGTGCAGGCACAGCCCACACGCCCAGGGGAGGCAACCGTTCTGCGCTTTGCGGCAAGACGCAAAAGGGCGCACTCCCGGCTCGCGGCAGGCGCATACCGGGCAGCAAGAGCGATACGCACTTCGATTCTGGTCGATATTCCCTGGATAATGCCAGTATAGCACACGCGACTAAACCGGTCAAGACGCATCCAGAAGTACTACCGCAAAACAGGAAAATTACCTCAATTTCATTTTGCCGCCCCTCTTCCTATAATTCTTGAAAAGAAGGCGTGACCGCCGCCAGACACATCATCACAGATTCGTCCCAGCAGGAAGATCGTCCGTATGCTCATCGTCGCACTCTTCCGCAGACTGGCCAGCGCCTGCACATTCCTGGTCATTATCGCCGCCGGGGTGCTCACCCTTCCATCGGCGGTTCGATCATCACCGAATGACATTATTGTCACCCTGGCGCACCACGGAACCAGCGTCGCCGTCGCCGAGGGGCAGCGCCTGATCGTCAAACTCGAAGGGCAACCTGGAACCGGCTACGGCTGGGAACTGAAAGAACCTTCATCGTTGTTACAGACGAGCGATCCGGTGTTCGAGCCACTGTCCGCTTCGTCCGCCGCCGCCACGAGCGCGCCGATGGTTCAGGCATTCAGATTCACGCCGGTGCGCGCCGGCAGCGAAACCCTCACCCTCGTCTACCGTCGTCCGTGGGAGCGCCAAGCCGCTCCGCTGCGCACCTTCACCATCCAGGTCGAGACCACTGGACGATTCGCTGCTCCGTCGCCATCCGCGCAGACTGCCGCCCTGCCGCAGTCGCTTCCGCCAGTAGCGATGGGATCAGACGAAGGGTTGCCGGCGGCATTCAACTGGTGCGAGCAGGGAATCTGCACTCCTGTGAAGGATCAGGGCGGATGCGGCTCTTGCTGGGCATTCGCCACTGCTGGCGTCGTCGAGTCGGCGATCAAGCGCATCGATGGAGTCGAGCGCGACCTCTCCGAACAGTACCTGCTGTCGGCAGGGACCCACGGCGGCTGCGACGGCGGCATGCCCGCCTATGATCTGTTCATCGGTGCGACTCCCGCGCATCAGACTGAAGCAGGCGTCGTGTACGAGAGCGACCTGCCGTATACCGGGCAGGATGCGCCGCTTACCCGCGCATTGCCGCATCACGAGCGCATGCTGGCGTGGAACTCGCTGTTCAATGCCGATGTGGCGACGATCAAACGCATCATCCGCGAGCATGGTCCGGTATCCGCGTATGTGTGCGCCGGGTCGCGTTTTATGTGGCACCGATCCGGCGTGTTCGAGACCGACGAATCCGCCGCGTGCAACGGCAGCATCAACCATGCCGTCGTGCTGGTGGGTTGGGACGACAGCAAAGGAACCAGGGGGGCGTGGCGACTGCGCAACTCGTGGGGGGCGACATGGGGCGAGAACGGATATATGTGGATTGGTTACGGCATATCGGGTCTTGGTCAGTGGATCGATTATGTATACTACGACCGACTGGAACCAGGCGCATATGCTATCTCCGGTCGTGTGCGGGAGCAGTGGCATGGAACCGCTGGCGTCAGCGTCTCGGACGGTTCACGCAGCGCCATTACCGATCAGTATGGCGTGTATGTATTGAAGAACGTATCGCCGGGAACGTACACCCTCACTCCATCGCGCAGCAACGCCGCCTTCTCGCCCGCAACACGAACCGTGACAGTTGGGAACGGGAAAAATGCCGGCAATCAGAACTTTGCGCTGCTGGCAACCTACCGCATCAGCGGACGAGTAACCGGCAGTTTCGGCGAAGGTCTGCCCGGCGCGCGCGTCTCGGACGGAACGCGCAGCGCCGTCACTGATGCGAATGGAAACTACGTGATCGAAGGCGTGCTATCGGGCGCATATGCTCTCACTGCTTCACTGAGCGGCTACACCTTTACCCCCAACCCGCTCTGGGTGGTTGTCAACAGCGATGTCGGCGGACAGGATTTCACGGTGGTGTGCTCCTCCTGCACCATCAGCGGCAGGGTGGTCGATAGCGCGGGCAATGGCGTGGCAGGGGCGACCATCTCCGACGGGATGCGCAGCGCCACAACGAACGCGCAGGGGTTCTATACCCTGATCAGCGTTCCACCGGGAACATACACCCTGACCCCATCGCACAGCGACTACATCTTCACGCCATCGGCGCGATCAATCACGGTTAACCGCCATCTGAGCGACCAAAACTTCACCGCGATATGCGCTTCCTGCTCCATCAACGGGCAGGTGACCGACAACGCAGGGAACGGTGTCGCCGGAGTAACCATCTCCGACGGCGCGCGCAGTGTGATGACCGATGCTCAGGGACGCTATGCGCTGACGAATGTGCCGCCAGGCGTCGCCACACTCGTTGCTACCCGCAACGGCTATGCCTTTAGCCCGTCAAGCCGCTCGCTCACGGTCGACCGCCATCTGAGCGGGCAGGATTTCACGGCGATCCCTGCACCCTACACCGTGAGTGGACGGATCACCGACAGCGCCGGCAATGGCATCGGCGGCGTGACCGTCTCCGATGGCGCGCGCAGCGTTGTCACCGATGGGAGCGGCGTCTTTACCCTGCGCAACATTCCAGCCGGGACGTACACGCTCACGCCGTCGCATGGCAGCGACACATTTACACCCGCAAACCGCACAGTTACCGTCACCGGCGACATAAGCGGACAAGATTTCGCGCTTGCGTCGCCGGCGCCCGCAGCGCCTGCGGACTACACCGTCTTTCTGCCGCTGACCGTTCGCTAAGGGTTTGAACCCCGGAGCGCTCTTGCCTCGTGCCTGAAGCGCCTACCGCTCCGGTGCAGGCGCCGCCGGCAGCGCCTGCAAGACCATGCCGAGGCGTGTTTTGGCAATGACTTCGAGGTGCGGCTTATCGGCGGCAGCGGCACGATCCGCCGCCTGCTGAAAGGCGGCAATCGCGCCATTGCGATCACCGCGCGCTTCACGGACGCTGCCGAGCAACAGGTATCCCTCCGCCTGCGCATCAGGTCGCGCAATGAGCGCAGCGGCGTCTGTTTCGGCGGCGTCGAGCAACCCAACCTGGATCAGCAGCGTACCGCGCTCGAAGAGAAAACCGATCTCACCGGCAGCCTGCTGTCGCGCCTGCTCAAACAGGTTCTCCGCTGCCGCCGGATCGCCGGCGCGCAATTCGAGCACGCCGCGCCAGAGCGCCACCTCAGGATCATTGGGGAAACGCTCATACTCAGCACGCGCCAGGTCGAGCGCTGCGGACGCGCCCTCATTCGCAAGCAGGCGACTGATCGCACCGATGGCAGGCGCCGGTTGTGCAGGAACGATCACCGGCAGCAGCAGCAGCGCAGCAATCAACGCCGCAGCGCCGATCCCCATGACCGCCAGTCGGCGAACGCGGCGAGCGCGCCGATCCGACGCAATTGCCAGGGCACGCACCCAGGATCGACAGGTTTCGACCTCACCGACCCGATCAGCGCGCCGGATGACCCGAACGATCGCTTCGGCATTCACCCGCAGGCGTTCGCGCACAAAATCGGCACGGTTCGTCTCAGGACGAATGTCGGCATCTGCGCCGACTTCGCTGATGCACTGCTCGATCATGTCGCAGGCGCGCAAAAATGATACGGCATCGTCCGCAGACATACCCGCGCTGACTGCCACGCCTTCGGCGCTGTCGAGCGCAGCGCGCAATCGTCCCAGCGGCGTTTGTGCCGTCGTTTCAATCGATGGTCGACGTTCAACTTTCATAGGCAGCGAAAACTCTCGTGAACCGGTCGCTCATCACCCGGTATGCAGAACTGATATAATGCCTGACGCCTGTATCATAGCGCAAGATTATGCTGAACGGCGAACGATTGCCGGATCATGTCAGAGGAGATGCCCATGCGCCTGATCATCATCCGCCACGGCGAGAGCGTGTGGAACCGCGAAGGTCGCTACCAGGGGCAGATGGACGCGCCGCTTTCCGAACTCGGACTGCGCCAGGCGGAAGCGCTTGCCGAACGCCTGCGCAACGAACCGCTCGACGCCATCTTCACCAGCCCATTGCAACGCGCAGCGCGGACCGCCGAAGCGATCGCGCGCTACCATCCGAATGTGCCGTTGCTCACCTCATCGGCACTGCTCGAAATTCACCACGGCGAGTGGCAGGGTCTGCTGGTGGACGAGGTGATTGAGCGCTACAGCGAGGGGTTGCGCGAATGGCGCCAGCATCCAACGCGCGCGCAAATGCCGGGAGGTGAAAGTTTCAGCAATGTCCTCAAGCGCGTGCTCGACTTCAAAGAATGGTTGCTCCGTGAGTATCATGAACGCACCGTGCTGGTTTCGACCCACGACGTCGTGGTGAAGATTCTGGTCGCCGATGCGCTTGGGATGAATATGGACCGGATCAACCGCATTTGGGTGACCAATGCCAGCATCAGCGTCGTCGAATACGGCGACGATCTGCCCTATCTCGTGAGCCTGAGCGAGGCGTGTCACCTTGGCCGGCTCGAAGTCGCACGCGAGAACCAGAAGGCGCTGTAAAGGTTGAACTCGGGACGCACCCACCCACGCGGACGCACCCGCGCGCCCCCGGCAGGCGGACCGGTGAGAAGGGCGAAGGTGGAAAGAAAAGATGACGGCGCCCCCTGAACTCGCGCTCGCGTGGTATAATACTATGCAAAAGGTGTGCAAACATGAACAAAATCTGTGCAAAATATCGTGGTTGACATCTCTCGATCGAGGGCGCTATAATTGTTATGTATTTCACAATCACAGGCGCCGCATAGAAAGGTGCGCGTAATGGCACATTCCCCTTTGCACCTCGGCGTGCCTGAGCAGCGGTTGAACGAACCGGCTGCGACGACGCGCACGATGCCGACCGGTTTGGGAGACATCCTTCGTCGCGCCGACCTGCTCAACGATATGGCGGACGTTGAGCGCCAGATGCTGGCGCGCACCATTTCGCGCGCTCCGCTGCTGACGGCTGCCGGCACGTACACCGTCGCCGCTGGCGGCAAGCGGTTGCGCGCCGCCCTCGTGCTGCTCTGCGCGCGGCTTGGGATGTACGACCCGAGTCGGGCATTGCATCCGGCGATTGCCATCGAACTCCTGCATGCCGCCTCGTTGATCCACGACGATCTGGTCGATCACGCCGGGCAACGTCGCGGGCATGTCACGGTCCACTCGCGCTGGGACGCCGACGTTGCGTTGTTGCTGGGCGATTATTTCTTCGCGCTGGCGGCGAACGAACTGGCCGCCGAGCCCGACCCGCGGATCATCGCATTTTACACGTCGGCGGCGCAGACGATGGTCGAAGGGGAACTGAATCCGGTGACCCAGATCGAGCCGCTGGCGATTGCGGTGGAACAGTACTACCGCAAGATTGGCTGCAAGACAGCCGTGCTGTTCGAGGCGGCGTGCAAAGCGGGAATCGCCGTTGCCGGCGGAGACGATGCCCAGATCGAGACGCTGGGTCGTTTCGGCTACGACCTGGGGCTGGCATTCCAGATCGTCGATGATGTGCTCGACTATACTGGCGACGAAACGGCGCTCGGCAAGCCGGCCGGCAACGACTTGCGCGAGGGAACGCTGACGCTGCCACTGATGTATGCCGTGGCGCAGAGTCGTCATCCGCTCCTGCTCGCCATTGCCAATGGGCAACGACCAGAACCGGCGCGCGTGCCGCAGATTGTGGCGGCGGTCATTGCCAGCGGCGGCGCCGACCGCGCGATGGAAGAGGCGCGCAGGTTGATCGAACGCGCCAATCAGCAACTGACGCTGTTTGCGCCAACACCGGCGCGCCGCGCTCTGATCGAGATCGGCGAATTCGTCCTCAATCGACGGATGTGACGAGAGAACGGAGAAGCGGGAACTTTACCCTTCCTGCGCCAGGGCGCGCAGCAGACCACGGCGGGTGACCATGCCCGCCAGTCTTCCTTCGCTGTCGACCACCACCAGATACTGCTTCTCGCCCTCGATCAGGATGCGAATGGCATCGTACTCGCTGGCGTGCGATGGGATCAATGCCGGCGCCGCCGCGAGATCGTCAGCAGTCGTCCCGCTGGATGAAGCGGCAGCAAGTGTGGCAAGCGGCGACCGATCACCCATGAGCGCTGCGATCCAGGCGGAGCGCAACGGTTCACGCACGCGCCGCGTGGCTTCGGAGACTGACACAACGCCGGTTGGGTAAAAGCCATTCATCAGCACGACCGTCCGCGCGGCAGACTGAAGCGTCTGAAGCAGGACGGCAGCGGCATCAGCACCGGCGGACGCTGTGGGCACCAGCATCTGCATGATCAGACTGACCGGCGGCGGCGGTTCGGCATTGCGCACATGCCCTGAGGCGCGTTCTCCATCGAGCGCCGCGCGCAGCGCCTGATCGACCCCAAAGACCCCGACCAGACGACCTTCGTTGTCGGTCACCGGAAGCGCATCGAGACCCCATTCGATGAGCAGATTGACGGTATGGGCAAGAGGGGATTCGATATAGATCGCGCGCGGCTCACGCATGGCATCGCGCACAGGGCGCAGAGCAAGACGCGCCAGCGACGCAGAACGCTCGGCATCATCGAGCTCCGCCAACGCCTCGAGCGGCATCACGCCGAAGCGCCCCGCATCTTCGGGAACAAGGATGCCGGTCAATCGCTGTCCATCGACGACCGCGAGCAATGGCTGGCGCGCGCGCGCCAGGCGATCAAGGGCTGCCGCGAGTGGCAAGTCCGGCGGAACCGTCATAATATCGCCTCGCGCCACATCGGCAATCGAGCGACTGCCAAACGGACCGCCTGAACGCAGCGCGGCACGATACGCCCTGATGTCCTCAATTGTAATCAGCGCCTCGCCAAGCAGTTCATCGAGGGCGGGCAGCACACGCGCCACACGCTCAGCGCGGTCGAGCCATTCGATAATGATCGGTGTTTGCTGACCGAAATCGGCGATGCCAGCAGTGCGCAAGCGATGCCCGGCGCCAAACCCGGCGATGCCGCGCAGCGCCGTGGCGCCCGATGCACCTTCGCGCCGTAACCGGTCGAGCGCGATGAGATAGAGTGGTTGACCCTCGGCGCTGTCGCGTTCGCTAAGATAAATGCGCACACGTTGAAGCGGCTCGCCTGCTGTCATACCGATCACCTGTCATTCGTGTTGCTGCGCCCGAAGAGCGCCTGCGTCGAACGTGAGACGCGCTCCGGGTATCCCAGGAGCGACACCCAAGTATAGCATGCCTGCCAGAAATGAAAAGTTCGTTATCTGGCGCCTCTTGACAACATTTAAGGAGCGTGATATACCGAACACGACCAGGATGCATCACCAATGCACCGCCGCTTTTCACCGCGCGATCCAGTCACGACGGGCATTGACAGCGCATGTCCCCAATCGTATCCGCCAGACGCATCCGCCATCGGTCAGGCGGCGTCGCGTCTGGTGCATTGATCGCAAGGAGAAAGCGATGGTCAAAGCGCTCGTCCTTACCGCCATCACCGGCACTCAGATCGGCAGACGCTACACCGTCAGCGAGCGCGTCAACACCATCGGCAGCGGACCACAGTGCAATGTGACGCTCAATGATCGCCATCTCCAACCGCGTCATGCCGAGATACGCCAGATGTTCGACCGCTGGTTCATTGTTCCGCTCGCGCCTGGCGGCATTTCACTCAACGGCGCGCCGGTGAGCGGGCAGAGTCGCCTCAACCCCGGCGACCAGTTGACGCTGGGCGGCACGACCTATCGAATCTCATACGAGGAGTTGGAAGAGCGCGCGCTTGGCACAGCCGCTGAGACGCAGACACAGAGCGTTCCCCGGCTAGGGGAGTATTTCGTCCGGCGCGGCATTCTCACGCCAGAGCAGGTGGCGCGGGTCGTCCAGCGCCAGCGGGATATGCAGTCGAGCGGCGTGACGTTGCCATTCGGACAGATCGCCTACGAGATGGGATTGATCAACCGGGCGCAGCTCGAACAGGCGTTAAACGAACAGCGCAACGACTTCCAGGCGCACTTTCACGACTGACCTTTCACTTCCGCATGCGCCGCTGCCAGGACGGAAATTGCGGCTTCCAGACGCCGGAGCGTGCGCGGCTTGCCGAGCGCAGCCAGCGTATCGAAGAGCGGCGGCGCCACGGTTCGCCCCGTCGCAGCCACGCGAAGAGCGCCGAACAACTGCCCCGGCTTCAAGCCCAATTCTTCACCCAACGCGCGCAACTCCGCTTCAAGGCGATCATGGGTCCACGGTTCGAGCGATGCCAGACGATCGCGCGCAGCCTGAAGCGCAGCAACCGTTGTTGACGCATCCATCTTCTTCGGGATGAGCGCCTGCGGATCATAGTCGGTCACATCACGGAAGAAGAACTCCAGCAATTCCGGCGCTTCTCCCAACTCTTTCAACCGTTCGTGGATCAACGGCGCCAGTTGCAGCAGATACGCGCGCTCATCAGGAGTCGGCGGATTGCCGATCAGACCGGCGCGCGCCAGAAACGGCGCCATGGCATCGACCAACTGCTCTGTCGTCAACCGGCGGATGTAGATGCCGTTCATATCGAGCAGTTTCTCCGGATTCCAGCGCGCCGGCGACGGTTGCACCCGGTCGAGCGTGAAACGCTCGATCAACTCCTCACGCGACATGATCTCGGTATACCCATCGTAACTCCACCCCTGGAGCGCCAGATAATTGAACATGGCATCAGGCAGATACCCGCGTTCCCAAAAGCGATTCGCCGCAACATCATCGGTGCGCTTCGACAGTTTGCCACGCCCATCCTGGCGCAGGATCGGCGGCAGATGGGCGAATGCCGGCGGATCCCAGCCGAACGCCTGATAGAGCAGCACGTGGTACGGCGTGCTCGCCACCCACTCATCGCTGCGCAACACATGCGTCATCCGCATCAGATGATCATCGACCAGATGCGCCAGATGATAGACCGGCATCCCGCTCGACTTGACCAGCACAATATCGTACAGTTCCTCATTTTTGAACTCAATACGCTCACCGCCGCGCACCAGATCACGAAATGCCGTCACACCCTCGGTAGGCGTTTTCAAACGCACCGTATACGGGCGACCGGTCGCCGCCATCTCACGCTGCCGGTCGAGCGGCCAGTCGCGTTCGGGACCACGGAAGCGGAAGGCTTTGACGCCGCGCGCCTGCGCCTCGGCGCGCATGCGCTCAAGTTCCTCTTCGGTGGTGAACGACAGATAGGCATGCCCGCTTTCGAGCAACTGCTCGACGAAAGGGCGATAGATCCCGGCTTCGTAGCGCAGCGACTGCACATATGGCGCGTGCGGACCGCCAATATCGGGACCCTCGTCCCATTCAATGCCCACCCAGCGCAGCGATGCCATCAAGTCGTCGGCAGAACCGGGCACATAGCGCTTTTCATCGGTATCTTCGATGCGGAGAATGAACTGCCCGCCATAGTGACGCGCAAACAGCCAGTTGAACAGCGCCGTGCGCACACCGCCAATATGGAGATAACCGGTTGGACTGGGCGCAAACCGCACCCGCACCGGACCTTGAATCACACCCATGGTCGCACCCCAACGTCCTCATCGTAACGGGGAGTATACCAGCGGGACAATCCGGCGTCAAGACACTTGACATCCACACGGAAACGGATATAATAAACGAAAACGTGTAGGAATGCAGCGATGATGGCGTTGGGCATCAGCAAAATCCTGGGGTGCAACCGGCTCTTTCAGGCTGGCGTACATCAATCCGCCGCAGGCGTCCACCTGAGCATACGCCTGCTCTGGGTTATCGAGGCGCTCCGCTATCTCCAGGCGCATCACATTCGTTTCTATCGGCTCCCCGATGATCTGTTGGCGCCAGAGGCGGACGGCGGTTCCGCAGCCGATCAGATCGCCGGCGCTGCTGCCATGATCGACGAGGTTCGGTCATCTATTCAGACCATGGCAATCCGGCTCAGTATGCACCCATCACCGGGGGTCGCGCCTGGCATTGCCGACGACGCGGCGGCAGCGCGCGCACTGGCATCCATCGAGTCGCTCACGCTGCTGCTCGACGCGCTTGGCGCCGGTCGAGAGAGCGTCATTGTCCTGCACATCGGCGGCGAGGGGAACGACAGCGCGGCAGCCATCGAGCGATTCGCCGCGCGTTTCGAGCGGCTGTCACCCGCAGCGCAGCGACGTGTGGCGGTCGAGCACGATGGCGAGCGTTTCGGGTTATTTGCGGCGTTGCGTCTGCACCGTTTCACCGGCATGCCGGTCATCTTTGATGCGTTACACTTTCAGTTGCGCAACCCGGAGCGGATCGGGCTGAGTGAGGCATTGGGGCTTGCGCTAGCGACGTGGTCGCCCGGCGTGCGTCCAGAGGCGCATTTCAGCACGCAGCGCACCGAGGCGCACCTCAAGCCGACGACGCGGGGAGCGCCACAGGTGATGGCGCCGCGCCCCGGTCAACACAGCGATTTTATCAACCCGTTCGAGTTTGCCGCATTTCTCACGGCGGCGCGCGGGCTGCCGCCATTCGATGTGATGCTCGAAGCCAAGGCTGGCGATCTGGCACTGCTGCGGTTACGCGACGATCTGCGCCGCTATGCGCCAGAGTGCGCCGCGCTGGTGAGGTGAACGTGGCGGGGCATCGTCGCGGCAGAAGCAGCAGGGGCAAGTCGCAGACCTAACAGGGCAGGGGTATCGTCAGGGCAGGTCTGAGACCTGCCCTGACGACGACGGGGGCGGCGCCCCGTCCAGATGGGGGAGTGAGATGCATCCTGATCACCTGAGCGACCTGTCGCTCGATGACATTCCCACCGCAACGCCGGTGCTCGTCTGCGTGGTGACGCACCCGACGGATTTCGAGCGCATTCGCACCGAAGGATGGTACCGTATACCGGTTGATCGGACGCGCGTGTCGCTCACTGTCGGGTATCTGGCGTTCTACCAGACGGCAGCGTTCGGCGCCGAACGCTGGGCGGTACGCTCCATCGCAGCGGTACGCAGCGTTGACCTGGCGTACCGCTACGAACTGATCCCCGACGAGCCGCGTCACCCGCGCGCCGCCATGCGGTACTACCGTTTCGCGCTGGGTCCGTTGCTGCGGCTGCCGCTGGCTATTCCCAGTCGGCGCCTGCGTCGCGTGACGTTCATTCCAACCACATTCGGTCAACTGCTGACAGCGCGCGACATTGTCGATCTCTGGCAACCTCCGACGGCGCCGGTATGGAGCGACGTGTGGGGCGCCGGGGTCAATGCGCGGTGGAAAATGTCGGTTGAAGGTTGAAGGTGGGACGATCGCGCGCAGTGCTGTGGCATCGCAACTGCACCCTGATGCAGACGGCAGCAGGAAAGTTGAGGGTAGTGCCATCCAGCGATTGCCGTGATACAATTGACGAGCGAGGCAAGCATGGATAGAGCGACAGGCACGCCAATGAGCGAACACCCGATCATTCAGCGGCGCACAGCGCCGCCTTCCGCCAGCGAGTCGCGGCGCGGCGCCGCTGTGACGATGATCATCTTCCACCACACGCCGCTTCCCGCCGAACAGGCGATTGCACGCTTCACGGCGCGCGCCAACACCCGCGCACCTCACTACCACGTCGCCGCTGATGGCACGATCACGCAATTGGTTGACGAAGCGCGCGCGGCGCGCCACAGCGGTCTGGCAAAACTGGATCGCGTGCGCAACATTGACCGGATCAGCATCGGCGTCGCCATCGAGGGCGCGCCGCGCGTCGCCCTCCCATCCGCTCAGGTGATTGCGCTGCGCACCCTGACGCTGGATATTCAGCATCGTTACGACCTGTTGGCAGAAGCGGCGCTGCTCTCCTGGTCGCCGCCGCGGGCTGGCGCCGCATACGGCGCGCTCACTCCGTTCACGCTGCCTCCCATGCCGGAAGCGCCGCCCTCGGCGCTCCTTGGGCTGCTGACGCTCGATGACACACCGGAACAACAACGGGCGCTCTGGCTGTTCCTGCAGAACGAAACAGCAGGTCGCGCCGGCGGCTTCAATATCGGCGCTGCGTTTCACCTGCACGCCGCAAGGCACGGCTTCGGCGCGCCAATCGCGCCCGCTTCGCCGCGATCCGCCTGGCTGACGGTCAACGGGCGCCAGTACAACTATCAGCACTTCGCACGCGACACAGTCTTCAACGAGGGAGAACGATGGGCTGAGGTGCAGACCCTGAGCGCCCTGATCGCCGGCGCCTTTCCGGCGCCCGAAACGCTGGCCTTCGAGTTGCTGAAATCGGGCTTCGCCGCCGGCATTGCCACAAGCGCATCAAAGAACGGGAACACGCAGTTCAATCCGGGTTGGGCATTTCATCGCCTTGCGGCAGAACAGCAGTTGGGTCCGCCGCTGAGCGGCAGTTACCGGATCACGGTCGCGGGGCAGCAGTACTCGGTGCAGGTCTTCTGCGGCGATACGCTCTACACCCCGATCGCCGACCCAGAAGCAAAGACGAACTGGAACGATGTGCGCCGGTTGAGCGAAACGCCGGCCAGTCCGTTGCACGAACACCTCTGGGCTGAAACGTACAAAGCCAGCAGGGTGGCGTATGATTCGTCATCGCCTTTCCATCAGGCGGCGGTTGCCGCCAGGATTGGCGCGCCGCTGACCGACGTCTGCCAGAAGGCGTTCCAGGGAACGATGATCGCCATCCAGGTCTTTGCGCTCGATACGCTCTATCGCATCGGCAATGGACCGATCAGGCGCCAGAGTCAACTGGCGCGTCCGCCGCAGGTCGAACAGTGGCAACCGAAACCGTCTTCACCGCCGCCGGTTGTTGAACCTGTCGTCACCCGCGCGGTGACGGCGCCGGTTGGCGGCTTCCCGATGCCGCCTGGCGACCGCAGTAGCCCGAACTGGCCCCCGCCCCCGGATTTTAAGCCGCTCGTGACAGCAGCCCAGCGACAGGCGCTGTTCGGCGCGTATGAATTCACACCCGATCCAAGCCGTGACCGGGATGGCATCCGCATCCTGGGAACATGGGAACAGGAGAACATTGTAACCGTCCAGATACCGCAATTGATCGGGCGCAACATTCGCGGTGCGCCCGCCAATGGGTCAGTCCGCTGGCACCGTCTGGCAGTCAATCAGTTGCTGCGGCTATGGAAAGCGTGGGAAGAGGCGGGATTGCTCGACCGTGTGCTTATCTGGAATGGGTCGTACAGTCCGCGTTTCATCCGCGGGCGCAAGGACGATACCGCCAACAGCCTGAGCAATCACGCATTTGGCACAGCCTTCGACATCAACTACGATCCGGCGACAAACCTCAACGGATTGAATGCTGTTCCCGCACTGGTCGGGCAGCATGGGTCGGTGCGCGAACTCGCAGCGATTGCACGACACTTCGGGTTCTACTGGGGCGGGCATTTTCCCCGGCTCGATGGGATGCACTTTGAAGTGGCGGTGTTGCAACCGTAGGCGCGCGGCGTGAGGGGTCGGTGTTTCTCATTGCGGCGCATCTCGGCCATGCCCTTGCGAAGTTGCAACCGTAGGCGCGCGACGTGAGGGGTCGGTGTTGCCGGTTGCCCGGCGCCTGTGGGTATGGTCGGCATCGCCAGGGGGGCTACTCACAGGACAACGGTCGTTGCCGCCGTATTCCCGGCATGTGCGCCAGACATGCATCGATACCCGTCCCGACAAGGCTTTAAGGACGGACCAAACCCCTGCGCGCTCCCCGCCGCGCCCACTGTGGGACGCACCCGCGCGCGGCGCCCGCCCCCCCCCCGCCCCCCGCAGGCGGGAGCGGGGCAGGGGGTGACGGGGATCGCTTCGACCGGCTGCGCCGGTCGCGCAATGACCGCGCACATCGGCATACCCACTGCGGGACGCACCCGCGCGCGGCGCCAGCCCCCTGCCCCCCGCAGGCGGAAGCGGGGCAGGGGGTGACGGGGAATGATAAATGATGAATGCGGAATGAGCCTGCCCCTCGCAGGGGGGAGCGGGGCAGGGGGTAAAGGGGATTGCTTCGACCGGCTGCGCCGGTCTCGCAAGGACCGCGCACATCGGCATACCCGCTGCGGGACGCACCCGCGCGCGGCGCCCGCCCCCTGCCCCCCGCAGGCGGAGGGTTGACGGACGGACCGAACCTCTGCGCGCGCTCCCCGCCATGCTTGCCTGCTATGCTCATCGGTGCATCATACTAATGACGATTGAAGATGCTGCATGCTGGTCATTCCGAGCCCTTCGCTTCGCTCAGGGTAAACGCAGCGAGGAATCGGCGCGGGTCGCGCACGACCCCTCGCGCTGCTCGGGGTAACAATGCCGGATGTGCACAGGTCATTGGTATCACTCACAAAGTATCAATTCCTATTGATATTTTTAGAAGCCTCTGCTATACTTCAAGGAGAATGTGCCCGAACGACAAGACCAGCAATGACTCTTGCTCATCAACACCCTATCCCACCCTCACCAATGCCGGAGGCATTGCGTCTGCTCGGCGACGAGACGCGCTGGCGGCTGATCGGCGAACTGCGCTGGAGCGACCGGCAGGTCGGCGAACTTTGTGAACGTCTCGATCTGCCACAGAACCTGGTATCGTACCATCTTGGCGTCCTGCGTCAGGCGGGGCTGGTGCGCGCGCACCGGAGCGATGCCGATGGACGGGTGCTCTACTATGCGCTCGACCTTGCGGCGCTTCAACGACAGATCCAATCGATCAGCAGCGCTCTGGCGCTTCCGACACGCGCAGCGCCGCCGTCGTCCATGGATGGTCCGGTGCTGTTCATTTGCACCCGCAACAGCGCCCGCTCGCAGATCGCTGAAGCCTGGCTGCGCCACCTGAGCGGCGGTCGGATTATCACGCGCAGTGCAGGCACGGCGCCGGCCAGTGTGCAGCCGCTGGCAATTCAGGTCATGGCGGAAGCAGGCATCGATATCGGCTATCAGCGCGCCAAACGTATCGCCGATGTCATTGAGCCGGCGCCGGCCGTGGTGGTGACAGTCTGCGATCTGGCGCGCGAAGAGTGTAGTGCAACGCTGGATGCGCCGTTGTGTCTGCACTGGAGCATCCCCGATCCGGTCGCTGTGTCTGGCAGTGAGTCCGAACGATTGGCGGCGTTCCGCGCGGCGCGCGATGAGCTGCGGCTGCGCGTCGAAGGATTGCTCGGCTTACTGCCAACGATTTCGATCAATCCAAACTGATGGGAAGGAGAAGGAGCATGATGGACATGACGATACACGACGCGGTCGCCTTCTTCCGTGTACTCGCCGACCCGACGCGCTGCGCCATTCTTGTGCGCCTGGCGCGGAGCGATGAGCGCCCAACCGAACTGAGCAATGCTCTCAAACAGCCACTCGAAACCATCGCTGCCGCGCTCGCCGACCTGGAGTCTGCCGGACTCATCACCTCGCGCCCCAGCGATGCTGGCGGCGAACGTTACTACCACCTCGATCTGGAACGATTGCAGCAGCGATATGCGCAGGCAGGCGGAACGATCCATCCAGCGCTTGCGCAGGCTATCGCCGGGATCGAAGAGGAGAGCGCTCCGCGCCCCAAAGCGCGCGTTCTGTTTCTCTGCACGCACAACAGCGCGCGCTCGCAAATGGCGGAAGGGCTGATGCGCGCTTTCAGTCACGGCTCGATTGAGGTGTTCAGCGCCGGCAGCGAGCCCGGTCCGGTGCATCCTCTGGCAGTCGAGACGATGGAGGCGATGCGCATCGACATTCGCAACCAGCGATCCAAGCACTACGAGGAGTTCATCGGTCAACACTTCGATTATGTCATTACGGTTTGTGACCGCGCACGCGAGACGTGTCCCGTCTTTCCGGGCTTGAAGGAGTCCATTCACTGGAGCATTCCCGATCCGACAACCGTTGAGGACGAGACGGAACAGCGTCGCGCCTTCCACCAGGCTGCCACACAACTGGCAAATCGTATTCGGTACCTCCAGATATTGATTGAGCGTGGCCAGAACACCCAATCGGTCAGACGTTGATTGTGTGAGGAGAAAACGGGAGAAGTCGTATGAGTGTGCGAATTGGCATCAACGGATTTGGACGGATCGGACGCCTGGCGTTGCGCGCCATGTGGGGCTGGCCCGACATCTCTGTCGCGCACATCAACGAGATCGGCGGTCCGGTCGAAACCGCTGCGCACCTGCTGGAGTTCGACTCGGTTCACGGGCGCTGGCAGCGCGATATTCAGGCCGAAAACGGGCGCCTGATCGTCGATGGTGTGCCAATTGGCTACAGCAGCGTGAAGGAGCCGGGCGCCGTTCCCTGGCGCGCCGCCGGGGTCGACATTGTGCTCGAAGCCACCGGCAAGTTCCGCACCCGTGAGACGTTGCAGGCGTATTTCGATGCGGGTGTGCGCAAGGTGATCGTCGCCGCGCCTGTCAAAGAGGGCGCGCTCAATATTGTCATGGGTGTGAACGACCACTGGTACAACCCTGACGAACACCATATCCTCACCGCCGCGTCCTGTACTACCAACTGTCTGGCGCCGGTCGTTAAGGTCATCCACGAGGGGATCGGGATTGTGCATGGAATGATTACGACCATTCACGATATGACCAACACCCAGAGCATTCTCGATACACCCCACAAAGACCTGCGCCGGGCGCGCGCGTCCAGTCTGTCGCTGATTCCAACAACGACCGGCTCGGCAACCGCCATCGGGTTGATCTTCCCTGAATTGCTCGGAAAACTCGATGGCATCGCCGTGCGGGTGCCATTGCTGAATGCGTCGCTCACCGATTGTGTCTTCGAGGTGCAGCGCCCGACGACCGTCGCCGAGGTGAATGCGCTGCTCCGCGCCGCCGCCGATGGTCCGCTGGCGGGCATCCTGGGGTATGAACATCGTCCGCTCGTCTCGGTCGATTTCAAGGACGATCCACGCTCGGCGATCATCGACGGACCTTCGACAATGGTCACAAATGGCACACAGGTGAAGATTTTCGCCTGGTACGACAACGAATGGGGCTACGCAAACCGGTACGTCGAACTGGCGCGGAAGGTGGCGCTGGCGCTTACGTGAGCGTTGGACGTCCGCCTGTCCAGAAGTCAGCGTGATAAGGAGGAACCGTGGCAACCGCAGATATTGCAGCGCCGCGAACGACATCGAACGATCTACGCAACTATATCCTGGTGACCGGCGCTTATTGGGCGGATACAATCACCGATGGCGCAATCCGTATGCTGGTGCTGTTCTACTTCTACCAGCTTGGCTATTCGCCATTTCAGGTGGCGATGCTGTTCCTGTTCTACGAAATCTTCGGCATCGTCACGAATCTATTCGGCGGCTATCTGGCGGCGCGCATGGGCCTGAAGAGCACCCTCTTCTCCGGTCTCGGCGTTCAGTTCGTGGCGCTGAGCATGCTGGCGCTCCCCGACTCCGCCTGGCTCACCGTGCCTTATGTCATGGCTGCACAGGCGCTCTCCGGCATTGCCAAAGACCTGACAAAAATGAGCAGCAAGAGCGCTGTCAAACTGATTGTCGCCGAAGATGCACAATCCACGCTTTTCAAATGGGTGGCGATCCTGACCGGCTCGAAGAATGCGCTGAAAGGCGTTGGGTTCTTCGTTGGCGGCCTGTTACTCTACCTGGTCGGGTTCCGCGTCGCAATCTTCATCCTGGCGGGGCTGGTCATCACGGCGCTGATCGTCACGGCGACCCTGATGCGCGGCGATCTTGGCAAGGCGAACAAGAAGGCGAAGTTCCGCCAGATGTTCTCGCACAATCGCGCCGTCAATGTTCTGGCGGCGGCGCGCATCTTTCTGTTCGCTTCCCGCGATGTCTGGTTCGTCGTTGGTCTGCCGGTCTTCCTCTACACGGCGCTGGGATGGAATTTCTGGCAGGTCGGTGGGTTCCTGGCGATTTGGGTCATCGGCTACGGGTTTGTGCAGGCATCAGCGCCGGAAGTCATCAAACGCCGGATGAAGGTCGATGAAGCGGGTATTGCGCATGGCAGCGTCCCGGATGGACAGACAGCGATGTGGCTGGCGTTCGTGCTAGCGACGTTCCCGGCCGGCATCGCAGTGGCGCTCGCTGGCGGCGTCGATCCGGCACTGGTCGTCGTCGCCGGATTGATCGCGTTCGGCATCATCTTCGCCATGAACTCATCGGTGCACTCCTACCTCATCCTTGCTTATACAGAGAGCGACAAAGCGGCAATGGGGGTCGGGTTCTACTACATGGCGAACGCCATGGGACGACTGGCGGGCACCGTGCTCTCCGGCGCCGTCTACCAGATTTGGGGATTGGTCGGGTGCCTCTGGTTCGCCGTCGCCTTTGTGCTGGCAGCCGGGGTCATCTCGGTGGCGCTGCCACGACGCGCGGCTGGCGCACCGGTGGTTGTCGCATTTGGCGACGGCGGGGATTAGCACGGTGTTCCGCGCCAACCACGTTGGCTGAACCTGTCGAAGCCAACGTCACTCGCAGTCGGCAATGGACGGGCAAGCATGGTGAGCGAAAGAGTGCGGAGTCGTCACTCCGGCTTTCGCGCGGTGATTGCGCTGCTCGTAAAACATCCTGCCAGACCATTCAGCACATCCGCCGGGATCGTTGCCAGATCGAGAGGCGCATCGGAAGGTAAATCGTCGATTGTGTAACGGTGCTGTACCGTCACGGCACTATCGGTAAATCCGGCATCGCTGAGCAATGTACGATACTCCTCTATCGTCAATGCGCCGGCGATGCACCCCGTCCAACTCAGCGCCGCGCGGATCTGTCCCTCGGTGACGGGAAACCGGCTCAGATCGCCATCGATCACAATATCGGAAATCGCCAGCCGTCCGCCCGGTTTGAGGACACGGAACGCTTCGCCCAGGGCGAGCGCTTTGTCCGGCGTGAGATTGATCACGCAATTGGAAATGATGACATCGACCGTATTCGAGGGGAGCGGAATGCGCTCGATATCACCCTTGAGGAACTCGACATTGGTCGCTTCTGCCCTTTCCGCATTGCGACGCGCCACTGACAGCATCTCATCGGTCATGTCGAGACCGTAGACATACCCCGTGGCGCCGACACGCTGCGCTGCCAGGAGCACGTCAAGCCCGCCGCCCGATCCCAGGTCGAGCACCACCTCGCCCATGCGCAGCGATGCCAGCGCAACCGGGTTGCCACAGCCAAACGAGGTCAACCCCTGGGGCAATGCTGCAACCGTCTCGGCGCCGTAGAGCGCAATCTCGGTCGGTGTGCTGTTGTCACACCATCCAGACGACGGACCACAACACGTGCCGGATTGAATGCGCTGGGCGTAGTGATCACGCACCTGGTCTTTGATCGTTTCCGATGATGAGAAGTGATGAGTCATCGAGGCTCTCTCCTGCCTGCACATCGAGTTGCATTACAACCGCACTTGCCGGACACACATCATTGAACTCCACCGATTGTCGCACCGCAAGAGCAACATCATCTCTCGATACGGCGCGAAAGCCGAAACGCGCAAAATAGTCTGCTGCACTGGTCGTCAGCAGATAGAGGGTGTGCAAGCCTCGCCGCTGCGCCAATTCGATGGCTGCGCGCACCAACGCCTCGCCGACGCCACGCCCGCGATGCGCCGCATCAACTGCCACCGAACGGAGCAACCCGGCGCCGCCGTAGCACTCGATTGCAGCGCATCCGATGATCGTCGGACCATCACGAATCACAAGCGTGCATTCCCGATGCGCTTCCAGCCCATCGCGCGGCAACCCCACACGCTTGAGCAGATCGAGCAGCAAGAGCCAGTCATCAGGCGTGAACGGTGTGATGTTCATAGCACGTTCTCCCTCCAATACCAATGACGATTGAAGCAGCCGCACGCTTGTCATGCCGCGCGCAGCGACGGGTCATGCCGCGCGCAGCGAGGAATCGAAGCGAGTCGCGCACGACCCCTCGCGCTGCTCAGGGTGACCATGCCGGATGGTCACAGGTCATTGGTACAATTCGTCCGGTCGTCGGACGAGCGCCAGAGGCGTCCCATTGCAACAGGCGCTTATCGCTGCCATCGTATTGATGATCATCGATATGATGGCTAAAAAAATCATGCGTCCACCAACGCCAGCATGCGCGTTATACGGGCACGCAACGCTTCCAGCGCCTCATGACGAATGAAGTAGTACATCCACGGACCGTGGCGCTCGGCATCGACCAGACCGGCTTCGCGCAACAGGCGCAGGTGGTGCGAAACCGTCGGTTGCTTGACCGGCACAGCCGCTTCGAGATCGCACACACACACCTTCCCGGCATGTCGCGCCAGCACATCCAGGATCAGGAGGCGCACCGGGTGCCCGAGAATCTGAAAGTCATCACTCACCTGTTGCGCCTCTGCCAGACTCAACGAAGGAGCGGCGCCATCAGCGCAGCAGCGGGTTCCACGCTCTCGCTCAATCAGATCATGAAGCGCCATATCGTTTTCTCTCCCCAGAGAGAGTAGCATACATATTGAAGATTGTCAATATGTTGTGACGCCCGGAGGCGCGGGTCTGAGACCCGCTCCTCCGCTCTTACACAAATATTACACGAACTCCTGCATCGCCTGCTCGAAACGTTCGCGCGATGGGCGCAACCGGTCTTCCGGCAGGTACGCAAGCGGCGTATCGGTCAGGTGCATGACTTCGTGCAGCGTCTGACGCTGCGTATTGATGTAGAGCAGCCCGGTAATAAACTCGTGGTTCTGGCGCGCCCGTTCCAGGAGTTCAATCGCCTGCCACCGGTTCGTTGGATCGTAATCGCGCCCCAGTTTACGCAGTTTGATCATAGGACCATCGTGCAACTGAACGTAGCGTTCACCGCCTTCCTCGTACTCGACGTGGACCTCATCGAAGCGCGGGATGAACTGAATATCCTGAAGACGCTCTTCGTGGGCTTTGCCGTAATCGTAGCTTTTGGTCGAGTCGTGGTGGTTGTTGAACGTCACACATGGGCTGATAATATCGATCACTGCCGTGCCGTGGAACGACATCGCCGCCTTGAGCAATTCGCGCACCTGCTTTGCATCACCGGCGAAGGAGCGCGCAACGAAGCCGCAATCGGCAGCCAGCGCCTCGATACAGATGTCGATCGGCGGCAGGACATTCGTTCCGGCGTACTTTAGCGTCTGACCGACATCGGCGGTTGCCGAGAACTGCCCCTTCGTCAACCCGTAGACGCCGTTGTTTTCGACGATATAGACCACCGGCACATTACGGCGCACCATATGTTTGAACTGCCCCAACCCGATGCTGCCGGTGTCGCCGTCGCCGCTGATGCCGATTGCCAGCAGGGTGCGATTCGCCAGCACAGCGCCGGTCGTCACGGAGGGCATGCGCCCGTGGAGCGTGTTGAAGCCGTGCGAGCGACTCATGAAATAGGCAGGCGTCTTGGACGAGCAGCCAATCCCGCTCATCTTGATGACCTGATGCGGCGCAAGCGACAACTCGAAGGCTGCGGCGATAATCTGGCTCGTGATCGAGTTGTGCCCGCACCCCTGGCAGAGTGTCGTCTCTCCGCCGCGATAATCCTGGCTTGTCAGTCCGATTCTATTGACATTCGGCTTGCCGTTGGTTTTGGTTTCGACCGTCATGGATTCCTCTCCTATGTTCTCCTATGGCAATATTCAGATTTTTGAACCAGGCGACGCCACGCAGGTAACGCTCCTCCGCGTTTGCCGGTTTCCACCCATCCCGACTCCACTGCTGAGGGCAGGGGTTATACCAATGACCTGTGACCATCCGGCATGGTCACCCCGAGCAGCGCGAGGGGGCGTGCGCGACCAGCGCAGATTCCGCGCTGCGTTTACCCTGAGCGAAGCGAAGGGCTCGGAATGACACGCATGCGGCTTCTTCAATCGTCATTGGCATTATACCCCGCATAACTATCACGTTACGGGATGCTCGGCGCTCACAATCGAGTCCACCACGAATTGTGCGCTCATCGGCAAACCATTGCAGATATGGATCGGGCGAATGCGCGCTGCGTACTCCGGCGCGTGCAACTGCACCAGTTGCGCCATCTGACCATCCTGGTTTAATTCCACGACATACACCCGCTCATACTTCGCCAGGAAGTCGGTCAGTGTCGCTTCCAGCGGCAGCGCGCGAATGCGCAAATAACTTGCCGTAATACCCCGTGCGCGCAGCATATCGCATGCCTCGCGCACCGCCGGGTCGGTCGAGCCATAGGCGACAATTCCGATGGTTGCGTCTTCGGCTTCCTGCACCACCGGCTTTGGCACAAGGGTGCGCGCCGTGTTGTGCTTGCGCGTCAGGCGATCCAGATTTCTCTGCCAGTCCTGTGGGCGTTCGCTATAGATCGCGTATTCATTGTGCCCGGTGCCACGCGCCAGGTATGCCGCGCGCGGGTTGGGATTGCCCGGCAACGTGCGATAGGGGATCCCATCGCCGTCGATATCCTTGTAGCGTCCCCAATCCTTGAATTTCTCCAACTCATCAGCGCTCAGCACCTTGCCGCGGTCAAGCGGTCTATCGGGATAGGTGAACGGCTCGGACATCCAGTTGTTCATACCCAGATCGAGATCGCTCAACACCAACACCGGAGTCTGCAAGCGCTCCGCCAGGTCGAACGCCAGATAGCCAAACTCGAAGCACTCGATCATGCTGCCGGGGAACAGGATGACATGATGGGTATCGCCATGCCCCATGTAGTAGGCAGACAGAACATCGCCCTGCGAGGTGCGGGTCGGCAGACCGGTGCTCGGTCCCATGCGCTGCACATCCCAGATGACACAGGGAACCTCGGCAAAGTATGCCAGGCTCACGAACTCATTCATAAGCGATAGACCCGGACCGGAGGTGGCGGTCATCGCGCGCGCGCCTGCCCATCCCGCACCGACCACGATCCCGGCAGCCGCGATTTCGTCCTCCGTCTGGATAATGGCATAGGTCGTTGTATTCGTCTCAGGATCGGCGCGCAGGATTGGCGCTAGTTCGGTCATGGCATCAACCAGGCTAGTCGAGGGAGTGATCGGGTACCAGGCGCACACGGTCATTCCCCCCATCAGTGCGCCGAATGCTGCGGCAGTATTCCCATCGACCAGGATCAGACCTTGCGTTTTGTCCATCGGCGCTACCTGGAACCGATCGGTCTTCGGCAGGTTGGCGCGCACCCATTCGGCAGCCGCAACTACAACGCCATAATTCAGACTGACCGGTTTGGCTTTGCCTTTGAAATGGCGTTCGAGCGCCGCTTTGATCTCGTTCATGTCGATGCTCAGCAGTTCCGCCAAAGCGCCGACATAGACCATATTGGCGATGTAATCACGCAGTTTTGCATCCACACCGGATTGTTTGACCAGGTCGCGCACCGGCAGCGGATAGAACGAAACATCGGAACGCGGATTGGTGAAAGTAATATCGTTCGGATGAACGCAGACGCCGCCGGGAACGAGCGATGCCAGGTCCTCATCGGCAGTGCGCTGATTGAAGGCAACCAGGATTTCGGTCGTCTCACGCCGGGCTGTGTAGCCATCTTTGCTGACGCGAATGGTGAACCAGGTCGGCAGCCCTTGAATGTTCGATGGAAAGAGGTTCTTGCCGCTGACCGGCACACCCATCTTGAAGATGGCGCGCATCAGCACATTGTTCGCCGTCTGGCTGCCCGAACCGTTGACCGTCGCTGCGACGATCGAAAAGTCGTTCACGATAGGTTCGGATGCCGGGCGATCAAGCGGACGTGGCTGGATTTCAGTGTCGGGCATTTGTATCATAGGTGCTCTCCAAAGGTGGGAGGCAAGCGAAGCGCCAGCCTCGTGCCGATACAAAAGGGTGATGAAGGTCGCCCCAACGTGGCGGTCTTCGATCACCCCCAAACCACAGGCCGTCATGGCCGGATGTATGATGGCGTTCCATGCGTTATGAGACCATTTCTGTGCCGCGGAGACGCAGAATCAGCGATTTCTGTCCAATATCAACGATATTATACTCCTTTTTTGTTGCAAAGTGCACAAAGAACACGAGGAAATTCAGGGCGGCGGAAACTGCGCTGCGCCGTTGATCACGCCGCCTTCAACGAAGGGGATGTCCGTGTCGGTCAGCACGTTGCCGTACATGTCAGTGACGCGAAAGGTGTAGGGTCCCGGTCCCATGCCGCTGCTCGCCACGAAGTAGTTGTACATCTGGCGTGGCACGGTTTGCCACTGGCCGTCGGCGCGCAAATACTCGAACCGCGCGACAGGATTGCGGTGATTGCGGATCTGCACTGCCGTCCACCACTGATTGCTGCCTTCCTTGAAGCGATACGCAATGGGTCCGGCGAGGTTGGGGCTGACGATGCGCCAGCGGATGGGGACGCGCCCGGCGGATAGATCGGCGATCCGCTCGAATGCCTGTGGACTCATATCGACATCGCCTCGGGCGCACTCCGGGCAACGGTCGACGATGCGCACCGTCACGCTTCCCTTCGGTCCGATGACCTCGATAAAGGCGCCACAGAGCGCTGCGTTGTCGTAGTCGATGTGGTTCATTGCCGCAACCATCAGGTCGTGCGGCGACGGGTCGAACATGCAGTTGCCCGTGCCGTCGGCGGCGTAGTAGGTTCCTTCGCCGGTGCGATACTGTGCATCACGGACAACAAGCGGCAGGTACACGGTGTGGGTGTCGTTCTGCGCCCTGACGACAGGAATGATGCCGGCGAGGAGCAGGCACACGCCGGCGAAAGCAAGGATGCGAAGGGGCATTGGCGTCTCCTGACGTATGGATGACACAAAGCAACCGCCATCGGGCAACCGTCATCAGGCAACCACGGGGGGGCGCCCCGACGTCACACGTCATCCGTATTTGCGCCACAGGTATGCCAGATACGGCTGCACATCGAGTGATCTGCCGGTGGCGCGTCGCAGGATGTCGTCGGCGTCGAGGGCGCGCCCATGACGGTAGACATGTTCGCGCATCCATTCGCGGAGCGTGTCGAACCTGCCGCTGCCAATCTGCTGCGGGATGTCGGGATGGTCGCGCAGCGCGGCATCGAACAGTTGCACGCTCATAATATTCCCCAGTGTATATCCCTGAAACGCGCCGCCGATGAGACCACCGTACCAGTGAACATCTTGCAACACACCGTCGCGGTCGTCCGGCGGCGCCACGCCAAGATCGCTGCGATAGCGTTCACGCCAGGCTTCGGGCAGGTCGCGCACGGCGAGCGTTCCTTCGAGCAATGCCAGTTCCAGGTCGAAACGCAGAATGACGTGCAGGTTGTAGGTCACTTCATCGGCTTCAGTGCGGATGAGGGAGCGCTGCACTTTGTTAATCGCCCGATAGAACGTTTCAAGCGGCACGTTTCCCAACTGATCGGGAAAAGTCGCCTGGAGGCGCGGATAGAAATACTCCCAGAAGGGGAGGCTGCGCCCAACGATATTCTCCCACAAACGCGACTGACTCTCGTGCATGCCGGCGGATGTGCCAGACGCGAGCGGCGTACCCTCGAATGCCTGCGCAATACCCTGCTCGTACATTGCGTGCCCGGCTTCGTGGATGGTGCTGAAGAGCGCCGAACCGAGGTCATATTCATCGACTCGCGTGGTGATGCGCACATCGTTCAGCGAGAACTTCGTCATAAACGGGTGCAACGTCTTATCCTGCCTTCCACGGCTGAAGTCGTACCCCAATGCCGTGATGACTTCAACGCCAAACGCCCACTGTTGCGCTTCGGGGAAGAACTGGCGCAGGCAAGAGTCATCGACCGGCGGCTGGACGGTGATCTGTTCGACCAGCGGGATCAACCCCTGGCGGAGTTCCGCGAAGACCTGTTTGATCGTTGCTGCGCGCATGCCATAATCCGCCATATCGATCAGCGGATCGGCAATGTGCTCATAGCCGGGAAAGAACTCCGCAAAGCGGCGGCTGAGATCAAGGGTGCGCTCCAGATAGGGCAAAACCGCCATAAAGTCGTTCGCCGGACGCGCACGCGACCAGACATCGTAACTGGCAGCGGTGTGCTCGTAGAGTTCAGCAGTGAACGCGGCGGGAACGCGCATCGCGCGCTCATAGTCGCGTCGCGTCACCCGAATGAGCGCAGCATCGGGCGAATCAGGCGGGAGCGACTCTTCGTAGGAGCGCAGCGCATCGAGCAAACGCCCAATCGCCGGATCGATCCGCTTCTCGTGAATAATGCGCCCCAGTGTCGCCAGTTGGCGACCGCGAGCCGCGGCGCCACCGGGAGGCATGTAGGTCGTCTGATCCCAGTTCAGGAGCGCAGCCGCCATCTCCAGATCGTCGATCTCGCGGAGACGCGCTTTGAGTTCGGTGAGTTGAGGAGGCGTATGCATTGGATAACCTTCCATACTTGTCGAATTCGTCCCCACGTCCTTTCCCGCTGACGGAAAGTTCCCTTTCACGCGAAGCGTTTCTCAGGGACGAGGGGTGTTTGCCGCACCCGGATGCCTTGCTGATCCTTGCCCTCCGCCCCTTTCTCTCGCGTGGAAAAGGGGAAATGTGGGCGTCCTGATGACCGAAACGATTGTCACGCGTTTAATGGCGTCGCCTCGTATATCCTTAACAAGAAATGTGGGCGTCCTGATGACCGAAACGATTGTCACCCCGAGCGGAGCGAGGGGTCTGGCGCGACCCGCTCAGATTCCGCGCTGAGTTTACCCTGAGCGAAGCGAAGGGCTCGGAATGACACGAATATCGATCCCGTCAGGCGGGCCTTGGTGTCCTCCAGGCGCTTCGTGCGCTTGAAGCGCGGCCTTCCCGCCCGACCCTGTCTCCAATAATGTGACCATCCGGCATGGTCACCCCGGGCAGCGCGAGGGGTCTGGCGCGACCCGCTTCGATTCCTCGCTGCGTTTACCCTGAGCGAAGCGAAGGGCTCGGAATGACAAGTCGCTGCGCTCGGAATGACAAGTTGCTGCGCTCGGAATGACAAGTTGCTGCGCTCGGAATGACAAGTTGCTGCGCTCGGAATGACAAGTTGCTGCGCGCGGAATGACCAGTCGCTGCGCGCGGAATGACCAGTCGCTGCGCGCGGAATGACACGAATGCGGCATCTTCAATATGGGCAGCTGCTGTCAACCCCTCGCCCCACGCCTTGCGCCTCACAGTTTCTCGGCTACCGTCTTGGCTTGCAGGAAGAGGAGCAGATAATCGCGCCCGCCAGCCTTCGAGTCGGTGCCCGACATGTTGAAGCCGCCAAACGGATGCGCGCCGACCATCGCGCCGGTGATCTTGCGGTTGAAATAAAGATTGCCAACGTGGAACTCGTCGCGCGCACGCTCCAACCGCTCACGCGAGCGCGAGTAGACCCCGCCGGTCAGACCGTACTCGGTATTGTTGGCAATCGCCAGCGCCTCATCGAAGTCGCGCGCCTTGATAAATGCCAGCACCGGACCAAAGATTTCCTCCTGGGAAATGCGCGCATTGGGGTCAACATCGGCGATGATCGTGGGCGGCACAAAGAACCCGTCACCCGGTGCATCGCCGCTGAACGCCAGCCGTCCCCCTTCGCGCACGCCTTCCTCGATATACCAGCGAATCTTCTCGCGCGAACGTTCGTCGATGACCGCGCCCATGAACGTCCCGCGCTGCGCCGGATCGCCAACCGTCAACCCGCCCGTCAGTTCGATCACCCGGTCGAGCAGTTCATCGTAGACCGGCTCGACCGCCACGACCCGCGAGCAGGCGGAGCACTTCTGCCCCTGGAATCCGAATGCGGAAGTGACAACCCCAGATGCAGCCGCTTCCAGGTCCGCCGTTTCGTCCACAATGATGGTATCCTTGCCACCCATCTCCAGAATGGTGCGCTTGAGCCATTTCTGACCGGGATGCACCTTTGCGGCGCGCTCAAAGATGCGGATGCCAACATCTTTCGATCCGGTGAAACCGATAAAGCGCGTGAGCGGATGATCGACCAGCGTATCGCCGACGCTGCTGCCGGGACCGGGAAGATAATTGACCACGCCAGGAGGCACGCCGCACTCCTCCATGATCTCCATAAACTTCGCCGCAATAATCGGCGAAGTCGAGGCAGGCTTGAGCACAATCGTGTTCCCGGCGACGACCGGCGCGGTCACCAGCCCGACCATAATAGCGAGCGGGAAGTTCCACGGCGGAATGGCGACCCCGGCGCCGAGCGGAATATAGGTCAGGCGGTCATCTTCGCCGGGGATGGGGTAGAGCGGTTGCGGTTCGCTCAGGCGCAGCATTTCGCGCGCATAGAACTCGCAGAAGTCGATCGCCTCGGCAACATCGGCATCCGCCTCCGCCCAACTCTTGCTGACCTCATAAATAATCCAGGCGTTCAATTCGAAGCGACGCGCGCGCATGGCGGCTGCCGCCTTCAACAGCAGTTCGACGCGCTGCTCGACCGGGACGCGCCGCCATTCGGCGAAGCGGCGGTGCGCCGTTTCGATGGCGCGTTGCGCTAGCGTCACATCGGCGCTCGCCGCATACCCAACGACCTCTGAAGGACGCGCTGGGTTGACGGAAGCAATCGTCGCGCCGGTGGTGATGCGCTCACCGTCGATAATGATCGGATAAGCGCGCCCAAACTGCGCGCGGACATCCGCCAGCGCCTGCTCCATCGCGGCGACATTGGCGGGATCGTTGAAATCGGTGGGTGGTTCATTCCGAAATGGCGGGAGGTCCATACGCTTCCTCCTGTGGCGCTCTCTCGATAGGGGCATTATACACGAGATGACCGACACATCGCTTGACACATCCACAGGATCGGATATAATCATTTAGAAATTATAAAAATTTCCGCACTCCTCCAGGATGCCCTGAAGCAACGCCCGGAGCAGTCAGGTGTCGTCGGTGCGAATCAATAAAGCCAGCCCGCCAACAGTTGCGCAGTATGTGCTCGAAACCGTGCGCGCCGATATACTGAACGGGCGATATCCGATGAACTCGCGGCTTGATCAGCAGGCGATCGCCGCTGAACTCGGCGTGAGCATCATCCCGGTGCGCGAGTGCCTTCGGCAACTCGAAGCCGAAGGGTTGGTGCAGATTTCACCCCGGCGCGGCGTGTTTGTCGTCGAACTCTCCGTTGACGAATTTCGCGAAATCTATAGCATCCGTGAAGTGCTGGAAGAACTGGCAATTCACAAAGCCCTGCCCCATTTTACTCCGGCGCATCTCGATTATGTCCGTCAGATCAATGCGCGTTTCGTTCAGTCGATCCACGACCGGGCATACTCAACAGCGCTGGAGATCAATCAGGAGTTTCACCTGGCGCTCTATGAACCGGCGCAACAACCATTGCTGCTCGACCTGATTTCGAGTCTGTCGACCCGCTCAATGCGCTACCGCCAGATTTATGTCAATCTACCAAACCGTGCGCAACAGGCGATTATCGATCACGAGACGATCCTCGCCGCCTGTCGCGCCGGAGACATCGTTGCAGCAGGGGAGGCGGTGCGCGGACATCTCCGGCGCACACTGGAAGGCGTTCTTGCAACCCTCAAGGTCCCACACGAGACCAAATCATAGCCCTCTGACATCGACGGAGTTTCAGAAGGAGGTCAACGTATGACTGGTCACACGTCCCGCCAACAGATGCTCTGGACTGTCCTGCTCGTCTGGATTGTGGCACTCATAGTGAGCGCCTGTGGTCAGGCGCCTGCCGCACCGGCGCCGACCACCGCTCCCGCCGCACCGGCGCCGACCACCGCTCCCGCCGCACCGGCGCCGACCACCGCTCCCGCCGCACCACAGGGAGCGCCGATCAAGGTCGGATGTTCGTTGCCGTTGACCGGCGCATTCGCCGATACCGGCATTTGGGTGGAGCGCGGCTACCGACAGTGGGCTGAAGATGTCAATGCCGCCGGAGGATTACTCGGTCGTCCGGTGGAACTGATTATCTACGACGACGAGAGCAAGACCGAGAATGCCGTCAACCTGCTGACCCGCATCATCACCGTCGATCAGGTCGATCTGCTGTGCGGCGGGTACCCCGGCACAGCCGCCGCAGCGCAAATGGCAGTCGCCGAGAAGAATCAGATGGTCTACGTTTCGATGGGCGGGCATATGGCGTCGTTCTCACAGGGGTTCACCTACGTCTTTGGCGCGCCGCCACTGATGGGGCAGTGGTGGTACGAAGGGTTGTACGGCTGGCTGGCAACGCTGCCCGAAGCGGAACGTCCGAAAAAAGCCGCGATTTTCACGATCAACAATCCGGTCGGCGGCGCCATTTTGGAGCCAATGCCCGAAAAATTGAAGGCGCTGGGGATTGAGATCGTCGTGAATGAACGGTACGACGTGCCGCTGACCGATGCAGCGCCGCTGGTGACGAAAGCAAAAGCAGCGGAAGCGGACATCTTCTTTGCCAACGGCTTCTTCCCCGATAGCGTGCAGATTGTGAAGGCGATGCGCGCGCTCGACTATAATCCCAAACTGATTGCGCAAGGGGTCGGATCGATCATTCCCGCCTGGGTGCAGGAATTGGGAACGGACGGCTACTACGTCTTCTCCGGCACGGCGGTTCACCCGTCGCTGCCGTTCGAGGGCATCTCCCGGCTGAACGACGTCGCCAAAGCGAAGTATGAAGCGCCGGTTGCGCCGATCTATTTTATCTTCGGCTACGCCTGGATGCAGGCATTGCAACGCGGCGTTGAAGGGGCGCAGAGCCTGGATCAGACCGCCATCCGCGACTGGCTGAAATCGAATCAGATGACCACCGTCGCCGGAACGTTCACCTTCGACGAGCGCGGTCTGCCGCCGCCGTACAATTACCTGACCCAGGTGATCGACGGGAAGGTGGAACTGATCTGGCCCCCCGACGTGCGCACGAAAGACCCGATCTATCCCAAACCGGCGTGGGGGAAGTAGACCGCAATGGGGTACGAACTGGTGCAGTCATTGACCAGCGGACTGCTGATCGGCAGCGCACTGGCAGTATTGAGTGTCGGTTTCAGCATGGCATGGGGCATCACGCATGTACTCAACGTTGCACATTGCGCCTTTGCCGTGCTGGCCGCCTACCTCGGCTACTGGTCGCTCAACCGGTGGGGGATCGACCCGCTTCTGGCGCTGCCGGTGATGCTGCCGCTATTCTTTCTGCTTGGCATGGCGATGCATACGCTGCTAATCCGCGCAACCGCGCGACGCGCCCACGATCTGGGGCTGGCGACGATGGTGCTGACCTTCGGGTTGGGCGTGGTGATGGAAAACGGCATGCAACTCGCCTGGACGCCCGATCCGCGCGTGTTGAAGACCGCGTATAGCAGCCTCACTTTCACCCTTGGTCCGCTCATTGTGCAGGCGCCGCACCTGGTGGCATTCGGTCTGGCAGGATTGACGATTGGCGCACTCTATCTGTTCGCCGAACGGACGTTCATGGGCAGGGCGGTACGCGCTGTCTGGCAGCAACCGATGGGCGCGGCGCTGTCGGGGATCGATCTGGATCGGGTGACGACCATCGCCTATGGTCTGGCTGTTGCCACTGCGGCGGTTGGCGGAGTGGCGATGTCGTTGCTCTACACCTTCGACCCCGCTTCACATCTGAGCTGGCTGGTGTATGTGTTTCTGGTGGTCATTCTGGGCGGAGTTGGCAGTATTCTGGGGTCGGCGCTCGCCGGTTTGATCATCGGGTTGATCATCGGCGCCAGTAGTGTCTTCATTCCGCTGGCGTGGAACAATCTGGTGTTGTTTGGATTGCTGATTGTGTTGCTGCTCCTGCGCCCGCAGGGTTTGTTGCAGCGGTAGGGCAGGTGAGCCATGCGGCGCGCTCTGGCAGGTTCGTTCACTCTAACATCGCCAGATGTGGCAATCGGCGTCGGGCTGGCGCTGGCGTTTGCTGCCGTTCCGCTTGCCGCTCCGAGCGCGTATATCCTGAGTTTTCTGCTCACGATCTTCATGTACGGCGCACTGGCAGGCAGCTGGAATATCATCGGCGGCTATGCCGGGTACCTGAGTTTCGGTCATGCGGCGTTCTTTGGGTTGGGCGCCTACACCACAGCGCTCCTGCTCTTCTATTTCGGCTGGTCGCCTTTCCTGACGCTGCCACTGGCGGGGGGAGTTGCAGCGCTGTTTGCGGCGCTGGTCGGATATCCCTGCCTGCGCCTGCGGGGACCATACTTCAGCCTGGTGACCCTCATCCTTGGACTGGCAATGTATTCGCTCACGCTCAATCTGCCGTTCACCCAGGGTTCGACCGGATTGTTCCTGCCGTTTCTGAAGGTGGATATCTACACCAGCCATGTCATCTTCTATGAAATCATGCTGGCGCTGCTGGTCGTTGTGACGGCAGTGCTGCGACAGATCGCGCGCACGAAAATGGGTATCGGGCTGGCCGCCATTCGCGAAGATGAGGACGCGGCAGGGACGCTCGGCGTCGATGCAACTCGTCTCAAATTGCAGGCATTCATGCTCAGCGCATTCTTGACGGGTCTGGTCGGGGGCGTGTATTCTTACTATAAAAGTTATCTCGATCCCTCATTCGTCTTCGCAACATCGATCTCAATAACGATTGTCCTGATGGCGCTCTTCGGCGGTCGGTTGACATGGTATGGACCGTTGGTCGGCGCGCTTGTCCTTTCGGCAGTCAACGAAGTTCTGACAACACAAGCGCCGCCGCAAACGGCGCGGATCGTGTTCGGCGCGCTGCTGATCGGCGTCATCATGTTTCTGCCGGATGGATTGATGTCCATCGTTCAACGCAGGGTCCGGTCTCAGACCCGATCCCACGGAGGAGGAATACGATGAAAATCTTCGATCTCAGCGTGCCGACCGAGATGAGTCCCAGCGAAGTCGAGCCGGTGCAGGTCGAACATATCGACCATAAGCAGACGGCAGCGTTCATGGCGAGTTTCTTCGGGGCAACGGTTGATGACCTGCCGGAAGGCAACGGATGGGCGAACGATCAGGTGACGATTCGCGCCCATGCCGGCACGCACGTTGATGCGCCATGGCACTATTACCCGACGTGCGGCGGCGCGCGCGCCCGCACGATCGACGAAATGCCGCTCGAATGGTTCTACGGCGATGGCGTCGTGCTCGATATGCGTCACAAGCCGCGTGGCGGTCTCATCGAGATCGACGATCTGCGCGCAGCACTCGATACAATCGGGTATACCCTCAAACCGGGCGATATTGTGCTCATCCAGACCGGCGCCGACAAACTGTGGGGACAGGCGGAGTATTTCGCGGCTGGCGCCGGGATGAGCGCTGCTGCGACCCGCTGGCTGATCGAACAGGGCATCCGCACCATGGGTATCGACGCCTGGGGATGGGATCAACCATTCTGGGCAATGAAGGAGCGTTACCAGCAGACCGGCGACCCCTCGGTGATTTGGGAGGCGCACCGCGTCGGGCGCGACATGGAGTACTGCCATATTGAGAAACTCGCCAATCTGGACGCGCTGCCACGCCCATTTGGATTCAAGGTCGCATGTTTTCCGGTCAAACTGACCGGCGGCAGCGCCGGATGGACGCGTGTTGTGGCGATCTTCGAGGATTTATGACGTGCATATCAGACCGCGCGCCGGCCAGGTCTACGGCGCGTAAAGCCAGCAGCGCCCGATACCTGCGTTGAGACAGAAGTCCGAAGAGCGGCACGCTTACCAATCTCTGGCGCGCAGACCCCGCGCCGCCTCGCGCCTGTCGAACCGCGAGACGCGGAGGGTGACACACCCTCCGCAGAACACAACCGGACGCATGGCATGTGAGCAACGCAACGAGACGCTGAACTGCTGGCGTCGGCGACCTGACAGTCGTTGCCTGTCTACGCGCTGATGCACCATGGTGAACGACCACTATGCTTCAGGGCATCAACATCACCAAACGTTTTGGCGGCGTGACGGCGCTCCGCAATGTCAGTTTCATAGTGAACGCCGGAGAACTCGTGGGATTGATCGGTCCGAATGGATCGGGCAAAAGCACGCTGTTCAGTGTCATCTCTGGGTTTCACCCGCCCGACGAGGGCGCCGTTATCTTCGAGGGGCGCACAATTACCGGCTTCCCGTCGCACGCTGTTGCGCGCCTGGGGATCGCACGCACCTTCCAGATTGTGCGTCCCTTCACCGGCATGACCGTCATCGAGAATGTGCGCGTTGGGGCGCTCTACGGGCGCGGCGAACGCAGCGTGGCAACCGCCGACCGGCGTGCCAGGGAACTGGTCGAGTTCGTCGGGTTGAGGCAGCGCGCCGATGTCCCGGCGCGCAACCTGACGCTGGCGGAAAAAAAACGCCTGGAGATCGCGCGCGCCCTTTCGATCCAGCCCCGGTTGCTCCTGCTCGATGAGGTCTTTGCCGGTCTCAACCCGGCGGAAGTGCGCAGCGCCATCGATCTGATCGCCCGGATTCGCAGGGAATTCGGCGTGACGATCATCATGGTCGAACACGTGCTCAAGGCGCTGATGGAAACCTGCGAGCGCGTCATCGTCCTGAGCTCCGGCGAAAAGATCGCCGAAGGCGCGCCGGCCGAGATCGCAGCCGATCCGCACGTGGTCAGCGTCTATTTGGGAAAGGCGTATGCTACAGGTTGAGCATCTGAATGTCGCCTACGACACGCTTCAGGTGTTGTGGGACGTTTCGCTGGAGGTGCGCGAAGGCGAGATTGTCGCCCTGATCGGCTCGAACGGCGCCGGCAAAACGACGCTGCTCAGAACGATCTCGGGCTTGATGAAGCCGTTGTTCGGTTCAATCCGCTTTATGGGCGAGGAGATCGCCGGTCTGCCGCCCCACGAGATATGTCGGCGCGGGGTGATCCAGGTTCCTGAAGGACGCGCCTTGTTCCCGCGGATGCGAGTCCTCGAAAATCTAGAACTCGGCGCCTACCTGCCGGCCGCGCGCGCGCAGCGCCACGAGACCATCGAGTATGTCTACCATCTCTTTCCCCGCTTGAAAGAACGCTGGCGACAGGACGCCGGAACCCTCAGCGGCGGTGAGCAACAGATGGTCGCTATCGGGCGAGCGCTCATGGCGCGCCCGAAACTTCTGATGCTCGATGAACCGTCGCTTGGTCTGGCGCCGGTGCTGGTCGAGACGATCATGGAGGTTCTGACGCGCCTGAATGCGGAAGGCATGACGATCCTGCTTGTGTCGCAAGAGGTGCATCAGGCGCTCGCCATCGCGCATCGCGCCTACGTGATCGAAAATGGACGGATTGTGCGCAGCGGATCATCGCGCGAACTGCGCGATGATGACGCTGTGCGCAGTGCATATTTAGGGTTGTAAAAGAGAAAGGAATGATCTGTGAACAAGGTCATCATCACTGCCGCGCTGACCGGCGCGGTCACGGTGCCGACCCAGACGCCTTACCTGCCCTATACCATCGAGCAACTGGCGGAAGACGCCGAGCAGTGCGCGCGCGCCGGCGCTGCCATTATTCACATCCACGCGCGCAACCCTGCCAATGGCGCACCATCGTCGGACATGGAACTGTTCGGCGAGATCCTCCAGGCGATTAAAGCCCGCACCGACGCAGTCATCTGCACCACAACCGGCGGCGGGGTCGGGATGACGCCGTCCGATCGGGTGCGGGTCGTGCCGATGTGGCAACCTGAACTGGCGACGTGCAACATGGGTTCGATGAACTTCTCGGTCCATCCGGCAGCGCGGCGCTTTTCCGACAGCGACTACAAGTTTCCCTGGGAAAAACAATGGCTGCTGGGCAGCGAAGATTTCATCTTTCCCAACACCTTCGCCAGTATCAAGCATTTCCTCATCGAAATGAAGAAGACCAACACGCGACCTGAATTCGAGATCTATGATGTTGGTCATCTCTACAACCTCGATTTCATGGTGCGGGAAGGTCTGGTCGAAAAGCCGATCTGGTTGCAGTTTGTGATGGGAGTGCTGGGCGGCATCCGCGCGACACTGTACGACCTGACCCATCTGCTCGATACGGCAAACCGCCTCTTCGGTCCCGAAAACTACCACTGGTCGGTGATCGGTGTCGGGTACCCACAGCAGTTCCATATGTGCACGGCCGCGCTTATGCTCGGCGGCCACGCGCGCGTTGGTCTGGAAGACAATATCTTCGTCAGTCGCGGGAAGCTCGGGCGTAACCATGAACTGGTCGAAAAGATTGTGCGCATTGCGGCGGAGTTCGACCGTGAACCGGCGACGCCCGACGAGGTGCGCGCATTCCTCAACCTGAAAGGGAAGGATCAGGTTGGCTTTTAATGAAGAGAAGGAGACTGACACGTGCGTTTTGCCTACTTCACTGCCGGCATGCCGGAATTGACCCCCGACGAGGCGGTTTCGGCGTTGCGCGATGCGGGCTACGACGGGATCGAATGGCGGGTGACCGATCAGACGCCATCGGCGGATGGCCGCCCCGGATTCTGGACAGGAAACCGATGCACATGGCCAATGGCAACCTTCGTCGTCGATGCTCCGCGCATTCGCGCACTGACCGAGGGCGCAGGGCTGGCGATGCCGAATGTAGGAACATATGTGACCTGCAATGATCTCCCGGCGGTGGAGCAGGCATTGCAGGGCGCGGCTGCGCTCGGCGCCCCCTGCGCCCGGATCAACGTTCCGCGGTACGACGGCGTCTCTCCCTATCTCTCATTGCGTGACCGCAGCCGGGCGCAGTACCGTGAGGTGGCGGCGATGGCGCGGCAGTATGGTGTGCGGGCGCTGATCGAAATCCATATGGGGAACATCACACCAAGCGCCAGCGCAGCGGCAGCATTCCTGGACGGGTTCGATCCCGGCGAGGTTGGCGCGATCCACGATGCGGGCAATATGGTCTACGAAGGATACGAGCAGTATCGGCTGGGGCTGGAGGCGCTGGGACCCTACCTGGCGCACGTGCACATCAAGAACGCGCGGTGGGAACGCACCGGCGCCCGTGACGACGGCAGCGTCGAATGGCGCGCCACATTTGCGCCATTGCGCAAAGGAGTCGCCGACATTGCAGCGCTCATCCGGGCGCTCAAGGCGGTCGGGTACGATGGTTGGCTTTCGTTCGAGGATTTCTCTACCGAGCGACCGCTCGCTGAACGGATTGTCGACAACCTGGCGTATGTCAAAAACCTGTTGGGGCGGCTCTGAGACCCGCCCCCACGGTTGTTGATGGATGGCATGGATGGAAGGGGCGGGTCACAGCCCCGCCCCCACGGTTGATGGATGGGGCAGGTCTCAGACCTGCCCCCACGGTTGATGGATGGGGCAGGTCTCAGACCTGCCCCCACGGTTGATGGATGGGGCAGGTCTCAGACCTGCCCCTCCTTCATTCCCTCCGGCGGCGCCATGGGCGCTGCGGGAGGCATCGCAGGCGGGGCTGGTTCCTGCGGCTTCTTCCGGCTCTGCATCATCTTGCGCCGGATCCAGCGCAGGAACAGCACAATCGGCAACCAGACCGGCGACCAGATGGCCAGCCTGATCATCAGATCCACCAATCCCTGACCGAACTCGATCAGACCGCGCAACGACTCACGCGCCACCCGAATCGGCTGCCAGGCGTCTTCTTCGATAATTGCCGGCGGCGGCGGCACCGGGCGCAACTCAGCGGTGATCGTGGACATTGCCGCACTCTGCTTCAGATAGTGCATCCGCCCTTTAATCTGTTCGATCTGCCCCTGAACATCGGTCAGTGCCTGATTAACCTGGAGCGCATCCTCAACCTTCTCGGCGCGCGCCAGCAGATCGAGCAGGCGATCGCGCGTCGCTTCCATGTTGCGCAGCCGCGACTCAAGATCGACATACTCTTCGGTCACGTCATCGCCGCTGACACTGCGGCTGAGCACTTTCTTCGCCAGACCTTCCACGCCGCTCAGCGCCTCTTCGAAGCGCGCCGCCGGCACACGAAAGACTATCGTTGATTGCATGGAGTCGCCGGAGCCGTAGGTTTGCACACTGACGACAAAGCCGCCAAGTTGCTCCGCCTTCTGGCGAATGGCCGCTTCGGCGTCGGCAACGCTGACAACCTCCATCGTCAGCGAGGCATTCTTGATAACCAGACGTTCGGACACCGGCGGCAGCTGCTGATCCGGCGCTGCACCGCTGCCGCGCTCCAGTGCTGGCGCCGCTGGCGCCATGGTCGGAATCGCCGCCAATTCGGGTTGAGCCGGCGAACCTGCCGGCACTGACGCAACGCTACACGAAACCAACATTACTGCTGAAACGATAACGATGATGAGGAGTCTGATGGAAGCCATTGTGATGTTCTCCTGTGTGTGATCGATGCCGTGACGAGAGAGTGGTGTTCGGTGGTGCGAGCGGCCGCTCTTTTGCCCATCGTCATGAGTAGAAACGCGCGATGGTGGAAAGTTGTTCCAGGATCGGAAGAGCATGTTGAGCAGGGTAGCGGTGTGCGCTTCGGCGTGGTGCGATAACCATCCTGCTGATATAATGTTTGCTGAACGCACATGCATGCCTGCGACGAGGAGTAATCGATGGATTGCACTCTATGACGCCTGCCCCAGGTACGTTTCACCGGTAGACGATTTGCCCTGGCGAGTTGACGAACCAGGCGCGTCGTAACACCGCTCCAGACGAAAGAAGTCTGGGATATTGCTCCTTTGCCTCAACCATCAGGAGTTGCACCAATGACCCATACGACTATCCACCCCCCGCGTCCATCCGAACCGCCACCATCCGATGACCCGTTCCGCTATGGGTGGCGCTTTGTGCTACGTCCGACCCCCGACGATCCCCATCACCTTGAACAGGTTCCGCTTACGCTGGAAGATGTCCTGCACCCTGAAACGGGAGATTTCATCGTGCACAGCGATCGCCACGAGACCGACCGGATGTACCTCACTGCTGTGCTGCGCGCGCGCCTTGAGGGGGCGGGAGCGGCCATTGTCCTGAGCGATGTGCGTATCGCCTGGGATATTCCCGACTTGCGCCCGCACGGACCGGACGTGATGGTGATACCGGGCATCGTGGAACGCCAAAACTGGAGCACATTCGATGTAGCGGTTGAAGGCGCGCGTCCGGCGCTGATCATCGAAATCACCTCGCCGGAAACGCGCGAGAACGACCTGGAGCGCAAGGTAGAGCACTATGCGCGAGCAGGAGTAGCGCAGTATGTGATTGTGGACGACACAGGTCGCGGTCGGGAGCGACATCTGCGCCTGCTCGACTATCGGTTGGAGGCGGGGGCATATCGGTTGCACCCGCCAGACGCGGCAGGGCGAGTGCATCTGGTGATTGCCAACCTGTGGCTGGGTATCGAGCGGGATCACGTCGTCTGCTACAACGAGCGCGGCGTTGCGTTCGGCGACTATGCAACGGTGGTGCGGCAGGCAACTGAAGCCGAAGAACGCGCGCAGCGAGAAGCCGTAGCGCGCGAGGCCGAAGCGCAGGCGCGACGCGAAGCCGAGAAACGTGCGCAGCGAGAAGCCGTAGCGCGCGAGGCCGAAGCACAGGCGCGGCTTGCAGCCGAGGAACGCGCGCAGCGAGAAGCCGTAGCGCGCGAGGCCGAAGCACAGGCGCGGCTTGCAGCCGAGGAACGGCTGCGCGCTCTGGAAGAAGAATTGCGCCGCCTGCGCAACAATGCGTAGCGAGCAAACGCGCGGTATCGTGGCACCGATGCCACAAACGGATGCATGCCTGCATCCACCACATGTCACAGGGGTTTGCCCCACCGTACCGTCTCAGGTATAATGCCGTGGAGATCACGAGACGGAGCATACCGGCATGACGGTCCAGGCGCTCTACCGGCGCTACCGGTCCCAGACGTTCGATGAACTGATTGGACAGGAGCACGTCGTTCGCACCCTGCGCAACGCCATTGCGGAAGGGCGGGTTGCGCACGCCTATCTCTTCACCGGCCCGCGTGGCGTCGGCAAAACTACTGTGGCGCGCCTGCTGGCGAAGGCGGTCAACTGCACCGCACCGCCAGCGGAACGACCCTGCGGCGTGTGCGAGTCGTGCCGTTCGATTGCGGAAGGGCGCGCGGTCGATGTAATCGAAATGGACGCCGCTTCACACACCAGCGTCGAAGATGCGCGCGAGATCATCGAACGGGTGCAGTTTCGCCCGGCAGTCGCACGCACGAAGGTCTATATCATCGACGAAGTGCACATGCTTTCGACAGCCGCGTTCAACGCGCTCCTGAAAACGCTCGAAGAGCCGCCGCCGCATGCGCTCTTCATCCTGGCAACCACCGAGGTGCACAAAGTTCCGGCAACGATCCTGTCACGCTGCCAACGGTTCGTCTTCAATCGTCACACGGTTGCGTCGATTGCGGCACATCTGCGCATGATCGCCACGCAAGAAGGGGTGACGCTCGAACCGGGCGCTGCCGAAGCGATTGCACGCGCTGCAACCGGAAGCATGCGCGATGCATTGAGTGTGCTCGATCAGTTGATGGCATACGGCGGCGGGACGGTCTCGCTCGAACAGGTGCGCAATCTGTTGGGCGCCAGCGAAATGCAGGAAGTGACTACGCTGGTGGACGCCCTGATCGCTGCCGATCTGCCTGGCGCGTTGCGCGTAGTTGCCGATGTCGCCGCCGCAGGCGCCGATCTGCGCCAGTTCACTCGTGATCTGGTCGAACGATTGCGTGCGCTCATGCTGATCTGCGCCGGCGCCGACCGTTCGCTGCTCGATGTTGCTGAAGAAGAAGCCGCGCAGATCGAACGCCAGGCACGCACTGTCAGTCTTGGCGATCTGATGCGCTGGGTCAAACTGTTCAGCGAACTCGATTATCAGTTACGCATCAGTTCCTATGGGCAACTGCCGCTCGAACTGGCGGTGATTGAAGCGGTGATCGCCTCCGCGCCGGCGGCAACCGCTGCCCAAAGCACGGTTCCTGCCACACCGCCGCGTCCGTCGGCGCGCCCGACAACCGCCCCCGCCCGCGATGCTGCGCAACCGCAACGCGCCCCGGCGCAACCGACAACAGCGCCTGCCCACGATAGAACACCGCCGCAGCCCCCACCCGCACGTGCTGCCCCTGCTCACAACGCTGAACCGCCACAACGCGATCTGGCGCCACCAGCCACCGTACCCGTCCGCGACGACATGCCGCCTGTTCCAACAATACGCCGTGCGGGTGCAACCGGCACAGCGGCAGCATCTCCCGTCGATGCTGCACGCGAAGCGCCAGGTGACGCACCGCAGGCATCAGCGCGCCAACCGGACTCGACCGGTGATCCGTTCATCCGCCATCAAGAGCAGACCCGCCGGGCATCGAACCCCGGTATATCGACGGAGTCCGGCGAGGGTGTGGCGGCCGCTAATGCCGATGCCGTCGCTCTCGAACGAATCGAGGGCATCTGGTCCGCCGTCGTGCGTGATGTGCGCGTCCACAACAAAACGCTTCAGGCGCTGCTCAACAGTGGCGCGCGCCCTGTCGATGTCAAGGACAACATACTCGTTCTGGAAGTGCCCAGCGAGTGGTTGATGAACCAGATCGAAAAACCTGCAATGCGCCAGATTGTCGAAGAGGTGCTGAGTAAGCACATGGGCGCGCGATTCGCCATTCGCTGCGCGGTCGAGACGCAGCGACGCGAGAATCCAGGCGCGCTGCGCGAGCAGATCCGCGCCTCGCGTAAGGATCCACTCGTGCGCGCTGCTCTCAATATTTTCGACGCCGACATTATCGCAGTGGAAGACCCAAATGACTGAAGGAGGAACATCGGCATGAACCCGCGACAGCTTGAGCAGATGGCTCGCCAGATGCAGAAGGAGATGATGCGCATCCAGGAAGAACTGGCGAATGCCACTGTCGAAGGAACAGCAGGCAGCTACATCACGGTGACGATGAACGGTCACCGCGAAATTAAGTCGATCAAGATCGCCCCCGAAGTGGTCGATCCCGACGACATCGAAACCTTGCAGGACCTGATCGTTGCTGCCATAACCGACGCCAGCAAAAAGGCGCAGGAATTGGCGGAACAGCGGCTTGGTCCCCTGGCCGGCGGGATGAAATTGCCGGGATTCTGAAAGGGCAGGTCTCAGACCTGCCAACCGAACGGGCAGGTCTCAGACCTGCCAACCGAACGGGCAGGTCTCAGACCTGCCAACCGAACGGGCAGGTCTCAGACCTGCCAACCGAACGGGCAGGTCTCAGACCTGCCAACCGAACGGGCAGGTCTCAGACCTGCCAACCGAACGGGCAGGTCTCAGACCTGCCCCAACAGTTTGCTGGCATGCACCAACCACACGACCTTCAGATTTTGCCCACACCGGTCATTCGCCTGATCGAGGAATTGAGTCGATTGCCCGGCGTGGGACCCAAAACAGCGTCGCGCCTGACCTTCTTTCTGCTCCGCGCGCCGGACGAATTGCCGCGCGCGCTTGCGAACGCGCTCATCGGACTGAAGCAACAGGTTCAGCTTTGCTCGCGCTGCTATTTCATCACCCAGAACGATCTCTGCGCCATTTGCGCCAACCCTGCCCGCGATCAGCGCATCGTCTGTGTGGTGGAGGAGCCGCTCGATGTAGTCGCTATCGAGCGCACCGGCGTCTATCGTGGGTTGTACCACGTATTGCACGGGCGCATTGCGCCGCTGGAAGGAATGAATCGCGAGGACATCTACTTCGACGAATTGCTCGACCGGGTGCGCGCCGAGCCGATTGATGAGGTCATTATTGCCACCAACCCGAATCTGGAAGGGGAAGCGACTGCCTTTCACCTCCAGCGGGCGCTGGCGCCGCTCGGCGCGCGGGTCACCCGCCTGGCGCGCGGGTTGCCAACCGGCGGCGACCTGGAGTGGGCAGACCCCGGAACTCTTGGGTCGGCGCTCGAAGGCCGCCGCGAAATGTAATACCAATGACCTGTGACCATCCGGCATGGTCACCCCGAGCAGCGCACGGGGTCTGGCGCGACCCGATCAGATTCCTCGCTGAGTTTACCCTAAGCGAAGCGAAGGGCTCGGAATGACCCGCATGCGGCATCTTCAATCGTCATTGGTATAACCCGCTTACGAAACGGTCAGGTTTTCGAGCGATGGGAGCGCCACAATCCAGATCTGACCGGGGTTGAACGCAATCTCATTGCCTGAAGCGTCCAGGAACAACAGGCGATCATCAGGCGAGTCTTTACGCCACGTCACTTCGCGTTCGATGCCATCCAGAAACACGCGCGCCCGTCCACTGCCGATCACCTTCTGCTCGATCCGCCCCTTGTCATCACCGGGAATAGGCGCTTCTGGCACTTCCATCACCACCACATTCTTCACCCGCAGTTGCTGCCCGGTCACTGCATCGATAGCCGGGCGTCCCCGACGCAAGCGCAAATAACTGTTCGTCGTCGGGTCGTAGGTCCATCCCGCAGGATCTTCACGATAGATGAAAAAATACTCAATCCGCCGGGAAGGAGGGCGCACATCGAGCGGCGCATCAGTTTTGAACAGAAAGCCAATATTCGGGTCGGCAAACGGCTCTGGCGCAAGACTGCGCAACGCGCGTTCGAGTGTGGCGCTGTCGGTGTACAGATTGTGCGGAGCGGCGCGCTGACTGACGCGGGTAAAGTAGACGCTCCTGTCACGGAACAGTGCATCAACATCGACCAGACTTGCCGTGTTCTGCAACAATTCGAGCGCCTGCGGCGCGCCGCCGGCATGGACGTAGAGACCGCGAAACTCCATTGCCCACTGCACAAAATAGAGCCGCGCACTGCGCACCGGTCCAATCGAGGTCGCCTCCGGCGTAATCCCTGGCGCATAGATCGCCATGAAGCGGGTCAATCCGAATTCCGCCAGCGCCTCGAAAACAACAGCCGCTTTGTCGAGACCAGCTTGCGGGTACGCATTCGGATGATTATCGATCATCACCACAATCGGGCGTTGCTGGAGCGCACCTCGCGCCAGCGCTGGCGCACCTGTGAGCGGGTCGCTCGTCACAACCGTTGGCGCGACGGTGGGGGCAATGGTCGGAACCGCCGTCGGGGCAGGGGTTGGCGGCGTATCAGTCGGCGCCGTGGTCGGCACTGCTGTCGGCGGCGCCTCTGTCGGCGCCGTTGTTGGCGCCGTGGTCGGCGCTGCCGCTGGCGACCCGGACGGCGCCGCAGCAGGATTGGACGCGCCACATGCACTGATGGTCAGAACAAGACCAAGCAGTATGCATGCGCGGTGCGCATGAGCCATCGCAAATCTGTTTCGGAATGTCATCGAATATCCCCGGAATGCTGGCGTCGGTAGAATGTTCAAACGATCGATCTCAACCGGCGTTATACCAATTCCCTGTGACCATCCGGTATGGTCACCCCGAGCAGAGCGAGGGGTCTTGCGCGACCCGCTCAGATTCCTCGCTGAGTTTACCCTGAGCGAAGCGAAGGGCTCGGAATGACCAGAATGCGGCATCTTCAATCGCCATTGGCATTAGCCATTGTACCATAGCCTCGCCCCGCGACAACATCGGCAAACGCAGCATCATAGCGCGTCGCCATCTGCGACCAATCGTATCGTGCCGCAATCGAGCGGAAGTCGATTTCCCTCAACGACGGCAAGGCTACAATCGTCTGACTCAATCGATCGGCCAGCTGGGCGTCATCATCGTAGAGACAGAACGGATGAAGGTGGACAGGAATCAGTTCCGGGTAACTCAAGCGGCGCGGCAGGAGCGGCACACACCCACAGAAGATCGCTTCGATCACAGCAATACCGAAGAATTCCTGAATAGCGGCGCTCACCACAATATCAGCCTGGTAAAGCAACCGGCGATAGGTCTCAAGATCGGGAACATACCCCCATGCCAGCGCGCGAGCGGCAAACTCCTCACGCGCCGCCGCAAACGTCGGGTGCTGCGGATCGATGTGCTCGCCGATCACGATGAGACGGAAATCGATCTGGCGCTGTCGCAGCACCCTCAGCGCCGCAAAGAATGTCTCAGGACCCTTATCGTACTCCCAGCGACTGTTCCAGAGCAGAATCGGCGGTTCTCCGGCAGAGGCGCGCGCGGGAGGCGACGACAGTTCGAGGCGCGCAAGATCGATGCCGGGTGGCAACACATAGGACCGCGCCATAAGGGGGTCGATCAGGTCAAGTTCCTGGTGATCGTGATATCGTCCTGGCAACCCCGGCAACGCCGCAAAGAACGAGTCGCGGTGAAACGCTGAGTTGAAGAAGATCGCATCGGCGACCAGCGCGGAGGTGTAGTTGATCCAGGGGTATGCCAGGTCGCGCGTGCGACCCGGCGGTAGCGGGTAGGTCAACTGATTTTCGTGCATATAGAGCGCGACAGCGGTTCCTCCCAGAAGATCGCGCGTCAACCCCAGGAACGTCGCCAGGTCGAGCATATCGGTGGCGACGATCAGATCAACAGGAGGCATGGCACGGCGGCGCACCTCACGCGCAAAGGTGATCGCCGCGCCACGCATGCGCCAGCGCCATCCGCCGGCCGGTGAAAGGGTCAGCAGCGTGACGTGATGCTGGCTATGGCGCGCAAACCCCTGCGAAACGACAGCCTGCGAACCGCCATGAAACGCATCGAGCCAGAGAATGTGCATAGGGAAAGGGATCGGCTGCGGGATCAACCGTGATCCGCAGCCATGTTGTCAAGCGCCTATTTCCGTGCGCTCCATGTGGCATTGGCGCACGGCACGCCATCGAGTTGCGCAGAGAGCGACCCGTTTGCCAGCGACTCCGACACAAACGTCCCACTGACGCTGATGGTATGATTCGGATTGCCGCCAGTAATCGGATTGAAGACCACACCACTCACAGCGAAGGCGTTACCATTGATGCGGATGCCATTCGGAAAGTTCGGATAGGTCTCGAATGGACACGATGGCCCATCAACCGACACACGGTAGACGGCGCCGTTGCGCACCTCGATCTCGAAGCGCCCGGGTGGATAGTTGCCCGTCGTCGTCGTGCCGGCGTTGGTGCCGCGCCAGATGCCATCATATGGATTGGGTTCCGGTGTTGGCGTCGGCGGCTCAGGTGTCGGTGTCGGAACATCCGTTGGCACCACCAAGTCCTGGCGCGCGGTGAAATCAACGTAAAATATCTCGCCTGGCTGACCGCTCAGGCGCACCCGCACCTGATGACCGGACTGCTCCGCCGGAGTGGTTGGCTTATTGTTGACGGCATACACAGCAATGCCCCACTCGCCTTCGCCAAGCCCACAGATGCGGTAGTTGCCGGTATCGTAGAAATGCTTCGCCGGAATCGTTCTACCGCGATTGTCCACCTGCACATAGAAACTCTGGAACAGACTGCCGTTCGCCTGAACGACGCGCCCTTGGATGCACGATCCTCCTTCGCTATTCGCCGGATCGATCGTGCCGCGTCGCGCAGCGCCGCGGAACAGATCGCCGCTGCCGCCAATGCCGATCACGACGCCGGTCGGACCGGCGGGTGCGGTTGTGAGACCGGACGGAACAGGCGTTGGCGTCTGCGTCGGCACGTTCGGATCGGGCGTATTCGTCGGGCGGGGCGTATTTGTCGGGCGGGGCGTATTCGTCGGACGGGGCGTATCGGTCGGCGCCGGGGTATCGGTCGGCGCGGGCGTATCAGTCGGAGGCAGCGCAGTCGGCGAGGGTTGGAGCGCGATAGCCGTTTGCGTATTGGCGCTATCGACCTGATTGACAATCGCGCGCGCAGTTGCGACTTCCGCCGTGCGCCGTTCGGCTTCCGCCGTTTGCAGCACGACAGCAGTTTGCAAGAGTTGCTCGTTGTCCAATGGCGCAGCAGTTGGCAGCAGTGTCATTGTCGGCACATTGGTGGACTCAGCCGCCACAGCACCGCCAGGCGTCGTTTGTGCAGGCGGCTGAGGCGCTCTACCGCCGCCGAAGGCGAAGAAGCCGCCAATCACCGCCAGCGCCAGAACCACGACGCCGATCAGGGGCCACAACCATCCAGGACGGGCAGCCGATGCCGGCGGCGCGGAAGCGATCTTCTTTTGCGTCGTACTGGTCACCACCTGCGGCGCCGAACCGACTGACATAGCCCCAGCGTCAACATACGCCGCTTGTTGGTGCGAAGTATCGGCAAGGCGCACCACCGTTGGCGACGCTTCATCGAGCAACACTGTTGCGGCAGCGCCGCCGCGCGCTGCATCACGCAGCGCTGCGCGCATCGCCGTTGCCGACTGGTATCGCTGGTCGGGGCGCTGCGCCATTGCACGCATCAGGACGGCTGCAATCGCGGGGTTAACAGCAGGATTCTGCTGATTGGCAGGAACGAGCGGATCCGGCTCCCCATTGATGACGGCAGCCGCGCGGGTAAGCGCATCTGGAGGCGGAGCGCCGGTCAGCAGATGATAGAGCGTTGCTCCGAGCGAGTAGAGATCGCTGCGTGGATCGGTGCCCGTGCCCTTAATCTGCTCGAGTGGCGCGTAGTGCGGTGTGTAGCCAAAGACGCTGGCTGTGGACGCCGAGCGGGTCATTGCAGCGGCAGCGCCCTTCGCCAGACCGAAATCGAGCAGAATGATCTCATTGCGGTCGGTGAGTTTCAGATTTTGCGGCTTAATGTCGCGGTGGATGATCGGTGGCGTGTAACCGTGAAGATATTCCAGCGCATCGAGCAGTGTATCCGCCCAACGCAGGCTATCGGCAACCGGAAACGGACCTTCACGTTTGCTCAAAAGCGAACCGAGATCGTCGCCGGGGATAAACTCCATGACCAGGAACTGACCATCATCCTCGACAAAGTGATCGCTGACTTTGGGCAACGCCGCGTGGCGCAACCCGGCGAGCAACTGCGCTTCACGCTCGAACGCCCGTCGCGGCGCATCGCCGGAAACCAGCGTCTGCTTCAGAGCGACAATCGCGTGCAAGCGCAGGTCCATCGCCTTGTACACTGCACCCATGCCACCGCGGCCAATCGGCTCGATGATCTGGTACCGTCCTTGAAGAATCTGGTTGGGTGAAAGCATAGCGAACACCTCTTCTGGCATGCGCCGATGCAGCAATGGCAAGCGCAGATGCGCGACGATCGCTCGCCAACAGTTCAAAGTATAGCATGGTGTGCGTACCAATCAATGTCCAGATTGATGACATTCCCGTTAAGGGATTGCCCACGTTGGCCCGTGAACGGAATGTAATGTTCGAATGCTTCTCGTAAAAGGTCAAACAGCGTATAACCAGAGTGGTGAAGCAGCAGTCTCCGGTGTTTTCTATGGTCGCAATCAATCCGCTGCGCTGGTTGAAACGGCGTCGTACGCCACCAGTAGCCCCTGCGCCAGCACACGAAGATACGCTTGCCGTCATGGTGCGCGACATCGTTCGAACGAATCGTCTGGCGCTGCTGGATGATCTGTCGGCGGCGGATCGCACGACTGTGGCGGTTCGGCTGGCAGTGCGCGCTGATGACCCACGCGCACTGATCCGATTCTTGTGGCGCCGCGCCGCCGTTACGCCAGAGTATCTGCTCACCCTCGTCGCATGCCTGAAGGCAATCGATGATGCCAGCGCATTCTGGGTCATCCGCACAACCACGGCGCTGGCAGAAGGGCGCGCCGGCGATCGCACCGCCAGTTCGGTCCTTCAGGCGCTCCTCGATTGCCTGCCGATGCTCGATGCAGCGCTCGACCAGATAGTGCAGCGCCAGCGTTCACCTCTTCGCCTGTTGCGCCGCCTCTTCGAGGCGCTGACCCCGGAACTGGCATTGCCACGATTGATGCGGCTGGCATTCGATGAGGCGACGCCGACCGCTCTGGCATGGGCTGCTGCCGACCGGCTGGCGGAATGTCTCTCTGGCACAGCGACGATTCTTGATCCCCCCACGACCCCTGCGGCGCATGCGCGTTGGCTCTACGTCGATGCGCTGATGGGCGCAGCCGGGATACAGACGCAGGACGCTGCGGCGCTTCCGTCGTTTGCGGCGACCACCGCCGGCGCCGCGCGGTGTGAACGCCTGGGATGCGCGTTGCTGGCAAATACAAATCTTTCGCCAGCGATTCGGCTTGCCGCCGTTGACCTGCTGCTCCAGCAGGCGACACCTCCCTGGACAGTGATCGTTGGTGCCTGCGCCGATGAGCAAGAGACCGTGCGGCGCGGGGCGCTGGCGCGAATCGGATCATCTTCGGCGCGGGAAGCGATGGCCATGCTGGTTCGCCTGGCGCTCCGCAGCGATATGCCGATTGATGTGCGTCTGATGGCAGTGATACGTCTCAGCGCCGAGACACAGTGGGATGTGGCGCCCGTCCTGCAACGGTGCGCACGCGACGCTTCGCTGCCGCTGGCAGGACGCCTGCGCGCGGCGGCGGCGCTGGGACGACGTTCCGCCAATCTGCCACGCTTGCTGGCATTGATGCGTGACCCACAGGCGCACCTCGAGGTGCGCGCCGCCGCCGCGCGCGCAGCAGCGTTTCCTTCGGCAGCGCCTTATCTTGTCCGCCTGGCGCTTGACCCGGCCACGCCAGCGCCGGTTGTGACTGCGCTCTGGAACGCACTGGCGACTCCGGCATGCCGCGCCACGCTCCCTGGCATGCGCTCGGCGCTCGTCCGTCTGCTCGACGCTGCACGCGCCGATGTGGCATTGACACTGGCACTCATCAGGGTTGCAGGCGCTGTCGGCGGTGATGAAGCAATCGCTGCACTGACGTCGCTGGCAGGCAGCGGTGCGATAACACGGCTGCGGAGCGCCGTTCCGCCCGATCTCCTCGATCTGCCGGTCGAAGCATGCCTGGAATACCCCCTTCTACCGCCGCCGATGCGGACACGCCTGCTGACCGCGCTGGCAACTGCGCCGACTCCGGCGGAACAACCGACAACACTGGCGCAGTTTCTGGCGCGTGAGGCGGATCTGGTGCGCTGCGCTGCAATCGAAGCCCTCACCCTGAGCAACAATGCCAGGGCGCGCGCGGCAATCCTGATCGCGCTGCGCCATGCCCCGTCTCCTGGAGTGGCGACCGCGCTGGCTGAAGCGCTCGATCTGCTCGGCAGCCTCCAGGATATGCTTCAGGTCGTCGTGGATCCCGAACTCGACGCGACGCTACGCTGGCACGTCGCCGATCGGTTGGCGCAGCGCGTGGATGGACCAACACTGATCCGCGAGGCATGGGTGCGATCTGACCTCGATGCGTTTGGACGCGAACTGATCATTGATGCGCTGGTGCGCCACGATGCAAAGGCGTCGGCGCCATTTTTCATGCGGCTGGCAAACGACCCTGGAGAGTCGCTGATATTCCGTGAACGCGCATTGATGGCGCTCGATGGAGTAACCGACGCATCGCTCGAAGACCCGCTGGTACGCCTGGTCAACGATGTGGATCTCGATCCCGGGTTGCGCGGTCGGGCGGCGGCAAGTCTGCCGGCGCCGCTCAGCCCGGCAATATGCAGTACGCTGCGCGATCTCGCGCGAACCGACGCGCCGGCGCCATTGCTCATTGGCGTGCTTCAGGCGCTTGGTCGTGCGCGAGACGCGGCTGCACTACCGATTCTGGTGCGTTATAGCCTCGATCACCGCGCGGCAATCGCTCAGACAGCGGTCGAGGCGCTTGCCGCGAACGGCGACAACTCCATCAGCCCATTGCTGGTGCGTGTGGCGCTGAGTCCTCAGGCGAATGCGGCGGTGAAACTGGTCGCTCTTGAATCACTGGTGCGGCTTGGTGAACCGGATGCCGGGCGCCTGTTACGTCCATATTTGCGAAACTATCCGATCATCTTTCAAATGCGCGCGTTCCGTTTGCTGGCGAACGCCGGACAGGTCAGCAATGAAGCAGAACGACTGGTGCGTGACCGGCTCTGCCCGACGCCGCTGCGCCTGTGCGCGCTCGAATACCTGCCGTGCAGTGCATCTGCCGGTGCGCTGCTCGCAGCCTTGCTGCGCGATGCTGGCGAGAATCCTGTGGTGCGCGCCGCTGCTGCCGCGCGACTGCCTGCGCGCGATTATGGCGCGGCGTTAACCGAGGCGGCGCTCGATACAACCACGCCGATAATCGTGCGCACCGCGTGTCTTGCCGGTCTTGGCGCCAGCGGTGATGCCGACGCATTGCTGGCGCTCTCCGCCCTTGCCGAACGCGATTGCGACCCCGTTGCGCGTGAACGGGCACGGCTCGAACTCTGGTCTCTGGCGATGCAATCGTTGAGCGATAGAGCACCTGATGAATATCATGAGCGCCACTATTATGGTCGTCGATGACGACCCTGCGATCAGCACCCTGATCAGTCACCAGCTTCGCAGCCTTGGGTATCGCACGGTCTGCCTGCGTGACGGACTTCAAGCGCTCCAGCAGATGGCGATCATTCAACCAGACCTGGTGCTACTGGATGTCATGATGCCGCATATGAGCGGGTGGGACATATGTCGTCAGATTCGCGCCTGTTCCGAGGCGCCGATTATTCTTTTGACTGCCAAAGATGCCGATGCCGATGTGATCAACGGATTGAATGCCGGCGCTGATGACTATGTTACCAAACCATACCGGATTGCGCAGTTGCACGCGCGCATCGAGGCGGCGCTGCGACGGTCGGTGCAACGGACGCGACCACGTCCTGCCGCGCGCGTCGGTTCCGCATCCGACGGCAGCCGTCTGTCTCCGCCAGCGCCATCGGCGCCGCAGACGCTTGAGACTGCGCCAACGAAGCCGCCGGTGACGACACCCCGACTTCGGCTTGGTGCAACGTTGCGCGAGGAGCGACTGCGGCGGGGAGTGTCGCTGTATCAGGCGGAGCAGATCTGCCGTGTGCGCTGGGATTATCTGCAAGCGATCGAGCAGGAGCAGTGGGAGTATGTGCCCCAGGCGCGCCGGCAAGCCGCCATTCGCGCCTATGCCGCGTACCTTGGCGTTCCCTTGCGCTATCCCCAACCGAGGCGAGCATCGCTTGCGTCGGTGGCCGCACCGCTGGTTGCCGTCGCGTTGATGTTGGTGGTTGTCGTTGTTTACTTTCTTTAGGGTCTGCCCAGACATGTGGTATACTGACATACAGAGTTCTATATTGTCGGATGACGGGCGTGGGAGAGCGCCGCGTAAGCGGTCGCCGAAGGAGCAAGCCAGGGAAGCCGGGCCCTGCGCGAATCTCTCAGGCTGAAGGACTGCGCCCCGACGACCCTCTGGAGAGCCCGTCTATTCGGGCGCCGACGGAGAAACCCGTCATGCGGGGCATCTCACAGGTCAGTGGACAGAGGTCAGGCGCGATGTCTGACCCTGTCTTTTTTATTTGACGAGGAGGTCGCCTGATGAGTAATGACGGCGGGTTGCGCCGCACACCGTTGTACGAGCGCCACGTGGCGCTCGGTGCGCGGATGGTGGAGTTCGGCGGTTGGGAGATGCCGGTGCAGTACAGCGGGATCATCGATGAACATCGCGCGGTTCGTGAAGCCGTCGGTTTGTTCGATATCAGTCACATGGGCGAGGTCGAGGTGCGTGGACCGGACGCGCTGCCATTTCTCCAGCATTTGGTGACGTATGATGTCGCTGCGATTCAGCCAGGGGAGGCGAACTATGCGCTGATGTGCCTTCCCAATGGCGGGATCATCGATGATACGTTTATCTACAATCTTGGTGATTATTATCTGATCGTCGTTAATGCCGCCAACACGGCCAAAGATGTCGCCTGGATGCACGAATGCGCGAAGGGGTTTCAGGTCATGGTCGCCGATGCGTCGGACCGCACCGGCATGCTGGCGCTTCAGGGTCCGGCAGCGGAGGGGCTTTTGGCGCAAGTTGCAGGGGCAGACCTTGCAGCATTGCCGTTCCACGGCGTCAGGCGCGGGACTGTGTCGGGCATCCCGGCAATCGTGGCGCGCACCGGCTACACCGGCGAGGACGGGTTTGAACTCTTTGTTGCCGCCGACGATGTCGGGCGCTTGTGGGATGCTCTGCTCAACGCCGGACGCAACGCGGGGTTGAAACCGTGCGGCTTGGGGGCGCGCGACAGTCTGCGCTTCGAGGCGTGTCTGGCGCTCTATGGTCACGAGATTACCGAAGAGACCAATCCATATGAGGCGCGGCTCGGATGGGTGGTCAAACTCGACAAGGGCGATTTCATCGGACGAGACGCCTTGCAGCGCATCAAACAGGAAGGCGTGCGGCGACGTCTCACCGGCTTTGAAATGGTGGGACGCGGTATTGCGCGCAGTGAGTATGAAATCCGCGACCTGGAAGGAATGCCGGTCGGTCGCGTAACGAGCGGTATGCCATCACCGACGCTGGAGAAAAACCTGGGCATGGGGTATGTGCCTGTCACCCTGTCGGCAGAAGGGAGTGAGTTTGATGTCGTGGTGCGCGACCGACCGGTGCGCGCGCGGGTTGTGAAAATGCCGTTCTACCGTCCACGCTACAAGAAGTGATATACGTCTGGCCTTCATCATATGCCCGCAGGAGGAAATCCATGACTTTCAAGACGCTAGCCGAATTGCAGTACAGCAAAACACACGAGTGGATCCGAATCGAAGGCGATGAAGCGACGGTCGGGATCACCGATTATGCGCAGGACGCGCTCGGTGATGTGGTTTATGTCGATCTGCCGGAAGTCGGCGCGCGCTTCGAGGCGGACGGCGTGTTCGGCGCGGTCGAGTCGGTTAAGGCGGCATCAGATTTGTATCTGCCGGTCGCCGGAGAGATCATCGCCGTGAACGAGGCGCTGATGAATACTCCTGAGTTGATCAACAAGGACCCGTATGGCGAGGGGTGGATCGTGAAGATCAGGGTCGCTCCTGGCGTTGGGGCGTTGATGAGCGCAGAAGCGTATGCTGCGTTTGTGGATTCGATCAAGCATTGAGATCTGAGAACTGAGAGCCGAGAACCGAGAACTGTCAAGAGGAGCGATCTCACATTGTGCGTGATCTCTAGAGCGTCCATTGCGAGCCAGACGACGCAATCTCCCTGCCTTCCAGACGATCGTTTCGTCTAAAGGGCAGGCGTTCGCTGGACAAACGCTACGTGACAGACGGGGATGACGCCTGCCTGGACGCGGTGAAACCGGATCAGGAACAAAAGCCAGGAATCAGGACGGAGTAACGCATGACCCATTATATTCCTATCACCGATGAGGATCGCCGCGAGATGCTGAAGATTATCGGTGTTGAGCATCTCGAAGATCTGTTCGAGGCGGTGCCGGCGGATCATCGCTTTCCGCCGTTGGCGTTGCCCGATCCGCTCTCCGAGCCAGAACTGCGCCGTGAGTTGGGGCGGTTGGAACGCCTGAATGCGCACGCGGGCAGTCATGCGATCTTTCTCGGTGCCGGCGCGTACAACCATTTCGTACCGACTGCCGTCGATCAGATTCTGCGACGCGGCGAGTTCTATACGGCGTACACCCCCTATCAACCGGAAGTGAGCCAGGGCACACTCCAGGCGATCTTTGAGTACCAGAGCCTGATCTGCGCGCTGACCGGCATGGACGTTGCGAATGCATCGCATTACGATGGCGGCACGGCGCTCGCAGAGGCGGCGATTATGGCGATCAATGTCGTTCGCGGACGGCGGAAGATTGTCGTGGCGCCGGGAGTGAACCCACAGTACCGCGCAGTGATGCGCACGTTGCTGCAAGGTGTCGATGTCGAGATTGTCGGCGACGAGAACCCGGAAGCGTCGCCGGCGGATGTCGCAGCGCTGGTGGATCGAACGACAGCGGCGCTGATGGTGCAAAGCCCCGATTTCCTCGGCGTGCTGCACGATCTGCGTCCGCTGACAGAGGTGGCGCATGCGGCAGGCGCGCTGATGGTCGCGCATTTCGACCCCATCGCTCTGGGTCTGTTCCAGACACCAGGCGAAGCAGGCGCCGATATCGCAACTGCCGAAGGACAACCGTTGGGTGTCGGTCTGTCGTTTGGCGGTCCGTATCTGGGTATTTTTACCTGCCGCCAGCAGTATGTCCACAAAATCGCCGGTCGCCTGGTCGGCGTGACCCGCGATGTCGAGAATCGTCTGGCGTATGTGCTGACCCTGCGCGCCCGTGAGCAGGACATTCGCCGCGAGCGAGCGACGAGCAATATCTGCACCAATCAGGGGTTGATGGCACTGGCGGCTGCCGTCTACCTGAGCCTGCTTGGACGGCGGGGGTTGCGGCGGGTGGCAGAGTTGTGCTATCACCGCGCACACTATGCCGCAGCGCAGATTGCGCAGTTGCCGGGGTATCAGGTACTTGATCGTGGTCCATTCTTCAAAGAATTCATCGTCAGAACGCCGCGACCGGTTGGCGAGATCAACGCGGCGCTCCGCGCACAGGGTATCGTTGGCGGTTACGATCTATCCGGCGATTACCCGCACCTTGGCGATGCCATGCTCGTGTGTGTCACCGAGATGAATTCGCGCGCCGATATCGACGCGCTCACGGCAGTGCTGCGGGCGGTTGCGTGAGGAGGCGCAAGGCGAGAGGCAAGGGGCAAAGAGGGTTGCAGGCGGGAAGGTGAAAGGTTGAAGGTGGTGAAGGGTCATAGGGACGCTCTTGTGGGCGCTTATGAGGTTGGCGCTCATCGTTCGCACCATCCTTTGCACCGCTGGACTACGTGTGAGGAGGGGAGAGGTGCGAACCTTTGCGCCTCTGCGCCGTTGTGTGAGGCTCAAAGCGCCGCAGAATGAGACCAGCAATGGAGCTGCGACGGGAAACAATCGAGGCGGCGCTTGGCATGCGCATTCGGGAAACGGTGTCGCTGGGAAGCAACCGCTGGATGCTGGCGTTTGCGGACGGGCAGTACGGGATCGCGCAGCGGTTCGCTTCCGTCGATGCGCTGGCAACTGCTGAGACGGCACTCAGCCGACTGCGAGGCGAGATCGATCTCCCGATCCCGCAGATCCGTCTGCTGGATGTGGCCCATGCTGCGCCGAACGACATTTGGGCGCTGTTCACCGGGGTAAGCGGCGATCCACTGGCGCGGAAATTGCCGCAGATCGCCGATGAGTCGCTCTATCAGATCGGGGTGCGACTGGGGCAGGTTGTCTATCGCATCCATCGCGTGGCAGGCGGGCGCTACGGTGCGCTGACCGGCGATGATCCGTGCGCCGCTGACGAGGAGCGGCAGTATATCCTGGCGCGGCTTGAACGCGATCTCGCCGATGCTACGGCACTGCGCGCGATGAGCCACGAGGAAGCCGCCAATGTGCGTCGCGCGTTGCAGGCATTCATCCCTCCCGGTCGCCAGGCCGCTCTGCTGAACGGCGGGTTGTCGCCGGAGACGTTGCTGGTGGCGCAACACGATGGGCGCTGGACACTCGGCGGCATTCTGGGATGGGAATGTGCGTTGAGTTGGTGCCCGGCATGGGAACATGTGACGTTCCTCGACGCCTGCGAAGGGCAACGCTGCTTCAGCCTGCGCGTGGGCTACGGCAACGGCTACGACAACGAGACGCAGCGCGCGTATGAGCAGGTGCGTGAACCAGCGCTCCGTCCGTATCGAGTGCTGCTGGCACTCCGGCGCGCCGTGGAACATGCTACGCGCGGCGCGCGCGACCATGCACGAAAGTATGTGAGCGTTGCGCTGCGGTTGGTGACATAGACGAGCGTTACCTGAGCGGCTCCCGAAATGAAAAGCCGGCGGCGGAATGATCCAGGAAGCGCAAGCGCACGGCGCCTCGCTGGACCAGGATAGTTCTCGTGCAGGCGGGACGCCTGCGCGTCCAGGCAGTGCGTCGTGGGCAGGCAGGACGCTGGCGCGCCCAGGGGTTGCTCGTATGCGGGCGAGAAGCCCGCGATCCCGGGCAGTGCGGGTGGGCGTTATGCCTGCGCTTCCGGCAGAAGCGTCGTGGGCAGGCAGGACGCTGGCGCGCCCAGGGGTTGCTCGTATGCGGGCGAGAAGCCCGCGATCCCGGGCAGTGCGGGTGGGCGTTATGCCTGCGCTTCCGGCAGAAGCGTCGTGGGCAGGCAGGACGCTGGCGCGCCCAGGGGTTGCTCGTATGCGGGCGAGACGCCCGCGATCCCGGGCAGTGCGGGTGGGCGGGAGTTGAAACGCCAGATTTTGCAATCTTTTGCAATCTAGAGGCTGCTAGAGGAGAAGCACCAATGCACAATCACGAACCCCCTATCTTTGAATTGTCAGGACGGGGCAAAATTGGCGTCAATCTGCCGCAGATCGATGTGCCGCAGAGCCAACTCCCCGTCGATCTGCTGCGCGCCGATGATCTCGCCGGATTGCCTGAACTGACCGAACCCGAGGTCATCCGACACTATACGCGCATCAGTCAGCGTAACTTCGCCATCGACACGACCATGGTCAGCCTGGGGTCGTGTACGATGAAGTACAACAGCAAGCTCCACGAGGAAGCGGCGCGCCTGCCCGGTTTTGCGGCAGCGCATCCGTTGCAGGGCGAAGAACTTTCGCAGGGTGCGCTGCAACTGATGTATGAATTGCAGACATACCTCGGCGAAATCTCCGGCTTCGACGCTGTTTCGCTGCAACCGGCAGCCGGGGCGCAGGGAGAGTTGACCGGCATTCTGGTCTTCCGCGCCTATCATCTCGATCGCGGCGATCACGAGCGGATGGAGGTGCTGGTGCCCGACTCGGCGCACGGTACGAACCCGGCGACGGCAGCTATGGCAGGTTATAAAGTGATTGAGGTGAAGAGTGATGCGCGCGGCAATGTCGATCTCGAGGACCTGAAGCGTAAACTGTCACCGCGCACCGCTGCACTCATGTTAACCAATCCAAATACCCTGGGGTTGTTCGAGGAGCACGTCGTCGAGGTGGCGCGCCTGGTCCACGAGGCGGGCGGGCTGGTGTACGGCGACGGCGCTAATTTCAATGCCCTCCTTGGGATCGCAAAACCGGGCAAGTTGGGATTCGATTTTATGCACTATAACCTGCACAAAACCTTCACCACCCCCCACGGCGGCGGCGGTCCCGGGTCAGGCGCGGTGGGCTGCACGGCGATGCTTGCACCGTTCCTGCCCGCGCCACGGGTTCGCCGTATTCCCCAGGCCGGTCAGGAACTGCCGCCAACCGAACGCGGCGCAAGTATGCGCGGCGCGCATGCGACGCCAGCGCCCGAAGGCGCGTATGAGTTCTTTGCGCCGGAAAAATCGATCGGGCGGATGAAGACCTTCCACGGCAACTTTGGCATGCTGGTGCGCGCCTGGACGTATATTCGCTCGATTGGCGCCGCCGGATTGCGCAAGGTTAGTGAAACGGCAGTGTTGAATGCGAACTATGTGCAAGCGCGGCTGAAACATGTGTATCCGGCTGCGGTTGATCGCACCTGCATGCACGAGACGGTGTTGCAGGGAAAACTGGCTGCCGCTCCCGAAGTGCGCACATTCGACATCGCCAAGCGGTTGATCGACTATGGCTTTCATCCGCCAACAGTCTACTTCCCGCTGATTGTCCCGGAAGCATTGATGATCGAGCCGACCGAGACCGAATCGAAGCGCACGCTCGATGCTTTCTGCGATGCGTTACTGGCTATCGCCGGGGAAGCGGCGCGCGACCCGGAGATTCTGAAGCGCGCGCCGACCACGACGCCGGTGCGCCGGCTCGACGAGGTGCGCGCTGCGCGCCAACCGATCCTGCGCTACGATCCGGCTGTATTCGCGCGGCTGCGGGAGGAGGGGCTTCAGTTCTGATACCAAATGCTTGTCATTCCTCGCTGCGCTCGGAATCTGAGCGGGTCGCGTAAGACCCCTCGCTCCGCTCGTGGTGACCATGCCGGATGGTCACAGGTACTTGGTCTAAGCACTTCAGTCGTCCCTCAGAAGGCGGTCAATCCAATATTGATTGTTGAGCAATCTCCACACCCCACTCATATTACACGACAACGCCGACGTCGAGCGCCACGCCATGGCCCGACGGGTCGCGCAATAACGGGAGCGACCTATTATATGCCTCGGTCGCCGGTGTTGCGTCAATCATCAGACCCGCCGACGCCGCGCGTCGAAGGATGGCATCGACAGAGGCGCTGTCGGGCAGGCGCAGGGTAAACCAGCGCAGACCGGCCATATTGGGGGAGGAAGGAGGCGCGCCGATGCCAGCCCACACATTGTAGCCGATGTGATGGTGGTAGCCGCCGGCTGCGACAAACTCGGCGCTGCTTCCAAAGCGTTGCATGAACGCAAATCCCAGAACATCGCAGTAGAACCATCGCGCCGGCGCCAGATGCGCAACGTGCAGATGAATATGCCCGATGATCGTGCCTGCCGGCAAGCCAGACCACGTTGCCGGGACACGGTTGAGTTCGCCAAGCACACCATCGGCATCGAACGGATCGACGGTCATCCGCACCTGACTGCCGGCGCGGGGCCATTCTGTCCGTGGTCGGTCACGGTAGATTTCGATGCCATTCCCGTCGGGGTCTGCCAGATAGATCGCTTCACTGACGGCATGATCTGAAGCGCCCTGGAGCGGTGTTCGCAGTTCCAGCAGGTGCGCCAGGGTTATTGCCAGGTCGCGCCGGGAAGGGAGCAAAATGGCGAAGTGGTATAGACCGGTGACGCCGCGCGCCCGGCGCGCGCCGGGCAGTTCGGTCAGCAGCAGGAGCGGTCGTTCGCTCACTCCCAGTATGGCGCTCTGATGGGTGCGGCGCATCGCCTGAAATCCAATCGTTTCGGTGTAAAATGCGCACGCACGCTTAAGGTCGGCAACCGTCAGATGCACCGTCCCAATGGTCGTTTCGGGCGGGATGGTTCCAGATGCGTTGTTGTTGGTCATACCGGTGATTCCTTGCAGAACATATCCGTTATCATACCATGTAACGCTGGCGAGTCGTCGGGCATCGCCAGCGTCGACGAGAGCGCCCACACGCACTGGACACAGCCCCGCGCGCACGGGCGGTGTGGAATGCTGCCTCCAGGAATAAACTGAGGATGGCAGAGAGAAGACCACGTATGAAATCTATGAGGCGACAGGTGCGCACATTCACAGGGCGACAGTTAATCCTCGGACTGCTCCTTGCGCTGAGCGTCGGGTGCAGCGCCCCATCGCAGTCGCCAGAACCAACGACGGAGGCGGCAGTGGAGGCGCAACGGGTGACGCCGTCAATTCCGTCGGCGCCAGGGGTGCAACCAGCGCCGGCATCGCCGACGACACAGGTCGCGCCCCGCCCCACGCCTGTCGGTTCGGCTTCACTCGATCAGGGCGATCCGACACGTTTCGTCTACCGATGGCCCTCGTTTCTGCCGGAAGGAATGCGACCTTCACCCGATGAGACGCGCATTGCCCGTGAAGACGAGGTTGGTGATGGCGACATCGGCTTTTATCTGGTGACCTTCAACGGCGACACCGGCAAGATTGTCATTGGCGGCGGGGCAGTCGAGCCGTTCAGTCTGAGCGGGACCATCGAGCGCGTCAGCATTGGCGCATACACAGCCCGTCTTGTCACCCAGGACGATCAGACGTTGGTCGTCGTTGATGATGGCGCACCGGGGACGTTGTTTGTCTTCGGCGCAGGCGTGGCGCGTGATGATCTGCTGCGCGTTGTTGCGTCGCTGGCGCCGATTGACCCGCATGAGATGCGGCGGCGCGCTGGCGTCGAACAGGCAGTTACGGCTGCTGGCGGAAACGCACTTCCGCCGCAGTATATCTGCCGCCGTTGAGGTTGGTCACCCGCACCTCATTTGCCTCGAACACAGAAACGTCGGGGATGGCTGTCAGACGCACGATCCAGGTGGTGCACCCAAGCCCGCCAATGTCGTAGGTGCCATTGGGGCGGGTGCGCACCGTGTACTGATTGCGTCCATCGGCGCTCGTGACGATCAGCGTCGCGCCGGCAATCCCACGTCCATTCCGGTCCTCAACGCTGCCGTAGATGCTCGACCTGAACTGCGTACCGCACCGCACGGCAAGATCGGTTGGCGTTTGTCCCAACAGACCGGCAAAGACCAGTGGCGGCACATTCTGATCATCGATCAGCCAGCGCTCGATCCAGCCGACGGCGCCGACGTGGAGCGCATTGGCGCTCGCATTGATGCGCACCTCATACCATTCAGGCACATCAGCGCGCAGAACTTCGACGACATCATCATTGCGCAGCACCGCAAAACGGTTGCTGGCGGCGTCCGGCGCTGTGTGCAGGCTGGTGTACGCGCCGGCTTCGTCCACGCCGATCTGCGGCATGTAGCGATATTCCCGGCGCACCCCTGAAACCGCCTTACGCTCCAGAAAATCGCGCAGGATCAGGCGCACATCTGCTTGAGGGGCGCCATCGATCACCAGCATCAGCGTCGCTTCGCCACGAAAATCGGACGGAAGCGCCGTCAGTAACAGGGTTACCTGTGTGTCGTCGCCACTGACCATCTCTAGCGGCAGGCGACCGACTTCTGGTGATTCGAGTGCGAATGGATACTGCTCATCGAGATGATCGCCTTCAACCGTCAGCGTGATTGGGAGCGCGCCAGTATAGACCTCAGCGGGAATGATGCGTCGCGCAACCGGTTGAACAACCGAAGAAGCGCTGACAGTTGATACGGCGCCGTGTTGAAAGGCATCGGGCGGCGTGAGCACCGTTGGCACAAAGGGCGCCGGCGCCAGTGTCGGCGCCGGCAACGATGCGTCATTCACAGCAACCGCAGTGGTATCGGTTTGCGACATCGCCAGCACAACGCTGAGCAGCACCATGATCACCACAAGCGTCATTGCGGCGGGAAGCGCATACCGGTTCCAGGGATGCGGCAATGCGGACACTTTCCTGTGGAGCAGACTCCAGCCATGGAATCCAACAGCGCGTAGTCGCGCCAGGAGCACCGCATAACGACCAGGGCGCCGATCAGTTTCATCCTTCGGTGTTGTCATTGTTCTCGGCGCAGCCTGCGGCGCTGGAAGCGCCGAAGACATGTCCGACGAGGGAGTTGTCGGCGTCAGACGTTGAGCGATTGCGGCGTCGTATCGCACGGTATCGGAGAAGCGGGCGGCAGGAAGCGTATCGGCGTCGACCGGGTACATCGGCGTTTCGGAGAGAGCAGCACCGTTGGTTTCAGCCTCAGCCTTCGCCAGCGCAGCGCGCATGGTTGCTGCGCTAACGGGGCGCTCGTCCGGGTCCAGCGCCAGCGCCTGCATCAGAATGACGCCGACACTCTCGGGAATGGCAGCGTTCAGTTGTCTGATGGAGATCAGCGGATCGGGCAGGCGACGAAGCACTGCGGTAGCACGGGTGAGCGCGTCCGGCGGTTGCACACCGGTCAGGAGATGATATAACGTCGCTGCCAGACTGTAGAGATCGCTGCGAGGTCCGGTGCCGGTGTTGTTGATCTGCTCAAGAGGCGCATAGTGGGGTGTGTAGCCGAAAATGCTCTCACCGGTCCGATGGAGTGTGTGCCCGCCTGATCCACCCTTTGCCAGCCCAAAGTCGAGCAGCACCACATCGCCATCAGCGGTCAGTTTCAAGTTCTGCGGTTTGATGTCACGATGGAGAACAGGCGGATTCTGGCGGTGCAGGTATTCAAGCGCACCCAGAAGTTGATCTGCCCAGCGCAACACCTGGTGCATCTCGAACAGACGGTTGCGTTGAAGGAGCATCGTTCCCAGATCGTCGCCGCCGATAAATTCCATCACCAGGTACTGATAGCGTCCCTCGACGAAGTGGTCGATCACTCTCGGCAATGCCGGATGGCGTAATCTGGCGAGCAGGCGCGCCTCGCGCTCCAACAGGTTCAAAGACTGTTCGGCGGGAATGGCAGTCTGTTTGAGGGCAACGCGATTGCCCAGACGAAGGTCGATCGCTTCATAGACTGCGCCTGAGCCTCCTTTCCCAACTGGGCGAACAATCTGATACCGCTGTTGAACGATCTCATCTGGCGCAAGCATATGTGATACGGCAAGAACGACATTTATACCAACATTCATTATACCGTTTCTGCGGAGCAAAGGAAATGGACGGCTCAATAGGACATTGGTATGGATATGGATGGATGACGGATCGTGGCATTGTGCCATAGACCTGCAATGTGGCGTACTCTCCTCACAAATCCCTATCCGGGCGAGTCGCCCCCGCTCCCGCATGTTCCATAGCACACCGGCGATGGATCGAGGCGCCACAGAATTCATACGTGTCGATTTCTGGCAAGCCCTGTCTTGCGTGTCGGGCACAAGACGACAACGAGGGTCATCATTCCAAACAAAGCGAGGGGTCCCGGGAGTGATGCCATACCACGCCCCTTCGCTCCGGCGACGCCTCCGCTCTGATCGGGATGTGGCAAAAGGCAACGCCTCGAGTCAGAAGCCCCTCTTTCCGGCGATGCCGGAGAGAGGGGCAGAAGTATAAGACCACAGCACCGCGTCACTCAATCTTCATCGAGTCGACGATGGCGCCAAGCGTCTCTGCGTGACGGTTGAAGTCGGTGGAAGGCGCCTGCACCGATATCAGGTAACTCAGTCCGGTGCGCGGGCTGCTCACGGCAACGACGAGGCCGGTAAAGGTGATGCCATTCTGATCGGTGTACTGGTAACTCGCCGAAGGTCCGACTTCTCCGCTGACCCGCAACGGATCGCCGGGCCGTTGCTGGAAGTTCTGCTGCGTCTGAAGCGACTCAAGGAAGAACTCCAGCAAACGCTGGTTGGCTTCCGATGGCGTCAACCCCGTCTGGTACACGTCAATGCTGACGAAGACATTCCCGTTTTCGGCAGGATCGTAGAAGTAGATCTGGTCATTGCCGGTGTCAAGCGTTTTCCAGGTTGTCGGATACTCAATCGAGAAACCGAGTTTCGGGTTGCTGTACGATTGGTACCCTGCCTGTGTGCCGGGCGATGTCTGCACTGGAGGAGGCACGTTTGCACCAGCGCCCGTGTTGCGCACATTAATGTCGGCGTACTGGTAGCTGAAACGTCCGGCGATGTCGCGCACCAGAAAGCCGGTGACATAGGCGCCGCTCTGCATCGGGATGCGTTGCACAGCGAGCGGCTGGTTGCCAATCGTGAGTGTATCACCTTCGACGAAACCGGGTTCCAGGCGGTCACCTTTCACAGTGTACGTGCGGATCATGGCAGTAAAGGAGTCACCTGGCACCGGTGTGATCTCGAACGGCTGCGATTCCTGTTTCTGGTTCCTCGGAAAGCCATAGACCGTGATCAACTCAGGCGTCCCACTTTCGACATTGAAAACCAGGGCTGCGGTAATTCGCTCGTTGGTTCTCCTGACGGTATAAATCCCTTCAACACCATACAGCGCCGTGCCATACTTCGCCGGACCAAGCAGCACCGGAATGGTATCCTGTCCGTTGGTCAACCCCCATTGCGTGCCGCTGTAATTGACCTTAAGCCGTGTGCTGCCGCCAGTCCAGGGAGGAACGCTGCTGCCCGGCACGCTTCCCGGCGGATAGAGGAAGTCGATGCTGGTGAGCAATACGCCGCTGCGGTCGTTGTTTGGAATACCCGCGAAGAAGAAGACATAGGCAATATCGTTGCCGGTGACGACTCCTTCGACCGTGATCGGACTATCGATGCTCACGGTCGTATTCGAGACAGTGAGCGAACCGATCTCGGCAGCGCTCTGCAAACCGGTGTTGGCAGTATGGAACGCCTTTAGAAAGTCGCCCCACGAGGTCTGCTGCGGCAGAGGCGATGCCCCCTGACCATAGATCGGCGGATAGAGTTGCGCATACTGCGGGAAGAAGATTGACAGTCCGGTAGAGTTAGCATGAAAACCGCCATTCCATTCGGCGATGCGCGCCTGATCAATCGCCTCGTAGAGGGCGCGCGCCGGGTCCGCCACGGCGGGACGCGCCCCACGGTCCACAACGAGCCGGGCGAAGTGCCCCAGATCGGCGGCGCTGAACTCTTCGGGAGAGGGCTGACTGTACACATCGACGAATGATCGCGCCTCGGCGATCGCCGAGTAGGATTCACCCATGCCGGTGAGCATGGCGTCGGAGAGCGCGTTCAACTTCTGGCGCAGGTCACCGGCGCGAGTCAGGTCGAACGCCGAGAGAGTTACGGTCGGATCGTCGCGTGGCTGATAGAACTCGCGGTAGGACTCGACAATCGCGGCGCCGAATGCCGCTGCATCCTGTTGTGGGTTCTCAATCAGGCGACGCAGCAGAAGGTCCCAGGGCCAGCCGGTGTTCGGTTCGAGTTCGGCGGAGGCGACAAATACATCGGCGTAGGACGCGGTGACGAGCGCCACATCGATCTGCGCCATCAGACAGGCATCGAAGCCGATCAGATCGATGCGTTTGCCGGTCTGCTGCTGAATCGTCCGCAGCGCCGCGTCGAGTTCTGGCATGTTAATGCCATCTTCGCCATCGGTGTCATCGAAGGCGATCCCAGCCCACGATGCGCCATGGTCCCACAGAATGAGGGCGTACCGTTCGGCAGGGTAGGTCTGCATCCCCCACACTGCAAAATCAACCAGCGTCTGCGGATCGCCCATGTTCAATTCGCCCAGATCGTCCAGTTCCTGCGAGCGAATGGTGTTCGGGTCATCATCCTGAGTCACCAGAAAACGTTTGGTGGTCTCCCAGTTGCCGTTCGAGTCGTCGTCCCATGGCGCGGCGGCGCCGATGCGGTCAAACAGGACAACTATCTTGACCTGATCGCTGGATCCAACGAGTTCCATTTCGTTGAAGTCGATCACCGCGTCCCGCTCCAGATTGTTATCGCCATCAAGATAGACCAGGACCGTCCAGGCAGCCCTGTCACCCGCCGGTTGCGCAGTCTGCGCCGGCGCGCGGGTCGGTGTCGGCAAAACCGTGCCGCCACTCTGGGGCGTCGTGTCGGTTGTGCTCCCGCTCTGAGGCGTTCCATTGCCGCTCTGCGGCGTCGGACCGATCCGCACATTGATAGCGCCGGTCACCACGAGTGCGCCAATGCAGCCGACGACCAGCACAACGCCGACCAATCCAAGAATGAGCGCCCAGGTTGGCAGGCACCCTTTGCGGGCCGGCTTCGCTGCCGCGGGCTGGGCTGGCGGCGGCTGGTACTGCGGTTGCGCTGGCGGAACCTGAAATCCCTGTGGTTGTGCTGGCGGCTGGTACTGCGGTTGCGCTGGCGGAACCTGGAACCCTCGCGGCGGGGGCGACGGCGGCATTCCCTGGGGCGGCTGAGACGGTGGCTGTGGCTGCGCCGGAGGCAGACGGAATCCCTGCGCCGGCTGCGGCGGCGGGGTCGCCGGAGCGGTTGGCGGCGCCGGAACAGGCGCCGGCGTTGCGATGAGTGTGGCATCGACCGACGGCTGCGGTTGCTCAAAGCGAAACGTCTCATCACCGATCTCGATGAGATCGCCGTTGCGCTGATCAACCGGACGAACTACCACGGCTTCTGGCCCCTCCTCTACCAGGTGGCAACCGCCGGTCTGGAGCCAGAGTCGATTGCGTATCCGGTGCGCGCGATTCTGCGACGCTATCGCAATGCCAATTTTCTGCTCGCCGAGGTGAACGGCGTGGATTTCGAGCAGCATACGGTGCTGACCGACGTCGGTTCTGTGTCCTACGACTATCTGGTGCTGGCAGCGGGGAGTACAACGAACTTTTTTGGGAATGAGCGGTTTGAGCGATATACGCTTGGCATGAAGGACCTCGACGAGGCGCAGCGGTTGCGCAATCATATCCTGCACTGCTTCGAGCGCGCTGCGTCCGAACGCGACCCAGCGCACCGCGCGGCGTTGCTGACCTTCGTTGTCGTCGGCGGCGGGCCCACCGGTGTCGAGCTGGCGGGGGCATTTGTCGAGTTGATCCGCCATGTGATGCGCAAAGACTATCCGATGCTCGATGTCCATCAGGCGCATGTGGCGCTCATTGAAGCGACCGACCGGGTGCTGGCGACGTTTCCCGAGTCGTTGCAGCGCGCGGCGCTGGATCGATTGCGTCGCATGGGGGTGGATGTGCGCCTGAATACACCGGTGGCGGATGCCCGTCCAGGAGTGCTGGCATTCAAAGATGGTTCGGAACTGGCAGCCGAGACAATCGTGTGGGCAGCGGGAGTGCGCGCATCGCCGCTGGCAGAGGCGCTTGGCGTAACGCTAGGGCGTGGCGCGCGGGTGAAGGTCGAACCAACGTTGACGCTGCCAGGACACCCCAATGTATTCGTGGTTGGCGACATGGCCTATCTGGAGGGATACCGTCCTGGCGTACCCTACCCGATGGTCGCACCGGTCGCCGTTCAGATGGGGGAGCAGGCGGCGCGCAACATTATTGCTCGCACCCGGCGCAACCCGATGAAGCCGTTCCGCTACTTCGACAAAGGGCAGATGGCGACGATTGGGCGGAGCGCAGCCGTGCTCGACTCTTTTGGCATCCGATTGACCGGCTGGCCGGCATGGGTCGGCTGGCTCTTCGTCCACCTTATGGAATTGGTCGGTTTCCGCAATCGGGCGCTGGTGCTGCTGAACTGGGCGTACAGTTACTTCACCTACGACCGCGGCGTGCGCCTGATCTTTGGCGTCGGAGCGGAGGAGCGGTTGAAGGTTGAACGGTTGAAGGTTGAAAGGTGAAAGGTGAAGGTAGAAGGGTGACGCGCCCCTTCGTGCGCCTTCGCGCGCTTCGTGGACAACCGGCGCAGGTGACGGAAGAGGGAAGATTGAAAGGTGAAGGGAGAAAAGGGTGACGCGCCCCTTCGTGCGTCTTCGTCCACTTCGTGGACAACCGGCGCAGGCGACGAAGAGTGGGATTGCTCCTTCGTGCGCCTTCGCGCGCTTCGTGGACAATCGGCACAGGTGACGGAAGAGGGAAGATTGAAAGGTGAAGGGAGAAAAGGGTGACGCGCCCCTTCGTGCGCCTTCGCGCCCCTTCGTGGACAACCGGCGCAGGCGACGAAGAGTGGGATTGCTCCTTCGTGCGCCTTCGCGCGCTTCGTGGACAATCGGCACAGGTGACGGAAGAGGGAAGATTGAAAGGTGAAGGGAGAAAAGGGTGACGCGCCCCTTCGTGCGCCTTCGCGCCCCTTCGTGGACAACCGGCGCAGGCGGCGAGGGGGAAAGGCAGCAGCGCCCGTGCCATCAAGGGAACAAATCAGGTCCCCAGCGCGTTATGATGAGCAGAGGACCTTTGACGAACTCAGAGGAATGCCATGCGCGCGATGATCGCAACTCTGCTCGGATGCGCACTATTGCTGGCGGCATGCGGCAGCGCCAGCACAGGAGCTCTACCGGCCGAACCGACCCAACCGTCTAATTCGGCGCCTTCCCAACCGACGCAACCACCGCTCCCTACCGGCGTTCCCGGACAACCGCTGATCGCCGACACCCCTGTCCGACAACCAACGGCGACGGCTGCGTCTGTGGCGCCGTCATCCACAAACGGCGACCCAAGAATACCAACCGCTACATCGATGTTCACGCCCGTCCCAGTTGCCGAACAGGGGAAGGAGACACCCATGCCCACGCCCGATCAGGCGAATGAACCCATGCGCCCCGCGCCGCCATACAACGTGCAACCACTGACACCCCCTTTCGGCGCGGCGATGGATGCGCAGATCGATGCGGCGAAACAGGACCTGACGCAACGCCTGGGGATCGATGCATCAGCCATTGAGGTCGTGGAAGTTGATGCGGTCACATGGCCTGATACGTCGCTCGGTTGCCCGAAACCAGGGATGATGTACCCGCAGGTGCTGGTTGACGGCGTTCTGGTACAACTGCGCGCAAACGGGCAAATCTACCGCTATCACGGTGATGGTCAACGCCGGTTATTCCTGTGCGATGCGCTGGCAGGACCGCTCGGCGACCAACCGGGACGCCCACCGCGTGGCGATCCGTGATTGGGATGCCCGCTGCGGGTCAGGTATGATCTGGCGTGAATGAACACAGACACACGGATGCGGCAGATTCCTGCGGATTGGCGCACATTGGAAGAGGGGCTATCCGTGTCCATCCGTCTCGATCTGCGAGAATCCATGTCCTCTTCCACGCTTCGCGAACCAGAACATCCAGGCCGCTGCACGATCGCGCCCGTCCGCTACAAGGCGACCTGTGATCGAAGCGTTCTGGTATAAATGGAGATCCGAAAGACTACTCAGGCTCAGCAGGTTGCCGGTGATGAAATCGAATGAAGATTTTCGAACGCGCAGGATGGATCGAAGATCTGGCAGAACCTCATTGACGTGAATCTGCTGTTGTCATCTGCGGAGAAGCCGCCAAAGCGTCGCCGAAGACGATACGGCGGCAATGATCGCTGACTCTTTCGATTGTCTGCTGTCTGGCGCCTCCGACCAACGCGCTTCAAGAGCAGACCGCGCGCATAAGCAGAGCGGGCATGCATGGCGTTGGGATGCGCTGTTGGACCCTCACCCCCGCTCCACTCCCGCGCGCGGGAGCGGGGAGACTGGCGCCGTGCTTGCGACCGTCCCCCACGGCGGGAGTGCCGGTGTTCACTCGGGTGTTCTGTCCGCCCTTAAAACCAACGCGCCGCCGGATGGGAGGGGCGTGACGCCGCAGCGCCGCGCCCCTCCCATAGAACCCTCCCGCAGATGTCAGTCTACGGGAGGGCGCTGCTTTGCTGCCGGTTCAAACGTTACGGTCGCACAACTTCGCCGCTGAACGACTTAATGTACGTGCCGAAGAACGCCGGACTGGTCAACTCGGCGTAGTTCGTCCAGCGACCGACACGCACGCCCTGCGCCCGGAACCCGATGGTCACCGTCTGACCGGGAGCGCCAGGGGTCGTTGCGATGTAGACATCGTTCGACCCTGCCGTCGGAATCGTGCCGATAACCGGTCCGAAGCCGTCGTTACTGTAGATATTCGCGCCGCGATTGCCAAACGCATTCTCAGCGCCGACCGTGACGAACCCGCCATCACCGCTTGAAAGAACCGGACCATACGAGTAGGTGATGTCCTCGACGCCGTTCAGTCCGATCCAGATCTGGAACGTATTGACTTGACTATCACTCCAGTTTGGCGCATTCTCCCATTCCAGAATCAGCCAGCAGGCATTGGCCGGATTGCTACACGGACCGAAGCCGACAAGGTAAGCGTAGTAGTTGCCGCCAGCGCTGCCGTCGAGGTCAGTCCAGAACGCGCCGAGCGTGTTGTTCGGGCGCGCCGAGTTGGGGAAAGTGCGGTTGACGAATGAAATATCCGCCGCAGTGCCGCCGCCAACCACGGCATAACCGTTGCTGACCATAGCGACGGTGTTGTAGCTTTGCCCGCCAAACAGGAACGGACGCGAGAGGGTAAGATTGACGAGCGACTCGTCGCCAAGGGAGACATTGGGAGAAGCGCCGAGGCTCGCCAGCGAGAGATACCCGTTAAAGGTCAGCCGGCCGGCGCTCACATCCGGCGGCGCTGCGCCGGTCAAGGTCCCGCTATAGGTGAGACCGTTGCCCATCTCAGTTGCCCCACCGGTCACGCTGCCGCTTACCAGTTTCAACTGCCTGGGCATCGTGTCATTGAGCGTCACGCTTGCATTGCTGAAGGTCGTGTTCGAGATCGTGATCGTGCAGTCAGTTGTGCCGCGCAGCGCCAGCGTCGCCGGATTGCACCGCTTCTCCATGCGAATGTCCGGCTCGCCGCGCACGATGGTGATCGGGAAGCGGACCTGACAACCGTTGCGTTCGGTGAAGATAACGACCGCGTGGCGCACCTGACCTACCGGAACATTGCGCGCATCGACCGTAATGTCGAAGGTGTACGTGCCATTGGCCGGAACGAAGAACTCTTTTGGCGCCGTTACCGTAAAATCACGTGGCTGACCGGCCTGATACGAGACAGTGCTCTTGTAGAAACTATCGTAGCCCGACACCTCACGCGCCGTGCGGCTGACCGTGATCAACCCCGGCATCTTCGGGACGTACAGGCTGGGATAGTTTGCCTTCCACAGTTCGTTCTGCAACGTCACGTAATTTGCACCGGTTTCATCGAACGTCAACCCCGGATCCCACGCCTTGCGCAGATTAATGCGCCCAGAGCCAGCATCAAACGGGGTGAACGGCGTCACACCATCCTCCTTGAACACTCCGGCCGCTTTGGCTGTCGTCATCAACGCCGACTTGATCTGCCCTGGGGTCCACGTCGGGTGCAGCCACTTCAGCAAAATGGCGGCGCCGGCGTTATGCGGGCTGGACATCGAGGTGCCGCTGAGGAAGGCGAATTGCGGCACCGGCGTGCCATATTCAATCGCAGTGTAGCCGGCCAGAATATTGACGCCGGGCGCAGTAACGTCGGGCTTACTGATACCAAGCGTCTGGCCCGGTCCGCCGCGCGAGCTGAAGCCGGCCATCACATCACCCTGAATCGAGCCGGGGGCGCCGGCAGTGAAGGTCGCCGTCGCGCCGGGGTTGGCGGTCAGGAATGCCAGCAGCGCCGTACCGTCGGTATTCTGGATGTGAACCGTGGGAATGACATGGAAATCGGCATCGAGGCTGCTCGGCGACGGATTGTACAGGATCATGCCGACGGCGCCGCCGGCGGCGACATTGGCGCTCTTGGCGACGCGCGCAATCACGCCACGCTGACAGACAACGATCTGCCCGGTAAAGCTACCCGGCGCCGCCGGGTTCAGACAGAGCGGATCGGCGTTGTTGACCACAATTTGTGTTGGTGTGGCAATACCAGCGCCGCTCGATGCGCCGACGGCGGTGAACGTACCGCTGCTGCCCTGCACGGTGAGCGTACTCAGGTACGACCGGTCCGACGTGCTGGCGCCAACCGTGGCCACCCACGGCTCACGATGGTTGACCGTGTCGGCTGCGGGACCCGAGTTGCCAGCCGAGGCAGAGACCAAAACACCGGCGTTGTAGGCGTCGAGGAAGGCGAGCGAAGCAATATCGCTGTAGGGGTTGGTACCGCCGCTGATCGAGAAGTTAATCACATGCACGCCATCGCGGATCGCCTGCTGCACCGCTGCCGCCGAGTCGGTCGAGAAGCAGCCCAATTCACCGCAGACTTTGTAGTTGACGACATAAGCGCGCGGGGCGATGCCGGAGATCACGCCGAACACCCGGCTGCCATCACTGGCTGCCACGCCGCGATTGCCGGCTGCGGTCGAGGCCGTGTGGGTGCCGTGGCCGTCATCATCACGACCGGATCGGAATTCGTATGGCTCGGTGCCGACGAAGAAGTCATAGGCGGTCATAAAGCGGTAGGAGCCGATCAGTTTGTTGTTGCAGGCAAACGGCGCGTCGCCGGGGGTCGCACTGCCGAAATCGCACGCGCGCACACCGCCGGGGTTGCCCGGAGCAGGTGGCGGCGGCGCGTATGGCTTGCCGAGCGGATCGGGATCGGAGAACGAAGGGTGTTCGGGCCAGACGCCGCTATCGAGCACACCGAAAATGACCCCTTCGCCGGCAAAAGCCGAGCCGCCGCCTCTGCCCCATGCAGTGGTTGCGCCAATGAAAGCGGGAGTGCGGTAGGTTTCGATTTTCTCGATCCGGTCGTTGATCACGTCCACCACGTTCGGCAGGCGCCGCAGTTTATCGATCTCACCGACCGGCGCCACCACCGCAACGCCGCCGATGATCAGGTCAAAACGATGGGTGACACTCAGACCGGGAACCAATTGCTTCGCCCGCGCGACGAGCGCATCGAGTTCGGCGTTCAACTGGCGCAGATAGTTTTGTGCAGCCAGCGCATTCATATCCGTTATGCCATTTTGCGCCATAAACGTAGCCAGCGAGGGCGAGTCGATCTTGAGAAAGACACTCGCCATCGAGCCATCACGAGAGACAGCCATGTTCTTGTTGACTGCCAGGTCTTCGCGGTTCGTCACGGTCGCCGGTTCGATTGTCAGCGGCGTTCCGGGTGTTGGGCGATTTGGACGGGTTTGCGCCTCAACGGCGCGCAGCGGCGACAGCGCTGCCAGAATGAGCGACAGCAACAAAGTCATCGCTGCCAGACTCAGGCGTGTCGTGTAGCGTTTCATAGGCTCCCTGACCGTCTATTCAAGACAAAAACGGAAGACTCCAACAGCAAGGCATGCGCACCAACGCCGTGCCCACCTCCTCTCGCTGAACACATGCCAACAGGCGCTGCGGTGATAAGAGAACACCACAGCCATGACTTGATCTGGTTGACTGGATAGACCGGATACGAACTATCATAAATAAATCCGTATCAGTGTCAAGATACGAACAGATAGTTGCGGGAAACGTGGTTCAGAGCAACAGAATGAGGAAAACCGGATCAACGCCGCCGGTAAATGAAAAGATTGTTATCAGGAATTTACGCCATCACCGTCCTTGTGGAAGGGCGCAGAGCAATGACGATCTCTACCGACATCTCGCGTTTGCGGTTGCCGATCGTGATGGGTGTCAAAAGGTTTCAGGGGGTCCCAACACTCGCGCGCCGGTCGCCGGTTTGGCGTCTCTCACCGACGCACCGCCGGATGTTTCGGAACGACGCAGGCGCATTGCCGCGCCCCTCTTTCAGATAACAGTCTTTTCATCTCTCTTTCTGTACCAATCCACAATGTTGGTTATCAGAACCATATGAATCCCGTTTTGGCGCGCTGGAAGACATCCTGGATGGTCTGGAACATGACAGGTATAATACATATATCTCGTTAAAGCCACAACCCATAGAAGCATCCATCAGGTGCGTTGCCGGTGCAGCAGGTTTGCGGCGTGTGCAGACAATGCTCCAGGATTCGCCCTGCAGCTGACCAATAACGGCGTCAATCCGGTCGATGTCGAGACCTTCGCGCTGATCGGCGAGAATCCGTTCGTGACAGCATCACCGGGCGCAGGGCAGCAGGCGCCGCCGATGGACCTGCGGTATGTCGGGGTGGCGACCTATGGCGTGCCTCCGACCTTCTGCACGTCATCGCTCTTGATCCGGTTCGCTATCAACACTCACCAGCGTATCACGCATTCGAACTATCCGGTAGAGTTTGATCTTCTCTTCGATACCAACCGCGATGGCACGCCTGACTACATCGGCTTTACGTCGGAGGTAGGAACATTCGCCTCGTCTGGACAGAATGCATTCTTCGTTGGTCCGCCTGCGGGTCCTTTCCGTGCTTTCTTCTTCACCGAGCACCCGACGAACAGCGCGAACACGATTGTGACGATCTGCGGCGAGCAGATCGGCGTCACGTCGCCGGGCCAGCAGATCAACGTGGATGCGTATGTCTATGACAACTATTTCACAGGAAACGAGCTGAGTTCCATTGACGGCATGAGCACGGTGATCGGCGCACCACGGTATGTCGACTCGTTCTACCTGAGTCCATTGGGATTCGGCACGGCGCCGGGAGGCGGGAGCACATCGTTGCGGATCTTCACTACCGGCTCAACTGCGACCACGACCGAGTCCGGCATCCTGCTCATGTTCTCTTACGGTCCGTCCGGTAACGAAGCGCGCGCGATCAAGGTGCGGTAGCGCCAACATCGCGTCCTTCACCCCCGATCGCGCCCTATCGGCACGATCGGGGTTCTTTTTTATGGAACAAATCGGGCCGGTTCGGCGTTGAAGGGGTAGACACGTCGTTGATTACGCCGGGCGGTTGATGACAATCAAGAAAACTGTCCGGTTTTCCTGGGCGCTGCGGGCTGAAGCCCTTGCTGAGATCATGAAAGCCCCTGCGGGGCTTCCACGTCCTGAGCGAGGGCTTTCGCCCGCTCAGCGGGCGCGCGATCTGCCAGCGCAGATTTACTGGATGTATTTCACGTTCATTCGCTTGCAGATTATACCAATGACGATTGAAGATGCCGCATGCGTGTCATTCCGAGCGCAGCGACGGGTCATTCCGAGCGCAGCGACGGGTCATTCCGAGCGCAGCGACGGGTCATTCCGAGCGCAGCGACGGGTCATTCCGAGCGCAGCGAGGAATCTGAGCGGGTCGCGCAAGACCCCTCGCGCTGCTCGGGGTGACCATGCCGCATGGTCACAGGTCATTGGTATGAGAGGATGTGCAGCGTATGCCCGTCTGTTAATCTTCAGCCGCAGTATGGGTTGTGTTTTTCTCATGGAGGGACGGAACCATGCGCTTTCTCCTGCTCACAGGCGGTTTGATCCTTATGCTCGCTGCGTGCGGCGCCCCTACCGCCACACGAGGCGACACGTCCGTTCCCCCGGCGGGTGAGCCGTTGCTGCCATCGGCAGCGCCGCTCCCCACCGGTGAACCCGGGCAAAACCTGATAGCCGAACCATCGGCTTCACCCGCTGCCGAAACACCGGCAGCGGCGCCGTCTGTCGTAGACGCCGCGCCGGAAACTGCTGCAACGCCGGCGGCGCCACCTCCCACACCGCCGTCAACGGCTACGATGGCGCCGGTCCCCTCTCCTGCGCCACAGTCCATGGTCACTGCGGCGCCGACCGTGTCACTTCCCGCGCCCCCGCCGCAGGTCACAGCACTGACGCTGCCGACGCCGGAAGCGCAACCGCCGCCGGTGAATATCGGAGAGCAGGCGATCCTCCCGGCGGACCTGCTCGCACGTCTGATCGGTGACCTGTCGGTGCGGAGCGGCAGCGATCCGTCAACGATCACACTGATCGGCGCAGAAGCGGTGATCTGGAACGATGGATCGCTCGGCTGCCCGCAACCCGGTATGATCTATCCGCAGGTGCAGATCGAAGGGTACCGCGTTGTCCTGCGGGTCGGCGACCGCGACTACGATTATCGCATTGGGAAAGGCGGTTCGTTTGTGCTGTGCGAGCGTTCCACGCGCCAACCCTGAAGCATTGACAACCGAATGTGAAACACGGTACAATCGCTGACCAACGCAGTTCGCTGGAAAGAGACGCATGAACCCGCTCCCATCGCAGCGTCCGAGCATCCAGTTGATCCTGGCGGCGCTGGCGTTTCTTACCGGAGTGATCATTCTGATCGCGCGTTTTGGAGGGAGCCTCTCCGCTCCACAGTCCACGGTTATGCGCGCAACCGAGGCGCTGCCGCTTACGACGCCGTCCGCCACTCCGTCGCTAACGTCCACTGCAACGCCAACCGTCGCTCCCACCGCTCCCGCCGCGACGCCAACCGCCGCTCCCGCTGCGACGCCAACCGCCGCTCCCACCGCGACGCCAACCGCCGCTCCCGCTGCGACGCCAGCCGTCGCTCTCACCGCGGCGCCAACCATACTGTTATCGACTGCCACGCCAACGGCATCACTTGTTCCATCATCTCCGTCGCCAACACCGGCGGCAACGACGGCGCTCCCAACACCAACCGCCACCCCGACGCCGCCGACGCCAACCGCTACGTTCACGGCGATACCCGCGCAACTAACCGCCACGCCAACGACCACGCCGACGGTGGTCGCCGTCACCGTCACTGCAATGCCTTCACCGACGCCTGGAGTACGCACACTGACGTTGCTCGTCGATGGAACGCAGCCTCAGGTTGAGATTTCCTATGAAATTGGCGATACTGAGGTTGTGGTTGGCAATGCCATTGTGCCACCCTGGTTCAAGACCATCGAGGTGGCGTTCGATTTCGATGTGCGTCTGATAGCCGCAGGCACGGCAGAGTTCGGCGATGTGCGCTGCCAGATCACCGGCGATGCGGTGCCAACTCCTGGTATCGTCGATTACGACTCCAATCCGTATCCGTCAGTCGAGTGTGTGGTCGTCGGACAATAATCACGCCGTGTGCTAGAATTAGGAGTTAGGAATGAGGAGTTAGGAGCAATACCTTTCAAATAAGGACGACGAGCCATCATCGACGAGGCGAAAGCGTGGAGCCTTTGCGCCTTTGTATGAGCTTATTCGAAAGGTATTGGAGTGAGGAGTTAGAGATCAGGTTTTCGGTTCTTGGTTCTCAGTTCTCGGTTCTCACACGTGCAAAGCATCAGCGACATCATTCAGGCGATTGCGCGGCAACGCGGACGGGGCGACTCAACCCCATTGATCATGCTGCGCACGCTGGACGACATGCCCGGCGAGCGCATCAGCCATCTGCCGATCGACCCACAACTGGTGCAGGTTTGGCTCGCGTACACCGGGGAACCATTTCGCCCACACCAGGCACACGCGCTGGCGGCGCTGCGACGCGGCGAGCCGGTGGCGTTGCGCGCGGTATCCGGTGATATTGGGGCAACGTTGCACCTGCTGGCGCGCGCGGCGCTTGCCGAGGCGCACGGCGCAACCACCTTAATGCTGGCGTTTGATGACAGCCACGCGCGCGCGCTGTACGCAGCATTTGATGATGCCAATCAGTCGTTGCCGCGCCCACTTCAGGTTCCGGCAACGTCCACCACAGCGCTGCGCGTCAACCCCTTTGCACGAATGGTCATTGCAACGCCTGAGGCGCTGCATGATCGGGTACTGCGTCATCATCAGCGCGCCTGGAGCGCCTTCTGGAACGGATTACGCCTGATCGTGCTCCCGGATGTGCACCGGTTTACCGGCGTCGCCGGCGCGCACCTCGCCGATCTGCTCATGCGCGCCTATCGCGTTGCGGCGGCGCATGGCGCTGCGCCCGGCTTTTTGGCGTCATTGATGCGATTGAACGATCCTGCGCCTGCGTTGCACGCACTACTCGGCCGGTCCTGGCGCGTCATCGATGCCGACGATGGACCGCGCCCGGCGACAGTTGCGGCGATCTGGCAGGGAGGCGGCGCCTGGCTGCGCGAAACCATCGAACTGGTCACGCAGTGGCGGCGGCAGTCGTACCGGGTACATGTGCTGTGCGATGCGCTCGTGCGCGTGGCGCTTGCGGCTGCCATTGGCGACTCAGCGGATGTCACGGTCGGTTCCGACCTGCAACCGGCGCAGGTGCTCGTCTGCGCCGGTTTTCCCGGTTCGATCAGCGCCTTCCGGCGTCTGCTGGCGTCCGGGTATCAGGCAGTGATCGTCGTGCTTGGCGAGTTGCCGCAGGAACAGGCGCTGGCACGGCAGGTGTCCGTCGTACTCGACGGACCACTGACCGCCTGGGTTCCGCCGCCGGCAAACGTCTACGTGCTGGCGCAACACGTCGCGTGCGCCGCCAGTGAACTGCCGCTGACCGCCGCCGATGTCGATGCCTGGGGATGTGCGGAGATCGTTGCGCGGATGGCAGCACATCAGCAGTTGATCGAACTCCCTGGCGATGAGTCGATCTGGATCCCGGCAGGCGAGTACGATCCGTATGCAGAGTTCAGTGTGCTGGCAGCCAGCGGCGGTGCGATTACCGCGCGCTCGGAACAACCGCGCATTCGCGAATGTCTCGACCCAACCCTTTTTGAACGCTGGGCATTTGCGGGCGCCGCGCTGCCGCCGGGAGTCGGCGGGCTGCGCGTGGTGATGCGCGATGAAGAAGAGGGGAGCATCTCGTTGCGTTTGGAAACGAGTGGACGACGCACCTATCCGCTGCGTCGCGGGCAAGTCGTTATCCGCGATCTCCACGAGGAGCGCGCGATGACCCAAGATCAGCGGATGCTATGGGGGCGGGTCGTGGCGCACGAGACGATCTACGGTTGGCGCGAGTTGTCGCCTGGCGCATCTCCCGTTGACACGGCGCTCAATGCGCCGCACGAAAGCCGCTGGATCGCACCCGCTTGCTGGTTCGAACTACCGGTCGCGATCCAGGTGCAGGGGCAATTTGTCGGGTGGTGCCTGACGGCAGCGGTCGCGCTGCGCGCCCTGGCGTCGTTCACCGATCTCGTGCCGTTCTACGACCACGAACGACGGCGATTGTTTTTCGTCGATGCGCAACCGGGTGGAAACGGTCTGGCGCAGTGGCTCTACCAGAACGCCGAGGATGTGTTGCCCATCGCCTACGATGTAGCGCTGGCATGTCGCGCCGACCCGCTGCTCGAACCGTTGAGCCGCGTCGAGCAGGACTGGTTGCTCGCCCTGCTCGGTCGGGCGCCCGTTGAAACGCCACGCCGCAACGCATCACCGGCGCCGTCACCGCCAGATCCGCAGAGCGAACGGCGCCGGACCGTCGGATCGTCGTGTGACCCCCAATTATCCGCCACGCGCCGGGATCGGCGCCAACCGTTCCCATCCCCCGAACCGCCGCTAGCGCCGCGCGCTGAACCGGCGCAGCCTGCGCCCGACGAGCGGAAATCGATGCAGCGCATCGCGCCGTCGGCGCCGGAAACAACCGAACCATCACAGCCAAACGCTGTACAGAACGACGAGCGCAGCGAAGCGCCCGACGCCGCAGCGCTGATCGAACGGTTACGACGGCAGCGCGAGCAGCGTGAGCGGGTAAAGGGGCGCGTTACCCGTGCGACGTCGGCGCGCGAAACGGAAGTGCAACCGCGATTTGTCCCTGGCGACCGCATTTTCTGCCTGCCCTACGGTGACGGTGAGGTGCTCGACAGCCGCATCGAAGATGATCGAGAAATGCTGACGGTCCGTTTCCCCGACTATGGCGAATTGGTGATCGACCCGGCGCTCAGCCTGGTGCGCAAACTCGAACCGCCGCGTGAGAACTGAGAACCGAGAACCAATCTCCCAAACCCTAACCCCTGACCTCAATCTCTTAACCACATCGTAACACCATCCTCTTGCTCTCGCCTGACAGACATGCTACAATTTTTCGAAACATGGTCATATCTCACGCGCCCTGTCTGAATCTGAAAGATACGCAATGCGGCTTATTCATCGCGCGGTCCGACCATCGTTGTCACCCGCCGAAGCCGATATGATGCACCTCGAAAGCGCACACCCGTAAGGAGTAACCACCACGATGCAACACGAACGCATCGACTACCCAGAGCTACTCCGTTCGCTAGGGCAATTCATTCAGCAGCAGCACCTCAACGAAGTCGCCATTCTTGAGTTCGATCGCGGTTGGATCATCTCAGGAGTCACCTATCAAAGTACAGCGCAGGGGTTTATTCGGGTAGTGGCTGATTTTGTGCTCTCACACGAGGAGCTGCGCTACATTATTCAGCAGATGCGCGATCAGCGCAAAACAGAGCCGCCGCACAAGGGGAGGTGGCTGGGATGAAACTCTTTCGCGGGTTGGAGAAAACCGACTATCAGGATGTGCTGCGCGCGATTGGGCTTTATATAGACGAACACGGCTATACCGATGTGCGCATCATCGAAATCGAGGACGGGTTGGTTCTTCAGGGACGGGTGCGAGAGAAGAAAGAGATCGGGACATCAAGTTACGAGACGTTTCTGATCACCGACGACGATTTGAAGGAGATGGTGCGCACCGCGGCTGAACGACGCGGGCAGAAGCCGCCATCCTTCACTCAGTGATAGGATAGCAACCAGTGCCTCTCAATACTACCCGTATGACACGCCGTCTTGGCGCGGCATTGCTTCTGGCGTTTGTTGCCGGCGCAGGCGCGCGCTACCTGGTGAACCGCGCCGCAAGCGGTATGCCGCGTCCGCGCATGATCGACTGGCTTCAGGCACGGAATATTGGTGTGGCGGTGTCGCAATCGTACCTGGCGCCGGTGGTTGATCGCGCAGCGCGCCAGGAACAGTATCGCCGCATGGTGCAGCGCAGCGAGCCGCTGATATCCGCCTATATGGGAGTGCGGCTGCCCCAGCCAATCGACCGAATCTATGTGTTCGACCGGGCAGAATGGATTGAAGCGAATCTCGCTGCGTTTCAGTCGCTCTTTGCACCGCTCGAAGAGTTGTACGACGAGGTGAGCGCGCGTCAGGGAATGGTCGGCATTCTGATCGGGCAACTCAACAGCCAGTTGATCGGCATGCAGGTGGGGGCGCTGATTGGCTTTCTGGCACGGCGCGTGCTCGGGCAGTACGATCTCGGCCTGCTATCGCCCGACCCAGACCTGCGCGGCGCGCTCTACTTTGTCGAACCGAACATCGCGCGCATCTGCGCCCAACTCGGACTCAACGGCGACGATTTCCGCATGTGGATCGCGCTCCACGAAACCACGCATGTTTTCGAGTTCGAGGCGTTTCCCTGGGTGCGCGCGTACTTTCAGGACCTGCTGCGGCAATTTATTGGTCGGGTGAACGATCAGGCGGCCATGCTCAGCGTCGGCATTGTGCGTCTGATCGAACGCCTGTTGCAGGGGCAACCGATCGACCACCACTGGATCGAGTTGATGTTGACGCCGGAGCAGCGGGAAATCTTCACCCGTATGCAGGCGTTGATGTCGGTCGTTGAGGGATACTCCAACCACATCATGAACGCCATCGGCGCGCAGTTGCTCCCCAGTTATCCGTCCATCGAAGCGCGAGTGCGCCAGCGTCAGTTGCGTCGTCCTCTGATCGAAGAGGCATTCAATCGCATCACCGGCATGGACCTGAAACTGGCACAATACCAGCAGGGTGAGGCGTTCATCAACGCGGTTGTTGCCGCCTGTGGCGCCGACTTTGCCAACCGCATTTGGGAGCGGCCAGAGAACCTGCCGACGATGGACGAAATCCGCGCACCGCACCGCTGGATTGCGCGCATGAGCGGGTAATACCAATGACGCTTGACGATGCCGCATGCGTGTCATTCCGAGCCCTTCGCTTCGCTCAGGGTAAACGCAGCGCGGAATCTGCGCGGGTCGCGCACGACCCCGCGCGCGGCGCGGGGTGACCATGCCGGATGTGCACCGGGAATTGGTATGAGAGGGGAGAGGCGAGAGGCGCGGGGTGAGAGGGGAGAGGCGAGAGGGACAAGGCGCGGGGTGAGAGGGGAGAGGCGAGAGGCGCGGGGTGAGAGGGGAGAGGCGAGAGGCGCGGGGTGAGAGGGGAGAGGCGAGAGGGACAAGGCGCGGGGTGAGAGGGGAGAGGCGAGAGGGACAAGGCGCGGGGTGAGAGGGGAGAGGCGAGAGGCGCGGGGTGAGAGGGGAGAGGCGAGAGGCGCGGGGTGAGAGGGGAGAGGCGAGAGGCGCGGGGTGAGAGGGGAGAGGCGAGAGGCGCGGGGTGATACCAATGACGCTTGACGATGCCGCATGCGTGTCATTCCGAGCGCAGCGACGGGTCATTCCGAGCGCAGCGACGGGTCATTCCGAGCGCAGCGCGGAATCGAAGCGGGTTGCGCACGACCCCGCGCGCTGCGCGGGGTGACCATGCCGGATGTGCACCGGGAATTGGTATAAGGTTTTTATTCCGCCGCTTCGATCACAGCGCTCCGCTCCCCGGCTGGCGGCGGCTTCGGATGCGCGAACGCCAGACGCAGCAGCGGCGGCGTGATCAGCGTCGTGAGCAGCGCCATCACAATCGTCGAGGTGAAGAGCACGTCGTTGACCAGCCCGGCGGCGCGCCCGGCGGCGATCATCACCAGCGCCACTTCACCGCGAGCGACCATGCCAACGCCGATCTGCACTGCTTCGCGCCACGAGAGACGCATCGCCATCGCGCCGACGCCGCAACCAACGACTTTTCCGGCAATTGCGAGCGCCACCATTATGATAGTGAATAGCGGCATCGCGCCAAGTGTCGTAACGTTGGCTTCCAGCCCAATGTTGACGAAGAATACCGGCACGACAAAGGCATAGGCAAGCGCTGAACTGCCGTGGTGCACCACGTGCTCCTCGTCGGTGTAGCGCGCCACGACAATCCCCAACAAATACGCGCCGGTAATATCGGCGACGCTCCCCAGCGCCTCGGCAGCCCAGGCGAACAGCATCACCAGCCCCAGCAGAATTGCAAGCACCGTATCCTGCCCACCGGCAAGGTGCTCGATTTTGCGCAACTGCGGCAGCAGTTTATCACCAACAAGCCAGGCAGCCGGGAAGAAAATCGCCATCTGACCGATCGCCACGAGGGGATTGCCTTCACCTGCCAGACCCAGCACGAGCGAGAGCACCAGTACGCCAAGCACATCGTCGATCACTGCGGCGCCGAGAATAGTTGCACCCACTTTACTGCGCAGATGACCAAGTTCACGCAGCACTTCCGCCGAAATCGACACCGACGTAGCGGTCAGCACCGCGCCGACGAACAAGGAAGGCAGCATATCCAACCCAAAGAGCCGGCCGAGCGCAAACCCGCCGCCAAACGGCAGAAGCACGCCGCCAAGCGCGACCATCGTTGCCGCAAGCCCCACCTGCCGCATTTGCACCAGGTCGGTTTCCAATCCGGCGCGGAACATCAGCAGAATGACCCCTACTTCCGCCAGCAACGCCAGCGGATCATTGGGGCGGATCAGGTTGAGCAGCGATGGACCGAGCACCAGACCGAGCACCAGTTCTCCGAAGACGGCAGGCAAACCAAGGCGCTGACTCAAGCGCCCGGCCAGTTTGGCGCCGATCAGGATCGCTGCCAGCATTGGCAGAAGCTCAACTGGCGAATGATGTTCTTCCATGCCCGGTCCTTTCTGCCACAGGAAACCATGGCGAAGCAGGCAGCGTTTCGCTGCTTCGCGTCTTCGCGCGTGTTATGGGATGCCGATCATCAGAAAACCGCGCATAGTATATCAGAAACGCTCCGATCCATGAGAGCGCGCTGCGCCCCTCTCCCGCGTTGACCTGCGAGAGAGGGGCGAGAAGCGAGAGCGAAGAAAGACGTGCTCAGCGCGCGCCAGCCGCCTGCTTGCCGCTTGCGATGCTGGTCATCAACTCATCATCGAGTTCCGGGCTGCGCAGGTGATCGACGAGGTCTTGAATCTCCTGTGACGGCGCCGCCGTCAATTTGCTGACGATGTAGCAGAGGAGGAAGTTGATCGGCATACCAAAGATGCCCGCCGCCAGGTGGGTAATGCCCAGCACATTGAACGATGGATCGAGGTAGTTGTTGTACATATAGAAGAGCGTCACCGACAGGCCGCCAACCATGCCGGCGATCGCGCCCGGACCGTTGCAGCGCTTCCAGAAGATGCCGAGCAACACCACCGGGAAGAACGACGATGCCGCCATCGAGAATGCCCACGCCACCATCTGCGCAATCAGCGCCAGACGTGGCAACGCGAGCAGCGCCGCAATGACCGCAGCGACCACGAGCATCGTTTTGCCGAGCCAGATGCGGGTGTTCATACTGGCTTTCGGATTAATGATGCGATAGTAGAAGTCGTGCGCAATGGCGGACGAAATAACCACCAGCAGACCGTCGGCGGTAGAGAGCGCCGCCGCCAGACCACCAGCCGCAATCAGCGCCGCGACCGTGTACGGCAGACCGGCAATTTCCGGCGTCGAGAGCACAATCGTATCCGGGTCGATATTCAGTTCACCGAATTGCAGAATGCCATCAGTGCTGGTCTTGGTAACCGCGGTGCCCGACAGCTCGCCGAAGACGCCGACTTTCTTGCCATCGACTTCGGTCTCGCTAAACGTCGCACCCGCCAGATCGATCTTGCCGTTGCCATTCGCGTCGGTAATCACCAGCGCACCACTTCTCACCTGTGGCGCAGCCCAGGCCGGCAGTTTATCAATCTCGCGCCCGTCGAGCGTCGTATAGTCGCGCTGCGTAATCAGACCCAGGCGGCTCCAGTTGACCGTCCACTCCGGCAACGACTTAATCTCCTTGCCGACCACGTTCTGCAAGATTTCCCACCGCGCAAACGCGGCATACGCTGGCGCCGTGAAGTAGAGCAGGAAGATGAAGAACAGCGCCCATCCGACGCTCAGGCGGCTCTCACGCACACTTGGCACCGTATAAAAGCGGATCAGAATGTGCGGCAGCCCGGCGGTGCCGACCATGAGGCAGAATGTCAGCGCCAGGAAATTCCACGGCGTGCCGCGCCAGTCAGTCTGAATTTCATCAGCCGGTTTGCTGGCATCGGGGATCGACTGCGCCTTCGGCGGGGTAATATTCAGACCAAAGTAGGAATTGATCTGATTGATGGCCGTTACGGCAGCGGCGTTGCTCAGCCCTTCATTGTAGGCAGGAACATACCCCTGCTGAATGATGCGTCCAGTCCCATCGCGCGCTGGCGCTTCGGACGAGATCTTCAACTCCTTCTCCAGCACAGTGATGTTTTGCAGCGCCTGCCCGTAGCTCAACTGCGGAAAGGGGAAACCGGTCAGTTTGAGCGAGAGGAAGGTCACCGGAATCATATAGGCGATGATCAGGATAATATACTGCGCCACCTGCGTCCAGGTCACCGCCTTCATGCCTCCCAGGAAGGAACAGACGAGCACGCCGGAGAGACCGATCACCACGCCCCACTCATACGGCACGCCGATGAAGCGCGACATGATGATGCCGACGCCGACCACCTGCGCCGTCACATACGTCAGGCTGACGATAATGGCGCAGATAGCCGCCACCAACCGGGGCCAGCGCCCGCCGTAGCGCGCACCGACAAAGTCGGGAATGGTATACTGACCGAACTTGCGGATATAGGGCGCAAAGAGGAGCGCCAGCAACACATAGCCGCCCGTCCATCCCATGATGTACGCCAGCCCATCGTAACCGAGCGCGTAGAGCGTGCCCGCCATCGAAATGAACGACGCCGCGCTCATCCAGTCGGCGCCGGTCGCCATGCCGTTGAACACCGCAGGCACATTACGCCCGGCGACATAGTACTCATCCAGGATTTTGGTGCGGCTCATAATGCCGATGAAGGCATACATGCCCATCGTCAGCATCAGGAACGTCCAACCGATCCATGCTTTCGGCATGCCGGCGCCGAGTTCCAGTGCGCCCATGATCAGGCTGAACACAATCAGACCAACTGTGAACATGCCGTAGTACTGCGCCAGGCGATTGTTGCGCAGTTTGACTGCTTCATTGACTGCCATAAGTCGCTCCCTCCGCTGTTACTTATCCCGGTCCTTCAGGTGATACTTCGCGTCCAGTTTGTTCATTGCATAAGCGTAGTAGAAAATGAGGATAACGAACACAACCAGCGAGAACTGGCTGCCGAAATAGTAGCCAAGCGGGAAGCCGGCAATCGAGATCTGGTTCAACTGATTGACGAACAGCGGCGGAATGTAGGCGACGGAGAACCAGATGATCAGCAGGATCGCAATCAACCGGTTGTTCTCTTTCCAGTACGCATTGATCCGTTCCTGACGGCTCATGGTTTCAATGTCGGACATGCTTGCCTCCTTGCGCTTTACTCAGGCGTCGTTGCTCATATGCAGGGACGATTCGCACTCATCGCTCGACCAACCGGAGAGGGATAGAAACTGCGACTTCTCACCTCCTTTCAGATGCTGAGGAAGTGTGACGTTGGACCGCCGGACGGCGCTGTACAGCAACCTGACCGATACAGCACACACCATCCGCAGTCGGGGCGGTCGCCCGGCTGCCAACGTGCAACAGAGGCAAACAGACACTGTTTGCGCAGCGGAGATCTTCCTCGGGTACGGTTAACTGGCGATGATCTGGAATGGTGGAAAAATAATACGCAGCCTTTTTCAGCGTATGATAAATCTTGTGTAAAGTTTCGGTAAAATATGCGCCATTGTTATGAGTGCGCTTCCGCCGGGCGCAGCAGTCGCGCCGCTTCGTGCGCCAGGGTCGTGTCGCTTGCCAGCGCTGCGGTCAGCGCATCTGCCAGAAGATACTGAAGGATGGTGGCATCGAAGATGTGGTCGCCGGAAGCGCGGAAAAACTGAACGACCGGTCGGCGCCCCCAGGCTTCGAGCCATGCTGCCAGCGCATGCGCACTCTGGTCACCGAGCACGCGCGTGGCATCGTGAGTGTCGATACGGGTGGCGAGCGCCAAAAGCAGCAGCGGAACCAGACGACCCGCGACACGCAGTGCTGTCAGCGCCAGGTGTGCGCTGTCGGGCGCAATGGCAGGCGGAAGCGGAATGGCGTTGATAAGCGGTTCGGGCTGTGGCGCAGTTCCGGCAGGTTCGGTCGTTGGAAAGGCATGGGTATTGCGATGATCATGCGGAGGAAGCGCCGCGCTGCGGATCGGCGACCGGGCGCGTTCATCAGCAAGACGATGGCGGCGTGCCACCTGCGCAGCGAGCGGCTGGCGGCTGCGGCGCGGTGCAGGTCGGCGTCGGCGGCGCGCCGGACGAGCGGCGCTGACTCTGTGCCACCAATTCCCTGTGACCATCCGGCATGGTCACCCCGCGCAGCGCGCGGGGTCGTGCGCAACCCGTGCCGATTCCGCGCTGCGCTCGGAATGACAAGTCGCTGCGCTCGGAATGACCCGTCGCTGCGCTCGGAATGACACGCATGCGGCATCGTCAAGCGTCATTGGTATCACCCCGCGCCCCGCGCCTCGTCCCTCGCGCCCCGCGCCTTGTCCCTCTCGCCTCTCCCCTCTCACCCCGCGCCTCGTCCCTCTCGCCTCTCCCCTCTCCCCTCTCACCCCGCGCCTCTCGCCTCTCCCCTCTCATACCAATTCCCGGTGCACATCCGGCATGGTACCCCGCGCAGCGCGCGGGGTCGTGCGCGACCCGTGCAGATTCCGCGCTGCGTTTACCCTGAGCGAAGCGAAGGGCTCGGAATGACAAGCATGCGGACTCTTCAAGGGAATCGCTCACGCTCCGCCAAAAGTTGCGCAACAGCCGGTCGTATTCGCTCCGCCGACCTCGGCATAAACGGCGCGCGCTCGCGCATAGACCCGCTCCCACGTCAGATCGCGCAGGGTTTTGGCGCGCCCGGCTGTGCCCAGCCGCTGCGCCAGCGCGCGGTCGCCGATCAGCAGACGGATCGCCTGCGCCAGCCCGGCAACATCGCCAAACCGCACGAGCAGACCGTCCTGCCCATCGGTGATGACATCGGGAATGCCGCCAGCGCGCGCGCCGATCACCGGCACGCCATAGCACCAGGCTTCCAAAAACACGATGCCGAAGGAGTCGGTGCGTGATGGGAGCGCAAAAACATCCGCCGCCGCCAGTGCGTCGCGCTTGACTGCATCGGGAGCATAGGGCAGCAGGCGGATGCGCATCCGATCCGCCGCCGGAAGACGCGCATAGAAGGCGTCGAAATGCGCCAGCGGTGCGCCAATGAGCGCCAGCGTCGCCGCATGTCCGTCGCGCCACAGACGCTGCATCGCCTCGATCAAATGAAGGGCGCCTTTGTCGTATGCCAGTGCGCCGATGAACAACACCAGCGGTCCATCGACACGGTGATCGGCACGAAACCGCGCACCGTCACCCCCCTGTATTTCTTCTGGCGTCACGCCGACGCCAACCACTCGCAGCCGCTCGCGTGGCACACCGCGCGCTGCCAGAAAATCACGCTCCACGCCGGTCATCACCATCACTCGATCACTCTGGCGCAGCACATCGATCTGATGGCGCATGCTGTAGTAGCGCACGATAGCGCGGCTTCCAGGTTCTCCCAGATGCATGAATGGCGTGCAGATGAATGGAATGCCGCGCTGCTGCGCATACGCATATGCCGGCAGAATGGCGAAATCGAGCGTGATATTGGTCGCATGCACGAGGTCGAACGGACCGTACTGCGCGAAGAACGCCTCGACACCGGGCCACTGTGGCGTCCACAGTGCCAGGCGACGAAGCAGCGGCGCGGCGCCGGGCAGGCGCGAAATCTCGGTCATCAAGCGGCGCAGCGCCGGGTAGAGGATCGGCGGTCCCGGACGGCGGCGGATAGGCAGACGAACGATCTGCACGCCGTTGAACGTTTCGACCGGCGTCTCGATGCGGCGGCGGCCCGGCATCCAGATATGTTCGAGGTCACAGGCGTCGGTGGCGAGCACGGTCACGCGATGCCCTTCCGCCGCGAGTCGTTCGCCGATCTCGCGGAAATAGCGGCTCGCGCCGCTTGCCACCGGATGATAGAGTTGAACCACATGGAGGATGCGCACTACTTCCCCCAACTCAAACCGGAGTCGGCGTCGGCGCGCAATCCGATGCTGACCTGTCGCGGCGTGGACGCTTGCAGGCTATCACCGATCATGCGGAGGTCTGCAACCCACAGATCGAAGCCGATCTCAGCGGGTGCAACCGCCAGGAACGCGATCATCCGTCCATCGGGCGAGAATGCGGGGGCGCGCGCCGTACCGATGCTTGTCAGACGCACAATGGTTCCGCCAGCTGTCGGTATCGCAAAAATGTCGGTGCGGTCACCATCACGCCCGGCAAACGCCAGCCAGCGTCCATCGGGTGAGAACGCCGGATCGTAACTCTGCGGCGGGATGCCGGGCTGCGGGGTCACGGCGCCGGTTGCGCGGTCGTAGCGCAGAATCTGCGATACGCCACCGGTCGTTGCCGGTTCGAGCACAAACACAATCGCCGACCCGTCGGGAGCATGCGTGACCCGCCCGACGTGCCCTGCATCGTCGGCATAGATCAACCGGCGCGCCCCACCGGCCTGCGCCGGCATGCTGAACAGCGCCAGGTGGTACTCCGCCGCCGGCGCACCGGAGGGTGGGGCGTATTGCGACGCAAAGGCAATCGTCTGGCCATCGGGCGCAAACGAGGGATAAAATGCCCAGATACTCTCACGGATGCGCTCGAAACTATTGCGTGGTTGGTTGGAGCCGTTATCGGTCAGACGCAGCGGCGCGCCGCCGTCCAGCGGCAGCGCCATCAAATCGCTAAAACTCTGGTCGCGCTGCACGAAGACGATGCGCGCGCCATCGGGCGACCAGGCGGGATGCGACGCTGCACCGGCGCCGGTCAACAGGCGACCAGCCTGATCCTGCCACAGCCAGACATTCCCGTCGCGCGCGAAGAGCAGGCGACCAGGCAGCCGCGCACCGGCGGCAATCATCGTCGGTTGGGAAACACCGGGTGGTGCAAACGGCGGCGCGACCGGCGCCGGCGCCACAGAGGTTGGCGTGGCATCAGGCGCAGGGGACGCACAGGCAATCAGGAACACAACGCAGAGACCGATCAGAACGCAACGCATCGTCACACCTGATGGGAAGCGGCCGGCGCGCCGCGCCGCCCCGCCTCATCGGGCAACACAGCGCGTCGAACCATCCAGCCAATCATGCGCTGCCACACCCGACGCCGACGGGGCGGCGCGGCGCGCAGCAGATCGTCGGCCGGCGGCGTATGCGGCAGCAGCGCATAGAGCGCTCCCGGCGCGACGGTAAACGTCATCGGTGTAAAACCGGACTGATCGCCATCGACCTGCACCGGCAGAGCGCCGCGGGTAGCGATGCGGATGGTGCGCGCGCGATGATATTCGATGCGCGGATCGAGATTGTAGCGTTGGCGCAGGATGGAGAGCAGGCGCAGCGGCGCTTCCGCCAGGCTATCGCCTTTGATAATGCACACATCGAGCAACCCGTCGTCGATGCAGGCGCGCGCCGTGATCTTGAAGACGCCGCCATACAACTGGCTATTGCCAATCACTACCAGCAGCACCCGCCCACGAATGACCCGCCCATCGAGCGTAATGCGCGCGCGTCGTCCTCGATAGCGCAACGCAAGGTCGAAGGCGCGCACCACATACGCCAGCGCTCCCAGGCGCCGCTTTTCTTCGCTGCGCACTTCATTCACAACCGCAGCATCGAAGCCGATTCCCGCCATGAGCAGAAAGTAGCGATCCCCGGCGCGCCCAAGATCGATACGTCGCCGTCGCGCCTGGAGCAACGCCTCGGCAGCGGCGCGCGGTTCGAGCGGCAGCCCTAATTCACGCACCCAGACATTAACCGTGCCGACCGGCAATGCCGCCAGCGCCGCGCGCGTTCCCGCCAGACCGTTGACCACCTCATTAATCGTGCCATCACCGCCGGCTGCCACCACGACATCATACCCGTGCAGCGCCGCTTCGCGCGCCAGGCGTGCGCCGTCACCAGCAAGGCGAGTCGTTTCGACATCGACCGTCCAGCCGTGCGCCAGCCAGACATCGCGCGCCGCTGCAACATTCTGCCGCAACGCAGCAGCCTGCCCCGCAAAGGGGTTCAGCACAATCAGCGCACGCGCCTCCTGCGGCAGCGTCTCGCGTTCATCGGTCAACGATGGCGCATATGGTGGAACAACGGTTCGATCACTCATCCTCATCATCCTCAACATCGGATGATGGCGGTTCGCTGCGGATCGCGCCTGGCGCTTCGATCCAACCGCGACGCAGTGCGTAGAGCACTGCCTGCGTTCGATCATTCAGC